>JAZKGJ010000044.1:0-9777 GCA_040385975.1 Pseudomonadota bacterium | reverse complement strand
CGTGCGTGATCCCCACACGTCGCGTCACCCCGGCCTTGAGCCGGGGTCCCGCTGTCTGAATTCGCCAAGAGGAGCGTGATGCCGGGTCAAGCCCGGCACGACGGGTTAATATGGTGCAGCGCAAACCCGACCCCCTCGCGCTCTACAACGCCAAGCGCGACTTCAGCAAAACCGCCGAGCCCGCCGGCACGCTCGCGCCCGGCCACGGCAACAGCTTCATGGTCCAGAAGCACGACGCGACCCGGCTCCACTGGGACCTGCGGCTGGAGGTCGATGGCGTCCTGAAGAGCTGGGCGGTCACCCGCGGCCCCAGCCTCGACCCTGCCGAAAAGCGCCTTGCGGTCCGGACCGAGGACCATCCGCTCAGCTACGCGACGTTTGAAGGCACGATCCCGGCCAAGGAATATGGCGGCGGCACGGTGATGCTGTGGGACCGCGGCACCTGGTCGCCGATCGCGGGCAAGAGCGCGAAGGACATCGAGCACGGTCACCTCCACTTCGTGCTCGACGGCGAGCGGATGAAGGGCGAGTGGATCCTGATCCGCCTGAAGCCGCGCGGCAACGAAAAGCGCGAGAACTGGTTGCTTAGGAAGATCGACGATGCCGACGCGGGCGGTACCGACACGCTGGTCGAAACCGCGCTGACCAGCGTGAAGACCGGCCGGACGATGCAGGAGATTGCCGAGGGGAAAAAGGCCAAGCCGCTTCCCGCTCCCAAAACGTCATCCCCGCCAAGGCGGGGACCCAGCTCCACCAGCAAATCAAGCGGGACAGCGCGCGAGATGGGTTCCCGCGTGCGCGGGAATGACGTCGTAGCATTCCAACCCCTTCAGCTCTGCACTCTCGTCGATTCCGTTCCCGCCGGATCGGCGTGGCTCCACGAGGTCAAATACGACGGCTACCGCGCGCTGATCGCGGTCGCGAACGGTAAGGCGAAAGTCTACACCCGCACCGGGCTCGACTGGACCGCAAAGTTTCAGAAGCTCGCCGACCTCGCCGCCGCACTCCCCGTCCAGTCCGCCCTCCTCGACGGCGAGATCGTCGCGTTCAAGGGCGGCAAGCCCGACTTCTCGACGCTCAAGGACGCCATCTCCAACGCCGGCGAGATGACCTTCTTCGCCTTCGACCTGCTCGCCAACGACGGCGCGGACCTGACCCAACTCCCGCTGGTCGAGCGCAAGGCCCGGCTCCAGCCGCTGCTGATCGGGACCGACGCGCATCTCCAATTTTCCGACCATATCGCCGGGTCGGGCGAGGCGCTGTTCGAGACCATGTGCCGCGAAGGCTATGAAGGCGTTGTCTCCAAGCTCGCCGACGCACCCTATGCGGGCAAGCGCACCAAGGGCTGGGTGAAGACCAAATGCACCCGGCGCCAGGAATTCGTGATCGTCGGCTGGACCGACAGCGACAAGAGCCGCGGCTTCCGCGCGCTGCTGCTCGGCGCGAAGGACGAGAGCGGGAAACTGATCTACGCGGGCAAGGTCGGCACGGGGTTCGACATGGCGACGATGCTCGATCTGCAGGCCAAGCTGAAGAAGCTTGAACAGAAGACCCCGACCGTCACCGCCCCCCGCGACGCCACCCGCAAGGCGCATTGGGTAAAGCCCGAACTCGTCGCCGAAGTCGCCTATGCCGAAGTCACCCCCGACGGCGTGCTCCGCCACTCCAGCTTCTTGGGGCTACGAGGCGACAAGCCTGCCGATGAGGTGGTCTTCGAACACCCATCCACCGTTCGTCCTGAGCCTGTCGAAGGACGTGCCGCAAATGGTGTGGGTGCCACACGTGCTTCGACAAGCTCAGCACGAACGGATGCTGGGGGCGTCAAAATCTCCAGCCGCGACCGCATCATCGACGAAACCGGCAAGGTCACCAAAGGCGATCTGGCAGATTATTACGCCGCGGTCGCGCCGATTATGCTCCCCTGGCTCGCCAACCGCCCGGTTTCGCTGGTCCGCTGTCCACAGGGCCGCGCGAAACACTGCTTCTTCCAGAAACACGACGCCGGCAGCTTCGGCGACACCGTCCACAAGGTACCGGTCAAGGAAAAGGACGGCAGCACCGAGGATTACCTCTACGTCACCGACGTCGCCGGCATCCTGAGCTGCGTGCAGATGGGCACGATCGAGTTCCACGGCTGGGGCTCGAGCCTAGGCCCGCCTCCCGCCCCCCGTTCGTCCCGAGCGAAGTCGAGGGATGTGCCACAAGAAAAGGCTTCTCGACTTCCGCCAGAGGCGGAAGTTCATCCTGAGCGCCCGCACAGCGGGCAGTCGAAGGGCTCGAAGCGAACGGAGTTTGAGGGGATCGAAAAACCCGACCGGATGGTGTTCGATCTCGACCCCGACGAGGGGCTGGATTTCGAGGATACCAAGAAGGCCGCCGACTTCCTCAAGAACCAGCTCGCCGAATTGGGCCTGACCAGCTTCCCGCTGCTGTCGGGCGGCAAGGGCGTCCATGTCGTCGTGCCGCTGACCCCGCAGGCGACCTGGCCGCAGGTCAAGGACTTTGCCGACCGCTTCGCCCGCGCGCTGGCGGCGGCGGAGCCCGACCGCTTCGTCGCGACGATGAGCAAGGCCAAGCGCGTCGGCCGCATCTTCATCGACTACCTCCGCAACCAGCGCGGCAGCACCGCGATTCTGCCCTATGCGGCGCGGGCGCGGCCCAACACGCCGGTCGCGGCGCCGGTCAGCTGGACTGAATTGCGCGATCTGGACACGGCGGCGCGATGGACGGTGAAGGACGCGGCGGAGTTGCTGGAACGCGCGGGCAGCCGCGCGCTGGAGGGCTGGGGGGTCGCGGATCAGGTGTTGCCCGACCTCTAAACTCCTCCCCGTAAACGGAGAATCACGCGGTTTCTGCCATTTTGTTGACCTTGCCTGGATCGCCGAACCGATAAACTGCCAATTCTTCCAAGTCGCGTTTGCCCAGCGGGCTCTTGCTGTATGTGCCGCGCTTCCAACTCTCAGTAAGCGTATGACGCTCTCCGAGCAAAAGCATCTCATCGTGCGGCGCAACGTACCAAATCCCTCGATCGGGGAAGGCCACCCAAATGTTGCGGCCGACATACTTTCGATCGATCGTCCAGCGACCCTTAAGCTGAATCAGCTTGGTATCGCTGCGTTCCTCGCTGTGGAGAATGAGATCGATACCGTGATCATACACCGGCAAATAGGCATTGTAGCCAAGACCCAAGGCGACCGTCACAAGTGCGTTTCGATTGACCACCTCAATCGCATCGCTGCTTAGTTTCGTCACTGCTATCCTCCCCTTCGCTGCCGCGGCAAAGCCGCGTCGTCGGACGGGCTCGCAGGCGCGACCCGCCGGCCGAGGTCTCGGCCTGGACGCCGAATAGCATCCGCTATTCGGCTGCCTCGACCACCGCCTCCTCCTCGCGCTCCTGCGCCTGCCGCTGCCACATCTCGGCATACAACCCGCCCCGCCGCAGCAACTGCGCGTGGCTCCCACGCTCGACCACCCGCCCGGCCTCCAACACCAGGATCTGGTCGGCATCGACCACCGTCGACAGCCGGTGCGCGATGACCATCGTGGTGCGGCCGCGTTCGACTTCGTGGAGGGTTTCCATGATCTCGCCCTCGGTGCGGCTATCGAGCGCGCTCGTCGCCTCGTCCAAAATTAAAATCGGCGGGTTCTTCAGCAGCGTCCGCGCGATCGCCACGCGCTGCTTCTCGCCGCCCGACAGCTTCAGCCCGCGCTCGCCGACCCGCGTGGCGTAGCCCAGCGGCTGGGTCTCGATGAACCCCGCAATCGCCGCACCCTTCGCGGCCTGCGCGATCTCGGCATCGCTCGACCCTTCGCGCCCATAGCCGATGTTGTAGCCGATCGTGTCGTTGAACAGCACGGTGTCCTGCGGCACAATCCCGATCGCGCTGCGCAAGCTTGCCTGCGTCACCTGCGCGATGTCCTGCCCGTCGATCGTGATCCGCCCGCCCTGCAAATCGTAGAACCGGTACAGCAACCGCGCGAGCGTCGATTTGCCCGCCCCGCTCGGGCCGACCACCGCCAGCGTACTGCCGGCCGGAATGTCGAGATCGATGCCGTGCAGGATCGTGCGGCCTTCGTAGGCGAATTCGACCCCCTCGAACCGCAGATGCCCGTGCGGCACCGTCAGTATTGTAGCGCCCGGCGCATCGACCACCTCGGCGCGGGTATCGACCAGGTCGAACATCGCCCCCATGTCGAGCACCCCCTGCCGGATCGTGCGGTACACGAACCCGAGCATGTCGAGCGGCCGGAACAGCTGGCTGAGGAGCGTGCTCACGAACACCACGTCGCCCGCGGTGAACTGGCGCTGGCTCCAGCCGTAGGCGACCAGCCCCATCCCGAACGCCATCATCACGCCGGTGATGAACGCCTGCCCGATGTTGAGCCACGCCAGCGAATTCTCGCTCCGCGTCGCCGCCTTGGCATAAGCGGTGACCGCGGCCTCGTAGCGCTGCGCCTCGCGCTCCTCGGCGCCGAAATATTTCACCGTCTCGAAATTCAGCAGCGAATCCACCGCGTGCGCGACCGCGCCGGTGTCCATGTCGTTCATCGTCGCGCGCAGCGTCGCGCGCCAGTCGGTGATCGTCCGCGTGAACCAGATGTAAGTCACGACCATCAACAAGGTCGCCGCGACCAGCCACCAGCCGAACCGCACGAACAGCCCCAGCACCAGCGCCAGCTCGAAAAAGGTCGGCGCGATGTTGAACAGCAGGAAATACAGCATCGTGTCGATGCTCTTGGTGCCGCGCTCGACCACCTTGGTCACCGCGCCGGTGCGCCGTTCGAGATGAAAGCGCAGCGACAGGTTGTGGAGGTGCCGGAACACCCGCGCGGCAAGGCGCATGGTCGCGATCTGGCCGACCTTTTCGAAGATCGTGTTGCGCAGATTGTCGAACAACGTTGTCGAGAACCGCGCCGCGGCATAGCCCGCGACCACCGCGACCACAAACCAGCCGAGGCTCCGGTCCCCCGCCGCCATCGTGTCGACCGCGACCTTCAACGCGAAGGCGACGACGAACACCTGGAGCAATTTGGACGCCAGCACGAACGTCATCGCTCCGACAATGCGGACCTTCAGCTGCGGCGCATCGGCCGGCCACAGATACGGCAGGAACCGCCGCAGGGTGGGGAGCAGCGGCGGTTCGGCTTTGGGCGGGATGGGCAGCGGGGTTGGCGGCATTGCTGCCGATATGGGGCAGCGACCCCGGCTTGGCTATGCTGCGGAACCGTGCGTCGCGCTATCCGTTTACCTCGTCATGGAAGCGTTTACCTTCGTCCTCGCGATCATGGGCTGCGGCGATGCGGGCGAGATGTGCGAACAGGCACGGCTCGAACCCACCCGCTACACCTCGATCCAGGCGTGTCAGGCCGCCGCCCCCGCCGCGCTTCAGCGCAATACCGATCTGTCCTACCCGATGCTGACAGCGGCGTGCCGCTCGACCGCGCCGCAAATGGCCAAGGCCGAAGTCCGCCCGCGCGGGTGATCGATTGATAGGCTCCTGCCCTTGCGGTAGGAGCTTTTTTCATGCGCAGACTGTTCGGCGTCATCATCGGCATCGTCGTCGCCAATCTGACGATCTTCGGATCCGAATATCTGGGACCGTCAATGCCGTGGGGCATTCCGCCGGTCACGGTCGAGGACCTGTCGAAGCCGGGCACGATCACCGCGATGCCGCTCGCGCCGCAGGGGTGGATCGTGTTCGGCTGGTTTCTGGGCGCGTTCGTCGGCAGCTTCCTCGCATTCCGCATCGCGCGCTGGGATTTCGCGGGTTTCATCGTCGCCGCTCTGGTGGCTGCGGCCGGCGTCGCCAACCTCTTCATCCTGCCGCATCCGCTGTGGATGAGCGTGTGCGCGGTGGCGCTGCCGTTCGTCGGCGCGACGCTTGCGTTCGGCCTCTACCGCCGCGCCCGTGCGGCGGATCTGCATCTGCGCGGTCAGTAGCCCTTCAGCTCATCCCCGGTGATCCGCACCACGTGGAGCACGTTGGTCGATCCGGGCGTGCGGAACGGCACCCCGGCGATCAGGATGACGCGGTCGCCCGCCTTCGCCAGATGATGTCGCAGCGCCATCCGTTTGGCCTTGGCGACCATGTCCTCGAAACTCTCGACGTCGCGGGTGTGGACCGCATAGGCGCCCCACAATAGCCCCAGCCGCCGCGCGGTCTCCAGCTTGGGGGTCAGCACCATCAACGGCACGCTCGGTCGCTCGCGCGCCACCCGCCGCGCGGTCGATCCCGAGCTGGTGAAACAGATGATCGCCGCGGCATCGACCGTCGCCGCAATCGTCTTCGCGGCCTCGGCCAGCGCGTCGGCGGTCGTCGGATCCGAGCGTATGACGGTGAAGTGGATCCGGTCGCCGTGGCTCGGGTCGTTCTCGACCGCTTCGCCGATCGCGTTCATCATCGCGACCGACTGCACCGGCCATTCCCCCGCCGCGCTTTCCGCCGACAGCATGATCGCGTCCGCCCCGTCGTAGATCGCGGTCGCCACGTCGCTGACTTCGGCGCGGGTCGGGCTGGGCGAGGTGATCATCGATTCGAGCATCTGCGTCGCGACCACCACCGGCCGGCCGAGCCGCCGCGCGGTCTCGACTATCCGCTTCTGCAGCGGCGGCACGGTCTGCGGCGGCAATTCCACGCCCAGGTCGCCGCGCGCGACCATCACCCCGTCGCATTGCTCGACGATCTCCTCCAGCCGGTCGATCGCCGCGGGCTTCTCGATCTTCGCCAGCAGCGCCGCTTTGCCGCCGATCAGCCGCCGCGCCTCCATCAGATCCTCGGGCCGCTGGACGAAGCTGAGCGCGACCCAATCGACCCCCTGCTCCAGCGCGAACGCCAGGTCGCTGCGATCCTTTTCGGTCAGCGCCGGGACCGGGACGACAACGTCGGGGACGTTCAGCCCCTTGTTGTTCGACAGCGCCCCGCCGACCTCGACATCCGCGACGATCCGCTCCGGGCCGTGGTCGCTCACCCGCAGCACCAACTTACCGTCGTCGAGCAACAGCCGCGCCCCGACCTCGATCGCCTCAAAGATTTCCTTGTGCGGCAATTCCACCCGCGTCGCGTCACCCGGCGCGGGCGAGCGGTCGAACACGAAGCTGCTGCCGGTGATCAGCTCGACCCGCCCACCCGCGAACTTGCCGACCCGCAATTTCGGCCCCTGCAGATCGGCCAGGATTGTGGTGGGCCGCCCGATCTCCTTTTCCAGCGCGCGGATCGCCTGGATCACCGCGATCTTCGATGCCTGATCGCCGTGGCTCATGTTGATCCGGAACGCATCCGCCCCCGCCGCCTGCAGCGTTGCGATCATTTCGGGCGTGCTCGACGCGGGCCCCAGCGTCGCCAGCACGCGGACTTTGCGCGCCCGAGGGTTCAAGGCCTTGGTGACTGCTTTGGTCAAGGGCGCGCTCTCCAGCTTGCGCGCGCCTCCCTAACCGTTAACGACGCGCGATCAACCGGGGATGACCGCCGTGACGCTAGACGACCTCGACGACGCGACCGCCGCCGCCGCCTTTCGCCGGCTGGTCCGCCACCTGCGCCACCGCGAAGACGCGCAGAACATCGACCTGATGGGGCTGGCCGGCTTCTGCCGCAATTGCCTGAGCGAATGGGTCGAGGAGGCCGGCAACGTGAGCCGTGACGCGGCGCGCGAAGCGATCTACGGCGAGCCCTACGCCGCCTACAAGGCGCGCCAGCCCGACGCGACGCCGGAGCAGCTGGAGCGGATGCGCGTGAGCCTGGCGCTCAACCCCCTGCATCATTTGCGCTAACGCCCCCGCTCCCGTTCGCCCCGAGCGAAATCGCGGGGCCCCGGCGCCGCCAAACGATGCCTCGACTTCGCTCGGCACGAACGGCAGTAGGTAGTCAAAGGGAGAGCCAAATGTTCCGAGTCCTTGCCGCCGCGCTGCTCTTGGGCACCGCCGTGCCCGCCCTCGCCCAAACCCTGCCGCCCGCCCCGCCCGCCACGATCACCTACCTCCACGCCGGCACCCTGCTCGACCGCCCCGGTCAGAAACCCCGCGGCAACAGCACGCTCATCATCCGCGACGGCAAGGTGGCCGAGATCCGCGACGGCTTCGCCACCCCCGAAGCCGGTGCGACGCTGATCGATCTGAGGGACAAGTTCGTTCTCCCCGGCCTGATCGACATGCACGTCCATCTGCTCGGGATCGGCGGCGATCCGCTGCGAGAGCGGCTGACCGCGCTCAACACCGAATCTGCCGACAACATCCTCTACGGCGCGGGCAACGCGCGCACGACCTTGCTGGCGGGGTTCACCACGGTACGCGACCTCGGTGGCGACGCGCGCGGCATCCGCGCGCTGCGCGACGCGGTCGAGCGCGGCGATGTCGAGGGGCCGACGATCGTCAACGCCGGCATGGCGGTCGCGGTGACCGGCGGCCACGCCGACCCCTTGAACGGCATCGCCGAACCCTTCGCGCACGCCATCGCCGCCAGCGTCGAGAATACCTGCGACGGTCCCGCCGACTGCACCCGCGCGACCCGCCGCCAGATCGGGCTGGGCGCGCAGGTCATCAAGATCACCGCGACCGGCGGGGTGCTCTCCAACGTCAGCGGCGGGCTCGGCCGCGCCTTCACGCTCGACGAGATGCGCGCCATCGTCGAGACCGCGCACAACCTGGGGCGCAAGGTCGCCGCGCACAGCCACGCCGCCGACGGGACCAAGGCGGCGCTGACCGCCGGGGTCGATTCGATCGAGCACGGCAGCTTCCTCGACGACGAGGCGATCGCGTTGCTGAAGAAGACCGGCGCGTATCTCGTCCCGACCGAGATCGCCCCCGTCGCCGCGCTGGCGCAGGCGCGTGCCGGCGCGCTCCCGCCCGCCACCATCCCCAAGGCCGAGGCCGCCGCCGCCGCGATGGTCGCCAGCCACCGCAAGGCGCGCGCCGCCGGGGTGAAATTCGCGTTCGGGACCGACAGCGGGGTGTCCAAACACGGCCAGAACGCGACCGAATTCGCACTGCTGGTCGATCAGATCGGGATGACGCCGGCGGAAGCGATTCGTACCGCCACCGTCGCGGCCGCCGATCTGCTCGGGCAATCGGCGACGCTCGGCACGCTCGAAGTCGGCAAGACCGCCGATGTGATCGC
Organism: Pseudomonadota bacterium; assembly: GCA_040385975.1. GTDB lineage: Bacteria > Pseudomonadota > Alphaproteobacteria > Sphingomonadales > Sphingomonadaceae > Sphingomonas. The sequence continues at coordinate 667 of JAZKGJ010000044.1, read as the reverse complement.
CGTCGCCGGCTCGCCGCTCGAAGACGTCCGCCGGCTCGAACGCGTCGATTTCGTGATGCACCGGGGCAAGGTCGCAAAAGGGCCGGGTCGCGATTGATCGGCACGCGCGGCGCGGCTAACCCGCCCCGCTCATCCCACGGAGAATCCCATGAGCGACGTCATCGCCGCCGATCAATTGCGGCTGTTCATCGAACGCATCGAGCGGCTCGAGGAGGAAAAGAAGGGCATCGCCGACGACATCCGCGACGTTTATGCGGAGTCGAAATCGAACGGCTACGACACCAAGACGATGCGCGCAGTCGTCCGCCTCAGGAAAATGGAAAAGCACGACCGCGATGAGGCCGACGCTTTGCTCGACACCTATCGCGTCGCGCTGGGAATGGCCTGACGCCACCCCCCGTTTGCCCTGAGCGAAGTCGAAGGGCATGATCGCACGGGGTGCTTCGACTTCGCTCAGCACGAACGGACTAGGGTTTATCCATGGCTGGCCACAGCAAGTTCAACAACATCAAGCACCGCAAGGGCGCGCAGGACAAGAAGCGTTCGGGCGCGTTTTCCAAGCTCAGCCGCGAAATCACCGTCGCGGCCAAGATGGGCCTGCCCGACCCCAATATGAACCCGCGGCTGCGCGCCGCGGTCAACGCCGCCAAGGCGGTGTCGATGCCCA
>JAZKGJ010000043.1:0-22036 GCA_040385975.1 Pseudomonadota bacterium | reverse complement strand
TTGACCATCGGGCCCAGCACCTTGCCGCCCAGCTCGACGAAGTCGGTCACTCCCGCTTCCCACATCGCCAGCACGCTCTCGCGCCAGCGCACCATGCCCGTCACCTGCTCGACCAGCAGCGCCCGGATCGTGTCCGGATCGCTCACCTGCGCGGCGGTCACGTTGGCGAACACCGGCACCAGCGGCGCGCCCAGCTTCGCATTCGCCAACGCTGTCCTCATCGCGTCCGCGGCAGGTTGCATCAGCGGACAATGGAACGGTGCCGACACCGGCAGCAGCACCGCGCGCTTGGCTCCGTGATCCTTCGCGATCGCCACCGCGCGCTCGATCGCACCGCGCGCGCCGGAAATCACCACCTGCGACGGATCGTTGTCGTTGGCGACGGTACACACCTCGCCCTGCGCCGCGGCATCGGCGATCGCCTGCGCCTTCGCCAGGTCAGCGCCCAGCAACGCCGCCATCGCGCCTTCGCCGACCGGCACCGCCGCCTGCATCGCCTGCCCGCGCAGCTTCAGCAGCCGCGCGGTCTCGGCCAGTTCGAACGCCCCCGCCGCGCACAAGGCGGTATATTCGCCCAGCGAATGCCCCGCGACGAAATCGGCCCGCTCGCTCAGCCGCACCCCGCCGCTCTCCAGCACGCGCAGCGTCGCGATCGCATTCGCCATGATCGCCGGCTGCGCATTTTCGGTCAACAGCAGCTGCTCTTCCGGCCCCTCCGCCATGATCCGCGACAGATGCTGGCCCAGCGCCTCGTCGACTTCCTGAAACACCGCGCGTGCGGCCGCACTGGCAGCGGAAAGCGCGGTTCCCATGCCGACCGCCTGGCTCCCCTGTCCCGGGAAAATAAACGCGCGCATGTGCCTCTCCTGTTTTGCCAGCGGCCTATGGCGCGACCCGGCACGAGGCAAGTCAGAGTAGTGTGTCCGGCTCCCACGGATGCGTGCGGCGCGCCCTGATCCAGCGCGTCGCCAGCCACTTCACCCCGCGCGTCACCGGCAATCCGGCGTGTTCGGTACGCGGATCGGCGCGGCCATCGGGCGTGGTGTTGGCGAAGACGATCGCGTCGCCAGCCCGCCCCTTGACCTTCAGCGCATCGCCGAACGCGGTCTCGCCGCCGCTGAAGCCGTGGTTGAGGTAGATCAGGCAAGTCAGGACGCGCTGGTTCGCGACCCCGGGCAGCGCGTCGAAGTGGCGGCGATATTGCTGCCCGGGCTGGTAACGCAGGATGTGGAGCGGCTCGCCCTGCTCCCAATGCGTGCCTGTCGCCTCGGCGATCCGGCAGTTGATCGCGTGGACGACCACGTCTTCGTTGGTGGGCGGAAAATTGGTCCCGTGCGAAGTGCGGATCGGATTGGGGATGCGGCGCTGCGTCGCCGGGTCGATCACAGTCGACGGCGCGACCGCGGGTGTGGCGCGTTCGATCAGATACGCACACTCCTTCGCGCTCAGCAGCCCGTCGATCCGCTCGACCAGCGGGTCGGCACGCAGGATGTCCCGCGTCGTCGGCGGCGGCGGCGCGGTCGCGGCAACGCGAAGCTGCTCGGCGGCGGCCGGCGACCGGTCGGCGAGCGCCGCAACGACCGCACGGCCGCGCTCCGCGTCGCGCGGCAACCCGGTACCGGTGTTGAGCAGCCCCGCCAGCGTCAGCGTGGCGTCGACGCTCCCGCGCTTGGCCGCCTCCAGCGTGTAGCCGTAACCCTGCGCGACGTTCTGCGGACCGACCAGCCCCCACAGCCGCCACATCCCCAGTTCGCGCAGCGCCTCGACATCGCCCGCCGCCGCACGCCGTTCGACCAGCGCAGCGACCGAGCCGTCGCCGCCGGCGCGTCCGGCCGCTGCCATGTCGTCGGCCAATGCCATGGCTCAGGGGCCCTTCGCGACCTTGCCCGCGCGCATCACGAAACCGACCCGCTTCAGCACGGTCACGTCCTGCAGCGGATCCCCGGCGACCGCGATCACGTCGGCGCTCTTGCCCGGCTCGATCGTGCCGATTTCGCTGCTCAGCCCCAACAAGTCGGCGGCGTTGATCGTCGCCGCGATCAGCGCGCCCTGCGGGGTCATCCCGTGCTGGACCATCAGCTCGAACTCATCGGCATTGCGGCCGTGCTTGCTGACCCCGGCGTCGGTGCCGAACGCGATCTTGACGCCCCCCGCAGTCGCCTTCTCCAGCGCCTTGCCGGTTACCCCGATTCGCCATTCGATCTTCGCGCGCACCGCGGGCGAATAGGCATCGGGATTGGCCGCCAGCCGTTCCTTGTAGCCGTTCACGGTCGACAGCGTCGGGACGTAATAGGCACCCGATTTGCGGAACAGCGCAATTTCGTTGGCGTCGAGCAAGGTGCCATGCTCGATCGAATCCGCGCCCGCGCGCAGCGCCAGCGCGATCCCGCTTGCGCCGTGCGCGTGGACCGCGACCTTCTTGCCATACAGCTTCGCGGTCTCGACGATCGCCCTGGCCTCGTCGTCGAACATCTGCTGGCCGAGCCCCGCCGCGATCACGCTGTTGACCCCGGCGGTCGTCGCGATCTTGATGACGTCCGCGCCGCGCCCGACCTGTCGCCGCACCGCCTTGCGGCACTCCTCGACCCCGTCGCACAGATTGTCGGTGTGGATGAGCTTTTCGGCGACATCGTCGCTCAACCCCAGCCGCGCGTCCATGTGGCCCGATGTGGTCGAGATCGATTCGCCCGCGTCGACGATCCGCGGCCCGTCGACCCAGCCCCGCGCAATCGCATCGCGCAGCGCCAGCGTCGCCCCACCCGGCCCATCGCCCAGATTGCGCACGGTCGTAAAGCCCGCGCGCAGCGTCTTCTGCCCGTTCCAGTACGCCTCGAACGCATGGAGCGCGTCGCTTTCGGTAAAGCCTGCCAATTGTCCCTCGTTCCCCGCACGGTCGCTGCTGAGGTGAACATGGCTGTCGATCAGCCCGGGCAGCACCGTCATGCGCGACAAGTCGATCAGCGTCGCTCCCGCCGGAGCCGGCTGCAGCCCCGCCTCGACCCGTTCGACCTTGCCGGCGCGGACCCAGATCGTGCTCGGCCCGTTCGCCGCCCGGTCGGCGCGGGCAATCAACCTGCCGGCATGGATGATCGTCAGCGGCGCGGCCTGCGCCGCAAGCGGTGCCGCGGTGAGCAGCAGCAGGGCGGTCAGGGTGATGCGCATCGTGGCTCGGCTCCTCCATTCGGTCCGCCTGGTTTAGGGGGCGGATCGGGTCAGGAGCAAGCTGTCCTACAGCGTCCAGCGTGGCTATAGACAGGTGACGGTGAATGTTGAGGCTGCAAAAATAGCGTTATCGTCTCAACATTGACAACATTCGCGGATGGTCCGGTTGCTTTTCCGGCCCATCCCGGGCACAGACGGCTCATCCGGGGCGGTGGCTTCAAGCCAGCCGCCCCGTTTATTTCGACAGCCGGAGGGGCGTTCCGCATGGTGCGGCGTCAGCGATCGGTCAAATGAGGAAGCAGCATGGCTCTTTACGAGCACGTGTTCCTTGCGCGCCAGGATCTGGCACAGGCGCAAGTGGACGCACTGGCGGAAGCCGCCACCAAGATCGTCGAAACCGGCAAGGGCAAGGTCGTCAAGACCGAGACCTGGGGCCTGCGTTCGATGGCATACAAGATCGCGAAGAACCGCAAGGCGCATTACGTCATGCTGGAAATCGACGCCCCCGGCGATGTCGTCGCCGAGCTGGAGCGCCAGACCCAGATCAACGAAGACGTGATCCGCTACATGACCGTCAAGGTCGACGAGCATGAAACCGGCCCGTCGGTGATGATGCGCAAACAGGAACGCGACCGCGAGCGCCGTGCCGAGCGGGGCGACCGTCCGGACCGCCCGCGCCGCGATGAAGGTTTCGAGGGGATGAACTGATGGCCCGCCCGTTTTTCCGCCGCCGCAAGTCCTGCCCGTTTTCGGCCAAGGACGCTCCGCGGATCGACTACAAGGATGTCCGGCTGCTTCAGGGCTTCGTGTCCGAGCGCGGCAAGATCGTGCCCTCGCGCATCACCAGCGTGAGCGGCAAGAAGCAGCGCGAGCTCGCCCAGGCGATCAAGCGCGCGCGTCATCTGGGCTTGCTGCCCTACGTCGTTAAGTAAGGAGTCGGGATAATGGACGTCATTCTCCTGGAGCGTGTCGAAAAGCTTGGCGCGATCGGCGACGTGGTGAAGGTCAAGGACGGGTTCGCCCGCAACTTCCTGTTGCCCAACAAGAAGGCGCTGCGCGCCAACGACGCGAACAAGAAGGTGTTCGAGGCGAACCGGGCGCGGATCGAATCGGACAACGCCAACCGTCGCGGTGAGGCCGAGAAGGAAGCGAAGGGTTTCGACAAGGTCAGCGTCACGCTGATCCGTCAGGCGTCGAACACCGGCCAGCTCTACGGCTCGGTCGCGGTGCGCGACGTGGTCGAGGCGCTCAACGCCGACGGGCACAAGGTCGCCAAGGCGGCGGTCGTGCTCGACAAGCCGATCAAGGCGATCGGGCTCTATCAGGTCAAGGTCGCGCTGCACCCGGAAGTCTCGGTCACGATCGACGTCAACGTCGCCCGTTCGCCCGAGGAAGCCGAACTGCAGTCGCAGGGCGTCGACGTGATGAAGGCGATGTTTGAAAAGGACGAAGCCGGCTTCACCGAGGCCTACGACCCCAATGCCGAGCCCGGCGCGACCGCGGAAGTGCCCGCCGATACGGCGGAGCCGCAGCCGCAGGCCTGACGCGCAACTGCGCATGAACGAAAAGGGCCGCCCGGATTACCCGGACGGCCCTTTTTCGTCTCTCTGGCTCGCTCAGGGTGCCGAAACACAGGCGCCGATCACGGCGATCAGGGGGATGAGAGCGCAAAACAGCGGGATGACGTGCTTCATGGCGGCGGCCTTGCTTGGGGTGGCATCGGTTAAATGCCGCAACCCGACCACGGTTCCGAAAAATTAACGAATATTAATCACGCCGCCTGCTCCCAGCGTCCGGCCTCGTTCTGCTTCCAGTAATGGCGCTCGACGCCGTCATGCTCGCCCAGCGCCTTCCACGCTGCCCGTGCCGCGCTGATCGCGCTTTCGTCGAAGAAGTGGAACGTCCGGTCGAAATCGAGCGCATCTTCGCGCCATTCGCCGTCGACCAGCGCGATGTTTCTGGCGCCGTTCGCCGCGTTGACGTCCGGTGCGATCAGGATTGGCTGATCGGCATCCGCATCGCCGCCCGCTCGGCCGTGCGCCAGAAAGCTTTCCGGCGACCCGTTCCAGAGCTGAGCGTCGAGCGCGGCGCATTGTTCGTCGCTCGCCGACACGATCAGCAATCGTGCGCCGGATGCGAGCACCCTATCCGCGATCTGCGGCAGCGCGCGATCGAGCGGGACACGGGTCAAATGATAGAAATCGACCCGCATCAGCTCTCGAAATTGTCGGCGACGAACCGGTCGAGCAATCGCACGCCGTAGCCGGTCGCGCCCTTGTCGTACGTCGCGCCCGCCTTGTCCGCCCAGACCGTCCCGGCGATGTCGAGGTGCGCCCACTTCACGCCCTCGTCGACGAAGCGCTTGATGAACTGCGCCGCGGTGATCGAGCCCGCACCCCGCGGCCCGACGTTCTTCATGTCGGCGATCGGGCTGTCGATCAGCTTGTCATACGCCTCGCCGATCGGCAGCCGCCACAGCAGGTCGCCGGTCGCCTTGCCTGCCGTCAGCAATTGATCGGCCAACCCGTCGTCGTTCGAAAACAACCCCGCGTGCTCCGAACCCAACGCGACGATCATTGCTCCGGTCAGCGTGGCGAGATCGACGATGACTTTCGGCTTGAACTCGCGCTGGGTCCAGGTGATCGCGTCGGCCAGCACCAACCGCCCCTCGGCATCGGTGTTCAGGATCTCGATCGTCTGACCGTCCATGCTGGTGACGATGTCGCCGGGCCGCTGCGCCGCGCCGTCGGGCATGTTTTCGACCAGCCCGCAGACCCCGACGACGTTCGCCTTCGCCTTGCGCGCCGCCAGCGCCTTCATCGCGCCGACCACCGCGCCCGCGCCGCCCATGTCCCATTTCATGTCTTCCATGCCGGGACCGGGCTTGATGCTGATCCCGCCGGTATCGAAGGTCACACCCTTGCCGACGAAGGCGACCGCGGTCTCGCCGTCGCCCGCGCCGTTCCATTTGAGCGCCAGAATGCGCGCGTCGCGCACCGAGCCCTGCGAAACCCCGAGCAGCGCGCCCATGCCGAGCGCCGCCATCTCGTCCTCGCCTAGGATGGTCAGCTCGAGCCCGAGGCCCGCAACCGACGCTTCGACATGCTCGACGAAGCTGACCGGGTAAATCACGTTAGGCGGCTCCGACACCAAGGTGCGGGTCAGCGAAATGCCCTCCCCGATCGCCGCCTGATACTCCCAGGCCACGTCGGTTCCGCTGGGCGCGTTGACCAATGTCAGCGTCGTGAGTGTCGGCTTCTGCTTGTCCTTTAACTTGGTGCGATACGTGTCGATCCGCCAGCTGCGCTGATCGGCTGCGGCGGCCAAACGCGCCGCCGCCTTGGCCGTCGGCGCGCCGCCCAGGCTCGAGAAATCGACCGCGACGTGGGTAACACCCGACGTCAGGAACCGCGCAGTCAGTGCGCCGCCGGCCCGTTCGTAATCGGTCTCGCTGCCATTACCGACGCCGAGCAACACGACCCGCGTGACGTCCTCGCCCGCCGCGATCGTGGCTTCGGCGATGGCGCCAGCCTCACCTTCGAAGCGCGCGCCCCGGCCTGCCCCCGCGACCAGCCGCTGCGCCGCTGAGTCGAGCGCGCCGTAATCGGTACGCGACAAACCATCCTTTTCGACCGGCAGCACGAGCACATCTGCGACGGGGCGTCGGGCAGCGATTTCGATCTTCATGTATTGCTCCGTGGACGTATTCGCGGTCGCTCTAAGCACCTCATAGAGTGATGAATAGCGCCGATTGCAGCGCACCGCGTCCGATGCGATAGGGTTGCCCGAATGACCGCGGCCATCACGGGCCCGCGCGGGGACGGCCGGGTGACGCGTAATCGGGTGCTGGGATCGGGCGCGGCGTTGGCGCTGGCGTTGCTGAGCACCGCTGCTGCCGCCCAGGATCTGCAGGAGCGCCCGGTCCCGCCCCCGCCGCCGAGCGGAAACGCCGCCGCGCTGCCCGACGACCAGGTCGATTTCAGCGCGGATAATCTGGAATATAATTTCGAAGGCGACATCGTCACCGCGGGTGGCGATGTACGGATGTTTCGCGAAGGCAACCGATTGCGCGCTGACCGGATCGTATGGAACCGCAAGACCGGTCAGGTCACCGCCACCGGCAATATCGCGATCGTGAACCCACAGGGCGACACCGCCTACGGAGATTCGATTGACCTGACCGATTCGCTCAAGGACGGCGTGGTCGAAAACATGCTGGTGGTCCTCGACGAAGGCGGGCGGCTGGCCGCGAACCGCGGCGTCCGCAAAGACGGCTATGTCACGCTTGAGAGCGCCGCATACACTGCGTGCGCGGTCACGACGACGGATGGCTGCCCCAAGGAACCGACTTGGAAAATCACAGCGGTGCGGATCGTCTACGACCCGTTCAAGAAACGCGTCAGTTACAAGGGCGCGAAGTTCAACCTGTTCGGACTGACCGTACCCATCCCCAACTTTTCGAACTCGGTCGGCGGCGACGGCGACTACGGGATCCTCTCGCCCGACGTTCGCTACGATCGCAGCAACGGGCTGTCGGTTGCGGTGCCCTATTATTTCAACCTTGCCCCCAATCGCGCGCTGACTCTGACCCCGCGCGTTTTCTCGAACACTTTGCCGCTGCTCCAAGGCGAGTATCAGGCGCTTACCGGCAGCGGTGCCTATCGAGTCGGTGCCTATGCAACCTACAGCCGACGCAACGACGACTTCGTCTCGAACGTCGGGCCGGTGTCGAGCGAGCGTGACTTTCGCGGCTATCTCGACGCGAACGGCCGCTTTCAGCTCGACCCGCAATGGAGCGTGTCCGGTTCGCTCAGGGTGGCGACCGACCGCACCTTTCTGCGCCGCTATCAGATTTCCTACGACGACCGGCTCCGCAACACCGTCGGGCTCGAGCGGATCGATGCCGACAGCTATCTGTCGATCCGCGGCTGGGCGACGCAGAGCCTACGACTCAACGGACAGCGCGACCCGCAACCGGTCGCGTTGCCCGAGTTCGATTACCGCCGCCGGTTCGGGGGCGGGCTGGACGGAGCCAAGCTGACGTTACAGGTCAACACCCTCGCGCTGACCCGTGGCGAGGGCCAAGATACCCAGCGCGCCTTTGCAAGCGCGCAATGGGACCTGCGACGGCTGACCCCGTGGGGCCAGGAAGTGACGCTGACCGCGCTGGCGCGAGGTGATGTCTATCACAGCGACGACACCTTGCTGACGACGGTGGTTGGCTACCGCGGTGAGGAAGGTGTGCAGACCCGCGCGCTCGGCGCGCTGGCGGTCGACGTGCGCTGGCCGCTCGTCGGCGATTTCGGACGCGGGACGCAGCGGGTGACACCGCGGGTGCAACTGGTCGCTGCGCCACGCACCCGCAATTTTGCTATCCCGAACGAGGATTCCCGCGCGATCGACCTGGACACGTCGAACCTGTTCGCACTGAACCGTTTTCCCGGATACGACCGGTTCGAGGACGCATCGCGACTGACCTACGGGATCGAGTGGTCGCTGGCGTTCCCGGGAGTCGCGATCGATACGACGGTGGGGCAAAGCTATCGGCTCGACCCACGCGCAGGGTTGTTTCCGGACGGAACCGGGCTGACCGGCCGGCTGAGCGACATCGTCGGCCGGACCGAAGTGCGTTACCGCGATTTCGTGTCCCTCGCCGCACGGTACCGGCTCGACAAGCAGACCCTTGCGGTCCGCCGCAACGAGATCGACGCGAGGATCGGGTCCCGCCAGACCTATGCCTTGCTCGGCTATCTGCGGCTGAACCGTGACATCGGCCCGACGCTGGAAGACCTCGGCGACCGCGAGGAAGCGCGCGCGGCGGGCCGGGTCGCGATCAGCCGCTTCTGGTCGGCGTTCGGCTCGATCACGCTCGACCTGACCGATCGTAACGAGGATACGCTCTCGCTCGCCGATGGCTTCGACCCGGTGCGTCACCGATTGGGTGTGGCGTATGAGGATGATTGCCTGCGGCTTGGCGTGACGTGGCGGCGCGACTATGAGCGCCAGGGCGACGCGCGCAGCGGGAACAGTTACCTGCTTTCGCTGTCGTTCAAGAATTTGGGACGCTAACCCTGGGTTCAGGCGCGCGTGAGCATGGGGCGCGGTGGCAATCCGCCGCGCGGGACGGGAATCGGACAATCGCATGAAGTCGTTTTCGAAAGTGATGCTGCGTAATCTCGCGCTGGTCGGCGCCTTGGCGGTGGCCGGTGCAAGTGCGGCCCAAACGGTCGATGATACCGCCGCCGCGCCCCCCGCCAGCAGTCTGAACCTACCCACCGAGTTGCAGATTTTCGGCAAGGTGGATCCGAACGTTCGTAAACCGACCGCGATCGTTAACAAGTTCGTCGTCACCGGCACCGATGTCGATCAGCGGGTGGCGATGATTGCTGCGCTCAACGACGTGAACGTCCAGGGCGAGGAGCTACAGCGGCTCAAGCTGCAGGTGCTGCGGCAGCTGATCGACGAAACGCTGCAGATCGGTGCCGCCAAGGAGGCGGAGATCACGATCTCGTCGGCGGAACTCGACCAGAGCATCGATCGGATCGTCCGGGGCTTCAACCGCACCCGTCCCCAGATGGCGACGTTCCTGCGCTCGCGCGGTTCGGCGGAGGGCTCGTTGCGACGCCAGGTCGAAGGCGAAATGGCGTGGCAGCGCCTGCTGCGTCGCCGCGTCGAACCGACGGTGAATGTCAGCGACGAGGAGGTGAAATCGATCCTCGAGCGATTGCAGGCATCGGCCGGGAGCGAAGAATATCACCTGAAGGAGATCTTCCTTTCCTCGACCCCCGAACAGCAGCAGCAGGTCGCGGCCAATGCGGCCAGGATCATTGACGAAATTCGCAAGCAGTCGCGCACGTTCGAGTATTTCGCGGCCAATTTCTCCGACGCGACGACGCGCGCGGTGCAGGGCGATCTGGGCTGGGTACGTCCGGCGACGTTGCCCGAATCGCTCGCATCGGCGGCAAACGAGATGCAGCCGGGACAGATCGCCGGCCCGATCGACGTCGGTGGCGGGTATTCGATCGTTTGGCTGGTCGATAAGCGCAAGGTGCTGACTGCCGACCCGCGCGATGCCAAGCTCGACTTGCGTCAGTTGACGGTCGATTTCGCGCCGGGAATCAGCCCGGCGCAGGCACAGTCCCGCGCTGCCGACTTCACCCGCGCGATCAAGGATATCAAGGGTTGCGGCGACGTCAGCAGTGTCGCCAGTGCAATCAACGCCAAGGTCGTGACGAGCGACAGCAACCGGGTCCGCGACCTGCCGCCGCAGCTTCAAGAAATCCTTCTGAAGATGCAGGTCGGCGAAGTCACCCCCGCGTTCGGTTCGCCCGATACCGGCGTGCGCGCCTTGGTGCTGTGCGGCCGGGATGATTCGGCGGTCGCTGGACTGCCCGACGCGGCGCGGCTGAAGAGCGGTCTGGAGAGCGACCGCGTAAACCGGGTGGCGCAGCGGATGTTACGCGACCTGCGCCGCGATGCGGTGATCGAATATAAGTAATATGGCATCTGCGGCGAATGGCCTGCCGCCGCTGGCGGTGGCGATGGGCGACCCCGCAGGCATCGGTCCCGAAGTCATCGCCAAAGCCTGGGCCGGACGTCAGGCGGCGGGTTTGGCCGCATTTTTCGCGGTCGGCGATGCCCGTGCGATCGCCCGGGTCTGGCCGGGACCGACTGCGCGAATTTTTGACCCGGCGGAGGCGGCGGCGGCGTTCGACGGTGCGTTGCCGGTGCTGGTCATCGAAGACGCCGGCGACATCGTGCCCGGAATTCCCGATGCCGAGGGCGCACGCTGCGCGCTTCACTCGCTGGAGGTCGCCGCCGGGCTGGTCCGGTCGGGCGCGGCGGGAGCGCTGGTGACCGGGCCGGTGTCGAAGCGGCAATTGTACGACATCGGCTTCACGCATCCCGGGCAGACCGAGTTCGTGGCGGAACGCTGTGGGATTGCGCCGGAAAATGCGGTGATGATGCTGGCCGGACCGTCGTTGCGGGTGGTGCCTCTAACCACGCACATACCGCTAGCGGAGGTGCCGGCAACGCTGACCGTCGAGCTGGCGCTGTCGCGCGGGCGCACCACGGCGCGCGGCCTGCAGCGCAATTTCGGGATCGCCAACCCGCGGCTCGCCTTTGCGGGGCTCAATCCGCACGCCGGGGAAAGCGGCGCGCTGGGGCGCGAGGAGATCGAGATCCTCGAGCCGGCGATCGCGGCGTTGCGGGACGAGGGGATCGACGCCACCGGCCCGTTCGCGGCCGACACGATGTTCCACGACCGTGCCCGCGCGCATTACGATGTCGCGGTGTGCTGTTACCACGATCAGGCGCTGATTCCGCTGAAGTCGCTGCATTTCGACGACGGGGTCAACATGACGCTGGGCCTGCCGATCGTGCGGACCTCGCCCGATCACGGCACCGCCTTTCCGATCGCCGGCAAGGACCAGGCGTTGCCCGGCGCGATGATCGCGGCGATCGTGATGGCGGCGGAGGCGGCACGGTACCGGATCGCGGCACAGTGAGCCAATTGCCGCCGTTGCGGGAGGTTATCGCACGGCACGGGCTGACGGCATCGAAGGCACTGGGGCAGAACTTTCTGTTCGACGGGCAGCTACTCGCCCGGATCGCGGCGGTACCCGGCGAGCTGACGGGACAGCCGGTGTTCGAAGTCGGGCCGGGGCCGGGCGGGCTGACCCGCGCCTTGCTGGCGGCGGGGGCCGACGTGGTGGCGGTCGAGCGTGACCGGCGCTGTATTCCCGCGCTGGCCGAGCTCGGCGGACATTTTCCGGGCCAGCTGCGGGTGATCGAGGGCGATGCGCTGGCAGTCGATGCGCCTGCGCAGTTCGAGCGGGCGCCGCATGTGGTCGCCAATCTTCCCTACAACGTCGGGACCGCGCTGCTGGTCGGCTGGCTGACCACCGACTGGCCGCCGTGGTGGCGCAGCCTGACACTGATGTTCCAGCGCGAGGTCGCCGAGCGGATCGTCGCCGCGCCGGGGACCGACCATTACGGGCGGCTGGCGGTGCTGAGCCAGTGGCGCTCTACCGCGAAGATTGCGATGCCGGTTCATCGCAGCGCCTTCACCCCGCCGCCCAAGGTCATGTCCGCGGTCGTGCACATCGTCCCGACCGACGCGCCGCCGGGAGTGCGGGTCGAAGTCGTCGAGCGCCTGACCGCCGCGGCCTTCGGTCAGCGGCGCAAGATGCTGCGCCAGAGCCTGAAGGGCCTTCCCGGAGCGCTCGATGCGCTGGCCGAAGAAGGCATCGACGCGGCCCGGCGTGCCGAGACGCTGAGCGTCGCCGAGTTCGTCGCGGTCGCGCGGCGATTGAGCTAGGGCTTCGGCTTCACCGGCACCGCCTGCGCCGATTGCGTCAGCGGCGGACCCTTGGCGATCGCCGCGGCCAGCACCGACGTTTCCGGGCAGCTGTTGTCGCAGATCGTGCGGATCTTCGCGAGATTTTCCTTCGCCTTCGCCACCGCGCCGCGCTGGACCAGAGCATCGCCCTGCCCCGCCAGCGCCTGAACGTCGTTGGGTTCGAGCAGCAGCGCTTCGCGGTACAGCCGGATTGCCTTGCCTGGCAGTTTCTGCGCCTGTGCGACCCCCGCCAGTGCGATGAAAGCGGGGCGGTTGCGCGGATCGACCACCAAGGCGCTTTCGATCAGGTCGGTGGCGCGATCGAGGGCGCCGGCCGTGCGCGCGGCCTTGCCTTCGTTCAGCAGCGCGATCGAACGCGGGTCGATGTCGTCGTCGGCGCGCTGGCCGTGGAGCGCGCTCGACACGGCGACCAGGGTGAGCGCTGCGGCGAGGCCGACTGACGAAATACGCATGATCGTCTCCATACGGGTTGCCCCGGGGGCTAGCACAGCGCGGGCTATCACGGCGCCCGCAGCTTCGCGACAAAAAAGCCGTCGGTCGCGTCGCTCAACGGGGTGAGCCGTGCGCCCGGACCGCGCGGGGCTCCGATAGCCGGCGCGACCGGACTCCAACCTGAACGCGCGAGAAAGGCGGCGACCTGATCGGCGCCCTCCTCGTCGAGCAGCGAGCACACCACGTAGGTCAGCGCTCCCCCCGGCTTGACCAGCGCTGCACCGATATCCAGCAGCCGCGCCTGCAACGCGACCAGCGCCGCCAGTCGGTCGTGGGTCAGCCGCCAGCGTGCCTCCGGGTTGCGACGCCAGGTGCCGGTCCCCGAACACGGCGCGTCGATCAGGACGTGATCAGCCTGTCCGGCGAATTCGGCGAGCGCGTCGGTTTCCGTGCCCGGATCGAGCAGGCGAGTGGCAACGATCGACACGCCCGCCCGTGCCGCGCGGGGCGGCAACCGCGACAATCGGCCACGATCGGTGTCGCAGGCCAGGATCGCACCTTCGTCGCCCATCGCCGCAGCCAGCGCCAGCGTCTTGCCCCCCGCGCCCGCACACAGATCGACGACGCGCTCGCCCGGCGCGGTGCCGACGACGCCCGTCACCAGCTGGCTGCCGGCGTCCTGAACCTCGATCGCGCCGCTCTGCCATTCGGGGAGCGCTTCGACGTTGGTACCGCTGGGCAGACGCAGGCCGTCGAGCAGCCCCGGAATCGACTCCGCACCTTCGATCGAAACAGCGTCGGCGCGCAGGCGATTGATTCGCAGGTCGAGCGGGGCGCGGCCGATCAGCGCCTGTTGCTGCGCAAGATCGAGGTCGGACGCGCGCATCCGCTTGATCAGCCATCCGGGCGCGACCGACGCCCTTGAAACCGGCTCGCCCTCCGCGACGGGCGTGGGACCGTGCGGCGAGCCGTCGAACGTCGCCAGCAGCTCGGGCCCGGCAAGCGCCAGCACTGCCGCCCGCCCACTCTCCGGCCGCTCGCCGCACGCGCGGATCGCGGCATAGACCAATTCCCGCACCGCTCGCCGGTCCTTGGAGCCGGCATAGCGCCGCGTCGCGAAATAGCGCGCGATCAGCGTATCGGCAGCCGCGCCGGCGTCGCGCGCGGCGGCGATGATCGTATCGAGCAATTCGATCGCGGCCTGCGTGCGGGCGGCGGGGGTCATCGCAAATCCGAGGGATGTTCAGACTTGGGCCGGTCGTGGCAGCAGCGCGAATGTTGAGAATGTTGAGACGATAGCGCATTTTTTTGCGGACCGCCCCTTTCGCCAAATCGTCGCCGTGCGGTCATTCATACGCCATGCCTGTTCACCGCGATGTAGGACAGTGCAATGTTGGCCGTGGCACCAACCGGCCGCGCTCCGGG
Source organism: Pseudomonadota bacterium (assembly GCA_040385975.1). GTDB lineage: Bacteria > Pseudomonadota > Alphaproteobacteria > Sphingomonadales > Sphingomonadaceae > Sphingomonas. The sequence continues at coordinate 7,653 of JAZKGJ010000043.1, read as the reverse complement.
GGCGAGAAGCCCGCATTAATCTAGCGACTTAGCACTTTTTCAACCGCCCTTGCCCTACCCCCTCAAGCGACGAACCGGGGGCCGGACATGAGTGCCAAGCTGATCTTTGCAGTCGGGGTACTGGGGGTGGGCGGCTATTTCGGCAAGCAGATGGCGAGCTACGACCCGACCATCTATCCCTATTCCAAGACGCAGGTTCAGCAAATCCTGAACGAAGCGAAGACCGTATTGCCGCGGCGCGATGGACCGGGGCAGATCGAAATCTGGGGCGCCGGCAAGATCGAGCGCGGGGCGGCGCTCAAGATGCAATATGCCGACTGGGCACCGGTCATCGCCTGCGATGCGATCGTGACCGAGATCGCTCCCGACAAGAGCCGCGTCGTTCCCAATTGCGAAGGTCCGGTCGATGCAAGCTCCGCGCTGAGCCGCACCCATGCCGAACTGCGTGTGCCGATGTTCTTCGAACACATCCAATCGACGCTCCAGCGCCGCGCGTTCGACCGGAAGCGCGTCGACAACAAGGAGGCGGCGGCGGTTTTGAAGAACCTGGGCGGGATGCAGCGCGAAGCGCTGAAGGCGTCCGACGAGATGCAGCAGATGCAGGCCGAAGCCGAAGAAGAATAAACGATCGGGGGAGCATATGTTCGGAAAGATTGCCGCCGGCGGGCTGACGATCGGGGGCGCGTATGTCGCAATGTCGACGGGGCAGCCCGTAACACCGCAGACGTTCGCGGTTCCCGCGACCGAAGCGATCGGCCTGCTCGATGCCGAAACGCGAACCGTCAACGGCACCGGCATGGGCAGCCTGAAGCTGAAAAGCGCGGGCTATGACGGCGGCACGGTGCGGATCGTCGTCAAGCGGGCCGGCGACAAGCACCGGGTCGAATGTCTGGTAAATGTCGCCGCGGTCGCGGCGGCGCAATCGACCGCGACCACGGACTGCACCCAGCCACCGGGTGCGGACCGGCCGATGCAGGCGGTCGGGGTCAAGGCACTGAACATGGTGGTGGGCGAACACGTCGCCGCCACGATCGAGCGCCGGACGTACGACATCGACGGGGTCGCGACCGGGATGATGGGACTGGTCGTCGCGAACAGCGCGACGATCGCGACCTCGGTCCGCAGGGATTTGGACGAGACCGCCGCTCGCCCGTAAGCGGTCACCGCGTCGGATAGTTCGGCGCTTCTCGCGTGATATCGACATCGTGGACGTGGCTTTCGCGCAGCCCCGCGCCGGTTATCTGCACGAACTGCGCGCGGCGCTGCAGGTCGGCGATCGTCGCCGCGCCGGTGTAACCCATCGCCGCCTTCACCCCGCCGACGAGCTGGTGAATCACCTCGCGGGCCGGCCCCTTGAACGCGACCTGGCCCTCGATGCCTTCGGGGACGAGCTTCAGCTGATCCTTGATGTCGCCCTGAAAATAGCGGTCGGCGGAACCGCGGCCCATCGCGCCGACACTGCCCATGCCGCGGTAGGATTTGTAGGCGCGGCCCTGATAGAGGAAGGTTTCGCCCGGTGCTTCCTCGGTCCCCGCCAGCAGCGAACCAATCATGCACGCGCTCGCGCCGCCGGCCAGCGCCTTGGCAAGGTCGCCGGAGGTGCGCAGCCCGCCGTCGGCGATCACCGGGACGCCGGACTTCACCGCTTCCTCGGCGCAATCCATCACCGCGGTCAGCTGCGGCACGCCGACGCCGGCGACGACGCGGGTGGTGCAGATGCTGCCCGGGCCGATCCCGACCTTGATCCCGTCCGCGCCCGCGCCGATCAGCGCCTTGGCGGCTTCGGCGGTGGCGATGTTGCCGGCGACGACCTGCACCGAATTGCTCAGCCGCTTCACCCGTTCGACCGCGCGGGCGACATCCTTGTTGTGGCCGTGCGCGGTATCGATGACGATCAGGTCGCATTCGCCGTCAATCAGCGCTGCGCTGCGTTCGAACCCCTTGTCGCCGACGGTGGTGGCGGCGGCGACGCGCAGACGACCGGCGGCGTCCTTGGTCGCGTTCGGATAAGTGACCGCCTTCTCGATGTCCTTGACCGTGACGAGGCCCACACAGCGGAAGTCGTCATCGACCACCAGCAGCTTTTCGATCCGGCGCGCGTGAAGCAGCCGCCGTGCTTCGTCCTGCGTCACGCCGACCCCGACCGTCACCAGATTGTCGCGAGTCATCAGCTCGGCGATCGGCTGGCGCGGATTTTCGGCAAAGCGGACGTCGCGGTTGGTGAGGATACCGACCAGCCGGCCCGACGTTTCGGTCACCGGAATGCTGCTGATCCGGTTCGCCGCCATCAGCGCCTGTGCATCGGCGAGCGTCGCGTCGGGGCGCATCGTGATCGGGTTGACCACCATCCCGCTTTCGAAGCGCTTGACCTGGCGCACCGCGGCGACCTGTTCATCGAGCGTCAGATTGCGGTGGAGGACGCCGATCCCGCCCAGCTGCGCCATGACGATCGCCATGTCGGCTTCGGTCACTGTGTCCATCGCGCTGGAGAGGATCGGGATGTTGAGGCCGATTTCGCGGGTCAGCTGCGTGCGGGTGTCGGCCATGCTCGGCAACACCTCGGATTCGCCGGGCAGCAGGAGCACATCGTCGAAAGTGAGGCCGAGGCGGATTTCCATGTCGCGCTGTAACCAAGTCGTGACGACCCGGCTAGGGGGGTGCTAGAGCGGCCGGGCATATCTGCGGAGACCCAAATTGCTGACCCTGATCGCGCTCGCCCTCGGCATCGTTCTGGTGCTGCTGTACCTGCTGTCGAGCATCAAGATCGTGCGGCAGGGCTATCAATATACGATCGAACATTTCGGCCGCTACACCACCACCGCAGTGCCGGGGTTCAACTTCTACCCGGCATTTTTCTATCGCGTCGGCCGCCGGGTCAACATGATGGAACAGGTGATCGATATCCCGGGGCAGGAGATCATCACCAAGGATAACGCCATCGTCTCGACCGACGGCGTGGTGTTCTTTCAGGTGCTGGACGCGGCCAAGGCGGCGTATGAGGTCAGCGACCTGTATGTCGCGCTGCTCCAGCTGACGACGACCAATTTGCGCACGGTGATGGGGTCGATGGATCTCGACGAGACGCTGTCGAAACGCGACGAGATCAACGCGCGGCTGCTGAACGTCGTCGATCACGCGACGGTGCCGTGGGGGGTCAAGATCACCCGGGTCGAGATCAAGGACATCCGCCCGCCCGCCGACATCGTCAGTGCGATGGGGCGGCAGATGAAGGCCGAGCGTGAGAAACGCGCCAACATCCTTGAGGCGGAGGGGACGCGGGCGTCCGAAATCCTCCGCGCCGAGGGGCAGAAACAGGCGCGAATTCTCGAATCCGAAGGCCGCAAGGAATCGGCGTTCCGCGATTCCGAAGCTCGCGAACGAGCGGCCGAAGCAGAGGCGAAGGCGACGCAGGTGGTCTCGGACGCGATCGGCGCGGGTGGGACCAAGGCGATCAATTACTTCATCGCGCAGAAATACGTCGAGGCGATCGGCAAGTTCGCGACCAGCCCGAACGCCAAGACCATCCTGTTTCCGGTCGAGGCGACGCAGTTGATGGGGACGCTGGGCGGGATCGGCGAGCTGGCGAAGGACGCGCTGAGCGCCGCGCCGCCGACCGCCGCGGGGTCGGTGCCCAAGCTGCCGCGACAGGAACCGGACGGGCAATGAACCTGGACGAACTCGGCGCGACGCCGGCCGCATTGTGGCTGATCGGCGCGGTCCTGCTGGGCATCGCCGAGCTGGTGGTGCCGGGCGTGTTCCTGGTATTCCTGGCGATCGCGGCGGCGGTGACCGCGGCGCTCGTCTTCCTGCTGCCCGACGTGCCGGTCGCGGTGCAGCTGCTGTCGTTCGGGCTGTGGAGCGCGGTGGCGGTGCTGGTCGGGCGTCGGCTCTATTCCCGGCTGCCGGTGCCGACCTCGGACCCGCTGCTCAACGATCGCGGCGCGCGGCTGATCGGCCAGGTGGTGCGGGTTACCGAAAAGATCGAGGACGGGCGCGGCCGGGTCCGGGTCGGTGACGGCGAATGGCCGGCGAGCGGCCCGGACGCGCCGGTCGGCGCGAAGGCGCGGGTCGAGGCGGTCGAGGGCGGCTTGCTCAAGGTCGCGCCGCTGGAGTGACGTTGGCGGGCGAGCGAACGCGTTCGGGTCGCACGCCCAGTCCGAGCAGGCGACCCGGCACACGCCGCAGCAGCGGGATGCGGTCGAGCAGCAGCGCAGCAAGCGGGGGCTTGCCGGTTGCCCTGCCCGCCAGCAGCGGCGCGACGATGCGGTCCTGCGCGGCCTTCTGAAACGCCTGCGTCGCGCGGGTCGGGAACATCCGCCGGGCCGCGACCTTCGCCAGCAGCGGATCGGGGTCGGCCCCCGCCGCCATCGGCGCGGCCAGCGCATTGGCGGCGGCGACCGCGTCCTGGATCGCCAGATTGATCCCGACCCCGCCGATCGGCGACATCGCGTGCGCCGCATCGCCGATCACGAGCAGGCCGGGCCGATGCCAGCGGTCGAGCCGATCGACCGCGACGGTCAGCAGCTTGACGTCGTCCCAGCCGGTGACGCCTTCATCGACGCGCGCGGTTTCCGGTCCGATCGCGCGGATCGCATCGCGAAACGCATCGATGCCCCGCGCGCGCGCGACGTCGGCCCCACCCTTCGCGATGACATAGGCGCATTGGAAGTAATCGCCGCGGTCGATCGTCACGACCAGCCGGTTCGCGTCGAAGTTGCCGAGCGTCGCCTCCGTCAGACCGGCGGGTTTGGGCAGGCGGAACCACAGGACGTCCATCGGCGCGCCGATCGTCACCGTTCGCGCGTCCAGTGCCTTGCGCAGCCGCGAATCGCGGCCGTCGCACGCGATCGTCAACCGCGCGCGGACCGCCTCAGCATCTGCCAGCCTGAGACCCGCGATACGCCCGCCGTCTTCGATCACCGCATCCACGCGGCAATCCTGACGCAGTTCGAAATTGGGGTATCGCCGGGCCTCGGCCGCAACGAAGTCCAGGAAATCCCACTGCGGCATCAGCGCGATGAAGGGCACCCGCAGGTGCTGCAGATCGACCAGCCGCAGGGTCCGCCCGAACACGCGGGCGCGCAGCTCGGGCAGCCTGGTGTGCGGAACGCTCAGCAGGCGATCGAGCAATCCCAAGTCTGCGAAGATGCCGAGCGTGGAGGGGTGGACGGTATCGCCGCGAAAATCGCGCAGAAAGTCGGCGTGCTTTTCGAAGACCGTCACCCGCAGCCCCGCCCGCGCGAACAACAGTCCCGCGACCATCCCGGCCGGTCCGCCCCCCGCGATCGCGACATCGATCTCAGTCACGGGGACGTCCGTCATGGGCTGACAAGGCGCGGCGCCGGCGGTTAAGGACGGTCATGGCGCTCGAACTCGGCAATGAAGGCTTCAGCGACGCGCTGGTCATCCTGGGCGCGGCCGGGCTCGTCATTCCGGCGTTCGCCCGCGTGCGGATCAGTCCGGTCATCGGCTTCATCCTCGTCGGCCTATTGGTCGGGCCGTCTGGTCTCGGTGCGCTCGTACCGACGCATCCCTGGCTCTATTATTTCACCATTTCCGATCCCGAAGCCATCGCCCCGTTCGCGGAGCTCGGCATCATCATGCTGCTGTTCTCGATCGGGCTGGAGCTGTCGTTCAAGCGATTGTGGGCGATGCGGCGGCTGGTGTTCGGGGTCGGCGCGGCGGAATTGCTGGTCGCCGCGGCGATCCTGATGATCGGGCTCGGGCTGATCGGACAGGTCAGCTGGACCGGCGCGCTCGGGCTCGGACTGGCGCTTGCGCTGTCGTCGACCGCGCTGGTCTTGCCGCTGGCCGGGACCGAAAGCCCGGTCGGCCGCGCGGCCTTTGCGATGCTGTTGTTCGAGGATCTGGCGCTGGTGCCGATTATCTTCGTGCTGGCCGCGCTGGGCCCCACCGCCGACGGCGGGCTGGCCGGGTTCGCCGGGGTCGCGCTGATCGGCGTGCTGACGATGGTCGCGCTTTACGGCGGTGGGCGGTTCATCCTGCCGCGGCTGTTTGCGCAGGCGGCGCGGACCAAGAGCCCCGAGCTGTTCCTGGCCGCGTCGCTGCTGGTGGTGATCGCGGCCAGCCTGGCGACCACCGCGGCGGGACTGTCGCCGATCGTCGGCGCGCTGTTGGCGGGGTTGCTGATCGCCGAAACCGATTATCATGCCGAGGTCGAGGCGATCACCGCGCCCTTCAAGGGACTCGCGCTGGGCGTGTTCCTGATCACGGTGGGCATGAGCCTCGATCTGGGTTTCGTGCTCGGCAATCTCGGGATGCTGGCGCTCGCGGTGGCGGGGGTGGTTGCGGTCAAGGCGGTGGTGACCTTCGGCCTATTGCGGTTGTCGGGCAGCCGGCTCGGTACCTCGCTCGAGGTCGGCGTGCTGATGTCGAGTCCGTCCGAGACCACGCTGATCGTGTTGGCGACCGCGGCGCAGGCGTTGCTGATCGACGGGCCGACCGCGGCGTTCTGGCAGACCGTCACCGCGATCGGGCTGACCATCACGCCCTTGCTGGCGCAACTCGGCAGTTTTGCGTCCAAACGTGTCGATCGCGCCCGCGGGCGCGCGGAATTCATGATCGACGAACTGGGTCCGGGGACGGTCATCGTCGGGCTGGGTCGGGTGGGACGGATGGTCGGCGAGATGTTGCGGACGCACGACAAGCGTTTCCTGGCGGTCGACGCCAACGTCGATGCGGTCGCGGCGGCGCGGGCCGACGATTTCCCCGCGATGTTCGGCGACATCGCGCGGCCCGAGCTGATCGCGCGGTTGGGACTCGACAAGGCCGACGCGCTGATTCTGACGATGGACGACCCGGTACTGAGCGTCCGCATCACCCGGCGGGTCCGCGCCGACCACCCCGATCTCACCATCGTCGCCCGCGCCCGCGACACCGCGCACGCCGCCGAACTCTACCGCGCGGGAGTGAGCGATGCGGTGCCCGAGACGCTCGAAAGCTCGCTGCAATTGTCCGAAGCGGTGCTGGTCGACCTCGGCGTCGCGATGGGGCCGGTCATCGCCAGCATCCACGAAAAGCGCGACGAATTGCGCACCGCTATCCGGGCGGCGGCGCAACTCGACCGCGATCCGCGCATTCGGCGGGTGCGACGAAAGGGAGAGGCGACAGGATGAGACTGTGGTTTGCGCTGGTCGCGCTGTTCGTTGCCGACCCGATAACCGCGCAGTCGCGCCCCGGCATCGTGCGCGTGCGAATGGAAACGAGCGTCGGCAACTTCACGCTGGCGCTGGAGGCGCGGCGGGCGCCCGCGACGACGCGCAACTTCCTCCAATACATCGACGACGGACGGCTGAACGGCGCCGACATCTACCGCGTCGCGCGCGCGCGAAAGGCGCCGCATATCGGCTTCGTTCAGGGCGGCATCCGCAGCGACGCGACCCGCATCCTGCCGCCCTTCCCGCTCGAAACCACGCGCCAGACCGGGTTGAAGCACATCGACGGCACGATCAGCATGGCCCGCCGCGCCGGCCCGGATTCGGCCGGCGGCAATTTCTTCATCACGATCGGCCCCAATCCGGGGATGGACTGGAGCGCGGTGCATCCCGGCTACGCCGCGTTCGGACGCGTGAGTGACGGGATGCCGCTGCTCCGCCGCATCCTGGCGCAACCGACCAGTTTCCGGATGAACGG
>JAZKGJ010000042.1:0-5165 GCA_040385975.1 Pseudomonadota bacterium | reverse complement strand
GCCACGGCGCGTCGTAGTTGAAGACGTGGCTGACGCCCTTGATGTCCAGCCCGCGAGCGGCGACGTCGCTCGCGACCAGGATGTTGATCGTACCCGCCTTGAACCGGTCGAGTTCGGCGATCCGCGCCGACTGTTCCATGTCGCCGTGGATCTCGCCAGAGCGCATCCCGGCGGCCTTCAGCACCTTGTTCAGGTCGCGCACCGCGGTCTTGCGATTGCAGAAGATGATCGCGCTTTCGACCTCGGGCTGCGCGAGCAGCGCGCGCAGCCGCGGCGTCTTGGCGCGCTGGCCGTCCACGGGCACCAGATATTGCGTGATCTGGAGGTTGGCGGACGCCGGGCGCGAAACCTCGATCTGCTTGGGATTCGACAGGAATTTGTCGGCCAGCTTCTTGATCGGCGGCGGCATCGTCGCGCTGAACAGCAGGGTCTGGCGCTGCTTGGGAAGCTTGGTGCAGATTTCCTCGATATCGGGGATGAATCCCATGTCGAGCATCCGGTCGGCTTCGTCGATCACCAGCAAATTGCAGCCGGTGAGCAGGATCTTGCCGCGCCCGAACAGGTCCATCAGTCGGCCCGGCGTCGCGATCAGCACATCGACGCCCTTTTCGAGCGCCTTGACCTGATCACCCATCTGTACCCCGCCGATCAGCAGCGCCATGCTGAGCTTGTGATACTTGCCGTATTTCTCGAAATTCTCCGCCACCTGCGCGGCGAGTTCGCGGGTCGGTTCGAGGATCAGGCTGCGCGGCATCCGCGCGCGGCTGCGGCCCTCGGCCAGGATGTCGATCATCGGCAGCACGAACGACGCGGTCTTGCCGGTCCCGGTCTGGGCGATGCCGATGATGTCGCGCATCATCAGTACGCTCGGGATCGCCTGCGCCTGGATCGGGGTCGGCGTGTCGTAGCCGGTATCGCCGACCGCACGCAGCAATTCGGGGGACAGGCCGAGGTCGGCAAAGCTCATGCAGAGGTCCGAAAATTGGCGTGCGAAAGCCCCGCGCGCCGGTGCGCAAGCCGGTCGCCGATTATGCCCGCAAAGTCAATGAATCAGCGCTGCGCAACCAGCGTGCGGAACTTGTCGATCTCGCACTTGCGCCCGGCGCGCGAGCGGACCGCGTCGCGTCCCGCGCAAATCCGGCCGTCCTTGGTCGGCTTCAGGTAGAAGCCCGAATAGAAATCGAGCGCCGGACAATCGTCGTCGAGCCGCGCGCGCACCCGGCCGCCGCCGACCGACACCAGATCGACCGCGTCGGCTTGCGTGATGAGCGCGCCGGCGAGTTGCGCGAGCGCGATGCACTTCGGACCCTTCTGCTCGACCCAGGTCACCGGCTTGGCGGCGATCAGCGTCGCCGATACCGACAGGCGGGGAACGCGCACCACGACCTGCTGCTGGATCACCAATTGCGCGATCTCGTAATCCGCGCGTGCCGTCCCGGCGCCGGGCAGCAGCGCCAGCAACAGGGCGGCAAGGGGGAAGACGAAACGCGGCATGGCGCGGCCGCCCTAGCCCAAGCGGTTGAATGTCCGATTAATCATGGCGAAAAGCGGGCATCGCCGGTAGTCCGTCGAACATGGACACGCGCCAGACGGAGCTGATCGCGGCGGTCGCCGAACGCTTCGGCGGGAAGGCGGCGATCACCGATCGCGACGCCATCGCGCCGTGGGAACGCGACTGGCGCGGGCGCTATTCCGGTCATTCAGCGGCGGTCCTCGCGCCCGCAACGGCGGGGGAGGCGGCGGCGATTATCGGGCTTGCGCGGCAAGCCGGGGTCGCGGTGGTGCCGCAGGGCGGGAACACCTCGATGGTCGGCGGCGCCACCCCGCCGGCCGATGGCAGCGCGCTGATCCTGACGACGCGGCGGATGAACCGGGTCCGGTCGATCGACGCGGATGCCGGTCTGGCGGTGGTCGAGGCCGGGGTGATCCTGAGCGACCTGCACGGCGCCGTCGCGGATGCAGGCCTGCGCTTCCCGCTGACGCTGGGTGCGAAGGGCAGCGCGACGATCGGCGGGCTGGTGTCGACCAATGCGGGCGGCACGCAGGTCTTGCGCTGGGGGACGATGCGCGGGCTGGTCGCGGGGCTTGAGGCGGTGCTGCCCGACGGCAGCATCCACGACGGGCTCGCCCCGCTGAAAAAGGACAATCGCGGCTACGACATCAACCAGCTGCTGGTCGGGGCAGAGGGGACGCTCGGGCTGGTGACCGCGGCGACGCTCAGGCTGGTGCCGGAAGTGCGCGCTCGCGCCGCGGCGTGGGTCGGGCTGGCGAGCCCGCACGCGGCGCTGGCCTTGCTGCGGCGGCTGGAGGCGGCGACCGACGCGGTCGAGAGTTTCGAGCTGCTGCCCGCCGCCTCGCTGGCCGCGGTGCTGCGGCACATTCCGGGGACGCGCGCGCCGGTGGCGGGGGAGAGTGCGTGGCATGTTCTGATCGAAGCGGTCGCGAGCCGCGCCGACGACGCCGAGCCGGCGGACGTGCTGGGCGATGCGTTGCAGGGGGCGGGCGGGCTGATCGAACAGGCGACACTGTCGGCCAGCGACGCGCAGATCGAGGCATTCTGGCGGATCCGCGATTCGATCTCAGAGGCCGAACGTGCCGACGGACCGGCGGCGCAGCACGACATTTCGGTGCCGGTCGCCGCGATGCCCGATTTCCTGATCGACGCCGCCGCCGCGGTGAAGGCGCGCTTCCCCGGCACGAATGCCAGCGGGTTCGGGCATCTCGGCGACGGCAACGTCCACTTTCACGTCCGCGCGCCGGCCGGCGCGGTCGCGGCGCACTGGTACGCCAACGCCGCGCCCGCGATCACGCGCTTCGTCAACGACCTGGTGGTCGCGGCGGGCGGGTCGATCTCCGCCGAACACGGGATCGGCCAGATGAAGTTGGGCGAACTGGAACGGCTGTCGTCGCCGGCGCGTATGGCGGTGCTGCGCGGGGTGAAGGCGGCATTCGATCCGGGCGAGCTGTTCAATCCCGGGAAACTGGTCACGCTTGCACGACCGGGCGCGACACCTTAACGCGCGGGCCGATGCGGCCGATGGTCGCGCCATTTTTCCGGTTCCAGGAGACGACCATGGCGAGCGCGCCGCAACTTCCGCTGTTTTATCAAGAGCTTCAGCCGCTTTCGAGCGAACTCCACGCCGATTTCAAGATGCGCCAGATGGAGCGCGCGCCATGGCTGGCCACGCAGCACGCCATTCCGCTGACGGTCGAGGAATTCCCGCAGGCGCAGCGCAACTATCCGATCGTCTTTTCGTCAGGCGGCGACGGTGTGCCGATCGCGCTGATGGGGTTGAACGAGGGCATCAACGTGTTCGTCGACGGCGACGGCACGTTGCTCGAGACCGACATCTATCTGCCCGCATACGTGCGGCGCTATCCGTTCATGCTGGCGCGCCTGACCCCCGATGCCGAGGAATTGTCGCTCTGTTTCGACCCGAAATCCGATGCGATCGGCGCGTTCGATGAGGGCAATCCGCTGTTCGACAACGCCGAGCCGACCGAGGCGACCAAGGCGATCCTTTCGTTCAACGAATCGTTCGAACAGGCGGGGCAGCGGACCGCGGCGTTCATGGCGGAGTTGAAGGAACTCGACCTGTTGATGGAGGGCGAAGTCGCCATCCAGCCGGCGAACGCCGAACAACCGTTCATCTATCGCGGGTTCCAGATGGTGAACGAGGAAAAGCTGGCCGACCTGCGCGGCGACCAACTGCGCAAGATGACCAAGTCGGGGCTGCTCCCGCTGATCTATGCGCACCTGTTTTCGCTGCCGCTGATGAGTGCGATCTTCAATCGCCAGGTCGCGCAGGGCAAGCAGCCGGAGCCGGCTCCGGCCGCCTGACGCAGGAGCGACGACATGCGCGCGATCAATCCGCCCGACCGGTATTCGCGCGGTGCGATCGCGTTTCACTGGGTCATCGCCGCGCTGGTCGTCTTCAACCTGTGGCTCGGCATCGCGCACGATTCGCTGCCGCGCGACTGGCAGGTCATGCCGGTCCACAAGGCGGTCGGGATCACAGTGCTGGTGCTGACCTTCGGCCGGATCGCGTGGCGGTTCAGCCACCCCGCGCCGCCGCTGCCGCCGACGGTTGCGGGGTTCGAGCGGGTTGCGGCATACGTTTCGCATTATGCATTTTACGTGCTGTTGCTGGTCATGCCGCTGACCGGCTGGGCGATGTCGTCGAGTACCAAGGCCAAGCCGTTCGACTGGTTCGGAGTCTTCACGGTTCCCAAGCTGCCGGTGTCCGCGGACGTGAGCAAATTCGGACATGACGCGCACGAACTGCTCGGCTGGGGGATGCTCGCATTGGTCGTGCTTCACGTCGCGGCGGCGCTGCGCCACCATTTCCTGCTGCGCGACAGCGTGCTGGCGCGAATGACTCCCGGCGTACGTCCGCTCGCATAATTTCGTGGCTGCTTGAAACCAAACGCGCCGCTACCTATTATTGTCGTACGCGGTTTCCGTGTCCCCCCTTTCGCGGGACCGCGCCGGCAGGCTTTCAGCCTGCCCCTCCCTGAACCTCGGCCGCTCGGTGCAATGCACCGGGCGGTTTTTTTGTGCGGACCGGCCGGATTAGCGTCAGCTAATCCGACCTCGTCACGGCGGGCGGCGGGTCCGGCGCAGCCGATCCGTTCGACGGCGTGACGTTACTCCGCTGCGAGCGCCAGCCCGCCACTCAGCGCCTCATCCGCCAGCGCAGCAATCATCCGCCCCAGCATCGCCGCGGTCGCTGCAAAGCCGCCGCTCGGTCGGTCGAAGGCCGCGTCGAGATACAGTGCGCGGTCGATCTCCAGCTGCAGCGCGTGGATGCCGTTCGCCGGATCGGCATGGCGATCGAGGATGTGGCCGCCGGCGTACGGCGCGTTCAGCGCGACCGCGTGCGGCCCCGCCTCCGCCTCCAGCCGCGCGACGAAGCGCGCCGACGCACTGCGCCCGAACCGATCCCCGACGACGATCCGCGCGGGCCCGTCTGGGGTCGGCATCGAATGCACGTCCAGCAGCACGGCGATCCCGAACCGCTCGCGCGCCGCCGCCAGCGCGCGCGCCAGCGCGTCGTGATAGGGGCGGTGGTCGGCGACGATCCGCGCCTCGACCTCGGCAGCGCTGAAGCGGCGTTTCCAGATGTCGCTCGCCCGTGCCGCGCGGCGAGGGATCAGCCCCAGCC
>JAZKGJ010000041.1:0-13819 GCA_040385975.1 Pseudomonadota bacterium | reverse complement strand
CGCCCGCAGCGCGTTCAGCAGCACCGGCGGGGTGTCGGGCCGCGCCGGCGGCGCTTGCCCGGCCTTCAGCGCGACGATGTCGGCCCCGGTCGCATTCGCCGCCCGTACCCGGACCGCCGCGGTCCCGCCGGTCGCGAAACCCAGCGCCCGTGCGGCCGCGCCGGTCAGCGCGATCTCGCGCCCCGGCCGCGACTGTGCGGTGATCGGCACCAGGACCGTGCGCCCGCTGTCGAGCGCGGTCACTTCCGCGAACGACCCGACCGGCAGCGTCGGGTGCGCCGCCGCGATCGTGCCGCCCTCCGCCGACCACACCGCATAGCCGACCCCGTCGTAGCGGGTCGACGGCGGCGGCGGCATCGTGCTGGAATCGCGAACCCGCTGCGCCGGATAACCGGCCGAGGGGGTATAGGCGGGCTGCGGCGGCGGCGTGGAACGCGCAGTGTCATCAGGGCCGGCGTTGCCCAGTTCGCTCGCGGTCAGTTCGCCCGCCGGCGGCAGTTCCGCAGCCGGATAGCCGCTTGCCGGGGGCAGCGCGCTGCCTGCCCCGGGCGGCGCCTCCTGCCACCCACCCGCACAGCCGCCGGTCACCGCCAGCGCGAGCATCACGAAATTATTGCGCAACCGCATCTGCCAGCAATCCCACCGAGAGCGCGTAGAAGTTCGAACAATTGTAATCCAGGATCACCCGGTAATTGCCGGTCAGCAGATACCCGGTCCGCCCCGGCCCGTCGGGCTCGATCAGCGTCGCCAGCACATCGGGCGCGGGCCACATTCCCGATTGCGGCACAATCCCCAGCGCGCGCCATTCGCGCAGCGTCCGCCAGCCGCTGTGCCGTGCAAAGACCCGCGGGCAACGCGGTGAGATCAGCCGATTGGCGACGTCCATTCGCGCCAGTCCGATCGGCACATCGACCGCGAAACCCCACGGCTGACCCGCGCGCCAGCCCGCGTTCGCGAAATAATTTGCGATCGAGGCAAGCGTGTCGGCCTCGTTCTTCCAGATGTCGGCGCGGCCGTCGCCGTCGCCATCGCGCGCCAGCCGCAGATAGACCGACGGCAGGAATTGCGGATAGCCCATCGCCCCCGCCCAGCTGCCCTTCAACAGGTCGCGCGAATAGCCGCGATCGATGATCTTCAGCGCGGCGATGAATTCCTCCGCGAACAAGGCGCGCCGCCGCCCCTCGTACGCCAGCGACGCCAGACTGCGCAGCAGGTCGAAATTGCCGGTATAGCTGCCGTAATTGGTCTCGTGCCCCCAGATCGCGACCATGATCGATTCGGGGACGCCGGTCTCCTGTTCGATCCGCTGCAACCGGAAGCGCTGCGCGCGGTAGGCGGCCTGACCGCGAGTGATGCGCGCGGTATCGACATGGCTCGCGCGATAGGGCGCAAACGCGGGGACCGGCGCGTTGGGCGACGCTTCGGGCTGGGCGCGGTCGAGTTCGACCACGCGCGGGTTGAAGGTTAGCGTCGGAAAGACATTCGCCGCGGTCGCCGGCGTCACGCCGCGCGCCAGCGCCTGTTCGCGCAGCGTCGACAGGTACGCCTGGAAACCGGCCTCATCCTGCGCCGCCGCCGGAGCGGCGCCACCGATCAGGCCAAGCAACAGCGCAAGCGCGCAAATCCGGAAATAGGACCACATCGCAGCGACTCTGCCAGAGCGCGTCCGCTGTGCAACCCCCCGCGCGCGGGTTGCGTCAGCGAAAGACTGCGATAAGCGATGAAGCGCGCTGGAGAGGTGGCCGAGTGGTTTAAGGCAGCGGTCTTGAAAACCGCCGTGGGTGGAAGCTCACCGTGGGTTCGAATCCCACCCTCTCCGCGCAGTGCGGTCGCGGATTGGCGACAGTAATCCGACGTCGCACAAGCGCGGCCGGCATAGCGAAGCGTACGACCGACGGCTCGGCTTCGCCGAGCCGCGATGCCTAGGCATTCCGATCCAGCGTCGCGTCGATCGCAACCAGCGTATCGAAATCGACTTGCGGCAGCGGCTCGAGGAACTCGCAGCCGGCGGTAAAATCGTCGGCGCGCATCACCCGCACCGCACGCGAACCGACCTTGGGCAGGGTCAGCCAGATCAAGGTGCCCTGCCGCAGCGCCGAATAGGTCTGCAACCGCACCCCGTGCATCGACAGGTCGACGACCTTGCACAGCGCGCGGTCGAGCCCGCCCCGCCCGAGCCCCGCATCGA
The DNA here is from genome assembly GCA_040385975.1 of Pseudomonadota bacterium. Lineage (GTDB taxonomy): Bacteria > Pseudomonadota > Alphaproteobacteria > Sphingomonadales > Sphingomonadaceae > Sphingomonas. The sequence continues at coordinate 11,631 of JAZKGJ010000041.1, read as the reverse complement.
ACGAGACCGGCGCGCGCGGCGAACGGCGCCGACCGCCGGCTTCGGCAGGTTCGATTTCGGCGGCAATCATGCAGGGCGTCCGGTCGTCATGACCCGAACGCTAGGGAGATATGGCTAACGGGGCGTTAAGTGCGCCCCGCCCCCATCACTTCTTGGTGAGCGAAAGCCCGCCGAAGCGCTTGTTGAAGCGCGCGACCTGACCGCCGGTATCCAGCATCGTGCCGCGCCCGCCGGTCCACGCCGGATGCGCCAGCGGATCGATGTCGAGCGTCATCAGATCGCCTTCCTTGCCCCAGGTGGAGCGGGTCTCGAACTGGCTGCCGTCGGTCATCTGCACCTTGATGGTGTGATAATCGGGGTGGGTATCTTTCTTCACGTCGAATGCTCCTGGGGTGGCTGGTTCCGACCAGCCTGAAAGGAAGGCGCGCGGTTAGCGGCGCGCGGGCGATAAGTCAAAGCTGGCCGCCTTCAAACCTTTGGCGGATCGGCGATCATCGCGGTAAAGTTTGCCTGTGCCGCCAGCTGCCCATCGACCTTGGCGACGCCCTTGAACTTGCACACGCTGCTGCGCTTCTGGACGAACTCGACTTCGAGCCGCAGCAGCACCCCCGGCTCGACCGGCTTCCTGAACTTCGCCTCGTCGATCGCCATGAAATAGACGAGCTTGCCCGACCCGGCGAGCCCGAGGCTCTCAACCGCCAGCACGCCCGCGGCCTGCGCCAGCGCCTCGACGATCAGCACGCCGGGCATGATCGGGCGGCCCGGGAAATGCCCTTGGAAGAAGCCCTCGTTGATCGTCACCGCCTTGATCGCGACGATCGACCGGTCGGGGATCAGCTCCTCGACCCGATCGACCAGCAGCATCGGGTAGCGATGCGGCAACGCCGCCATGACGCGGCCGATGTCGAGCGGGCCGAGCGACGCCGTTCCCGCCGCGTCGCCCCCCACCACGTCAGCCGTGGCCGCGTCGCTCACCGACCTTGCGGGCGCGGCGGGTTGGCGGGTACCGGGGCGGGCGTGCCGACCGGCGCGGCGGTGCCGGCCGCCGGGCGCGCCGCACCTTGCTGCTGCTGCGCCGCGCGTTGCTGCGCCACCGCGATATATTGCGTGAACTGCTGATACAGCTGCAGGGTCTCACGGTCCGGCTGCCAATTGGCGGGCGGCGCAGTGGTCGCGGTCGGCAGCGCCGCGTCGATCGCCTTGGTCACGTCGTCGGTGATGTCGTTCGCCGGCAGCACGAAGGTCGCGGTGTCGGTGGTCATCACCACGCCGAGCCGCTTCGCCGTCGCGACGGTATTCAGCGCCGGGCGGTACTTCTGGCGGACCTGGTCGATCACCCACGCCTGCGCCACGCGCGACGGCTGTAGGATGGTCGCGAGTTCGGTCTGCGCAGCCTGCTGCGCGGTCACGATCTGCTGAACTTCGGGCCGCTTGGCGGTCTGCGCCGCGGCGGCTTCGGCTTCGTCCAGCCGGCCGTCGTTGTTGGTGTCGAGCCGCTTCTGGAGCGGCGCGATCGTCGCCTGCAAGGCCTGCTCGCGCTGCTGCGCGCGGGTGAAGACCGCGGTGTTCTGGTCGTTGATCGTCTTCCACGCCGGGCCGATCGCCTTCGCGCTCAGCATCGCCGAACCCGGATCGATCACCGCCACCCCGGCCGATTGCGCCAGCGCGCCGGTCGCCAGCAGCGCCGCCGGCACCCCGGCCGCCGCGGTCAGCAGCAAAGTCTTGAACTTGGTCATCAGAATTGCGTCCCTACGTTGAATGTCAGGAATTTGTCGTCTTCGCCCTTTTCCTTCAACAGCGCTTTTGCGACGTCGATGCGAAGTGGCCCAAACGGGGATTGCCAGTTGATCCCGAACCCGATCGACAGCCGCGGCTTGGCCGAATTGCCGACATATTGTTCGAAGAACGGATTGATCGACGGGATCTGCGTGTTGACCGACGTGCCGACGCACGCCCCGGTGGCGTCGGGGAAGCCGGTGGCGCAGATCGTGGTCTGGCCGAGCGTCGCGGTATCGGTGCTCGCAAACAGCAGATTGCCCGCGAGGTCGGTCGCCGGAATCGGTCCCAGCTCGGTCGCTCCGGTGACGGGATTAATCACGGTCGGGAACGTCGCGGTCTTCAGCGGCTTGGTCAGCCCGAACAAGGCGCCCGCGTCGATGAACAGCGACGGGCGCAGCCCCAGCTCGCGCAACCCCGACGGCAACGGCACCTCCAGCTCGGCGCGGCCCAGATAATAGGCCCGGCCGCCTAGCGCGTCGTCGGTGATCTGGTTCTTGTCGGTGACCAGGGTCTGGACGTTGTTGACCGTGGTGAACGGAATCCGCTGCACCCGCGGGCCGACGCCACGGATATCGAACCCGCGGAACTGCGGCTCACCCAAATAGAAGCGGTCGGTGATCCGGACCTTGTCGATGCCCGCTCCACGGCTCTTCTCGAGGCTGTGGATATAACCACCCTCCAGCCCGACCGAGAACACGAACCCGGCCCCGACCGACCAGTATTTGTCGCCTTCGAAGCGCGTGCGGATGTATTTCACGTCGCCGCCGAGCCCGGCAAAATCCTGGCTGAACGACGCGCGTTGCCCCTGTGAAGGCCGCAACCGGCTGTTAAGGCTGTCGGTGACGAGCGAATAGCCGATCGAAGACGTCACCCGGTTGCCGATCGAATCGCACAGATAGCGCCCGGCCTTCAGCGGGTCGCACGCCCCGTTGGTGAAGAATTGCGACCGGTCGAGATCGACCTCGTCATACGACAGGCCGTAGCGGCCGACGAACGACAGATATTCGGTCAGCGGCAGGCCCGCGCGGATCTGGAAACCGGTGGTCGTCTGCGCATAGGTCGTGTTGCGATCGTTGCCGACGTAGCTGAAAGAATTATAGTCGCGGCGGAAGATATCGCCGCCCAGCGCGATGTTCTTGTCGAACAGATACGGTTCGGTGAAGCCCAGCTCGACCGACTTCGAATAGGTCGAATAATTCGCACTCGCGCGCAGCGTCTGGCCCTTGCCCCGGAAATTGCGCTGCTCGATCGACGCCTGCAGGATGAACCGCTCGAGGCTGGAGAAACCCGCCGACAGCTGCAGCTGGCCGGTCGCGCGCTCTTCGACCGGCGCTTCCAGGATGATGCGGTCGGTGCTGGTCCCCGCGGTCTGCTTGACCTCGAACTTTTCCTGGAAGTAGCCCAGGCTGTTGATCCGGTCGGTCGAACGCTTGACCTGGAAACTGTTAAACGCATCGCCTTCGGCCAAGCGGATTTCGCGCCGGATGACCTTGTCCTGCGTGTTGGTGTTGCCGGTGATGTCGATCCGCTCGATGTAGGTCCGCTTCGCCTCGGCGATCCGGAACTGGATCGACATCGTCAGTTTTTCCTGATCGCGGTCGAAATTCGGAGTGACGTCGGTAAAGGCATATCCGAACAGCCCCGCGGTCTCGCCCAGCCGCTCGACGGTATCCTCGACCTGCTTGGCGTTATACCAGTCGCCCGGCTTGATCCCGGTCCCGCTCGCGAGCGTCTTGTCGTCGAAATCGCGGATGTCGCTGTCGACCTCGATGTCGCCGAATTTATAGCGCGGCCCCTCTTCGACGACATAGGTGATGATGAAATCGCGCTTGTCCGGGGTCAGCTCGGCAACCGCCGACACGACGCGGAAATCGGCATAGCCTTCGGTCAAGTAGAACTGCCGCAGCTTCTGCTGATCGTACGCCAGCCGGTCCTGGTCGTAGCTGGTCGCCGACGAAAAGATGCGGAGCAGCCGCGCCTGCTTGGTCGCCATCTGTTCGCGCAGGTCGTTGTCGGAAAACTTCTCGTTCCCGATGATATTGATCTGGCGAACCTTCGACTTGGCCCCCTCGGTCACCTCGAAGATCACATCGACGCGGTTCTGATCGAGCGCGACCATCTTGGGATCGACATTGGCGGCGAAGCGGCCCTGGCGACGATACAATTCGATAATTCGCGCGACGTCCTGCTGGACCGCGGTGCGGGTGAAGATCTGGCGCGGCTTTAACTTGACCTCTTTTTCGATCTTGTCCTGCTTCAGCGCCTTGTTGCCCTCGAACACCACGCGGTTGATGATCGGGTTCTCGCGGATTCGGATCGTGATGTCGCCGGTTTGCACCCCGTCGATCGAAACGTCGGCGAACAGGTCGCTGGCCAGCAGGTCGCGCAGCGCCTGGTCGAGCGATTCATTGGTATAGGCCTGACCGACCCGCAGTCGGGTGTAGGACAGCACCGTCTCGGGCTCGATCCGCTGCGAACCATCGACACGAAGCGACTTGATGACGCGCTCGACCGCGGGCGCGGTTGCTACTGGAGCGGGCGCGTTGGCGGGCGCAGGCGCGGCCACCTGCGCCGATGCCGCCACCGGCAGCCCGGTCAGGATCGTGCCCGCGAGCAGCGCGCCGGTCGCCCGGCGGGCAAACTTGGAAACCTTGGTCGCTGTCACAATCCCACCCTAAAAAATACGAAAACGCGCTGTCGAAATATCAATGCCGCGGTGCCGGACGCCCTGCCCCAACCGGGTCAGCCGATCAACCCGGCCAGCCCGCGCCACACCCCGAGCGACGCCAGGTCGTTGAACGTGACCAGCACCATCAGCGCGAGCACCGCCAGCAAGCCGCCGCGGAACGCCCATTCCTGCGCGTTCGGCCCGACCGGCCCGCCCTTGACCGCCTCGATCGCGTAAAAGAGCAAATGCCCGCCATCCAGCATCGGAACTGGCAGCAGGTTGATGAACCCCAGATTGATGGAGATCAGCGCGATCAGGAATACGAATTCGGGGATGCCCAGCGCCATCTGCTGCCCCGATACCTTCGCGATGCTGATCGGCCCGCCGAGTTCCTTGACCGAACGCCGGCCGGTCACGACCTGGGTCAGCGTTTCGACCATCATCGTGACGATCTCGCCGGTCCGACGAACCGCGATGCCCGGCGCGGCGATCAGCGATACCGGAACATAGACCGGAGCCGTCGGCGATACGCCGAGCAGCCCGATCCGGTGTTCGCCGCCGAACCGGTCGCGGACCAGCTGCGACCCGATCGTCACGTCGCGGCGCAGCGTCGCATCGCCGCGCGCATAGACGACCGCGACCGGCTCGCCCGCGCGGATCTGGACGTAGCGCACCATGTCGTCGAAGGTATCGACGCTGCGCCCGCCCAGCGACATGATCCGGTCGCCCGGCGCCAATCCCGCAGCCGCGGCGGCGCTGTTCGGCACCAGCTTGCCGATGATGGTCGGAGTCTTGCTCTCCCCGTATGCGACGGCAAATCCCATCAGGATCAGGATCGCGAGCAGGAAGTTGACCGCCGGCCCCGCCGCGACGATCAGCGCGCGTTGCCACACCGGCTTCGACTGGAACGTCCGCGCGCGCTCGGCGGGGGGCAGCGTCAGCCAGGCCGGGTCGGTCGCGCTCGCCGGACCCATATCGCCGGCGAACTTCACGTAGCCGCCGAGCGGCATCCAGCCGAATTTCCACCGTGTGCCGCGCGCGTCGGTGAAGCCGGCGACTTCGCGCCCGAACCCGATCGAGAACGCCTCGGCATGGACCCCGAACCAGCGCCCGGCGAGGTAATGTCCCATTTCGTGGACGAAGATCAGCGGCCCGATCACGAGCGCGAACGCCAGCACGGTCAGCAGGAAGCCGGGGGACTCGATCAAGCGGCGTGATCCTTCACTTGGGCGTCGGCCAATCGCCGCGCTTCGGCATCGACCGCAAGCACGCCCGCCAGATCGCCTGGCGCGGGCGGGTCGTAGCGGTCGAGCGTATCGGCGACGATTGCGGCGATTTCGAGGAAGCCGACCCGCCCGGCCAGGAAATGCGCGACCGCGACTTCGTTGGCGGCGTTGAGAATCGCCGGCCGCGCCCCGCCCGCGTCGAGCGCCTCACGCGCCAGCCGGAGCGCCGGAAAGCGGATAGGGTCCGCGGCCGCGAAATCCAGCCTTCCCAACGCGACCAGATCGAGCGGCGCCATCGGCGTCGCCATCCGGTCGGGCCACGCCAGACAATACGCAATCGGCGTGCGCATGTCGCTCGGCCCCAGCTGCGCCAGCATCGACCCGTCGACGTAATCGACCAGGCTGTGGACGATCGATTGTGGGTGGATGACGATCTCGATCCGCGCCGGATCGACCGGAAACAGCCGCGCCGCCTCGATCAATTCGAGTCCCTTGTTCATCATCGTCGCCGAATCGACCGAGATCTTGGCACCCATCGACCAGTTCGGATGCGCGACCGCCTGCGCCGGGGTCACGCCGCGCATCTGCTCGGTCGTCCACGCGCGGAACGGGCCGCCGCTCGCGGTCAGGATGATCCGCCGCACCCGCTCCGCCCGCGCGAAATCGAAGCACTGAAAGATCGCATTGTGCTCGCTGTCGGCGGGCAGCAACGTCGCGCCCGACGCCTTCGCCGCCGCGAGCACCAGCTCGCCAGCCGACACCAGCGGCTCCTTGTTCGCCAGCACCACCGTGCCGCCCTGCGCGATCGCCGCCAGCACCGGCTCCAGCCCCGCACACCCGACGATCGCCGCCATCGTCCAGTCCGCCCGGAGCGCCGCCGTGTCCGCCACCGCCTGCGCGCCCCCGGCCGAGCCGATGTTGGTCCCACGCAGCGCCTCGCGCAGCGCCGGCAGGCAGCTTTCGTCGGCCACCACCGCCAGCTCGGCGCGGGTCCGGATCGCCGCCGCCGCCAGCTTCACCACGTCGCAATTCGCGGTTAGTGCCAGCACGCGGTAATCCGCGGGCGCGCGCTCGATCAGGTTGAGGGTCGAGGTGCCGATCGACCCCGTCGCACCCAGGATCGTCACCGTCCTCATCGCGTCAGCAGCACCAGCGCCGCGGCAACCGGCGCAACCGGGACCAGTCCGTCGAGCCGGTCGAGTACCCCGCCATGCCCGGGCAGGATGGTCCCGCTGTCCTTCACCCCGGCGCGGCGCTTCAGCCAGCTTTCGTAGAGGTCGCCCGCCTGCGCCGACACCGCGAGCAGCGGGGTCGCCAGCGCCAGCGGCGCGGAGAGCCCGGCGTAGCTGTGCAACAGCCAGCCGAAGACCCCCGCCGCGACCACGCCGCCGCCCAGCCCGGCCCAGGTCTTGTTGGGGCTTATCGCCGGCACCAGCTTGGGCCCGCCGATGCTTCGCCCCGCGGCATAGGCGCCGATATCGGTCGCCCAGACCAGCACCATCGCCCAGCTCGCCAGCAACAGTCCGTCGCTTTGCCGCCGCAGCACGATCAGCGCGAACACCGGCAACCCGCAGTAGAGAATGCCAAGCGCCAGTGCCGGACGCTGCGTCACGATCACGACGAAGAACGCCGCCCCGGCCAACAGGCCGAGCGTGAAGAAATCATGGATTTCCAGGATCAACCACGCCGGTGCCATCAGCGCGAGCGGCACCGACAGGGCGTATTGCGTCAGGCGCTTGTGCTTCAATGACGCTTTTTGCAGGTCGGCCCATTCGCCGATCATCACCACCGCGCCCGCGACCGCGAGCAGCCAGAAGGCGATGTCGCCCAACCACAATGCCGCCAGCGCGACCGCGATCATCGCCGCGCCGGCGACCGACCGCGTGGCGAGGTCCGACCCTCCCGCCACCCTATAGCCCGCCATACCGCCGCTGGCGCCGACCGAACGCCGCGACCGCGTCGGCCAGCGCCGCAGCGTCAAAATCGGGCCACAGCGTGTCCACGAACAGCAATTCGGCATACGCCGCCTGCCACAGCATGAAATTGGACAGCCGTACCTCGCCCGAAGTGCGGATCAGCAGGTCGAGCGGCGGCAGGTCGTGGGTTTCGAGCTCGGCCTCGATCGCGGCTTCGTCGATCTGCTCTGGCGGCAACCGCTCGGCCAGTCGCCGCGCCGCCGCCGCCAGCTCGGCCTGCGCGCCGTAATTCAGTGCGATCACCAACATGGGTCCGGAATTCGGCGCGGTCCGGGACACCGCGTCGTCGATCAGCTTGACCAGGTCGGTCGGAAAACGCCGGTAGTCGCCGATCACCCGCAACCGCACGTTGTCGGCCACCAGCTCCGCCAGATCGCTGCGAATGAAGAGCCTTAGCAGCCCCATCAGGTCGCCGACCTCTTCGGCCGGGCGCCGCCAATTCTCCGACGAAAAGGCGTAGAGCGTCAGCGCCTCGATCCCCAGCGCGCGCGCCGCCCGGGCAATCCGCCGCACCGCCTCGACCCCCGCCTTGTGCCCGGCCAGCCGCGGCAAATGCCGCGCCTTCGCCCAGCGCCCGTTGCCATCCATGATGATCGCGACATGGCGTGGCAACGCCGCGGGCGCGGCTTCCGGCACCGTCGCCGCCCCGGGGGTCACTGGCCCAGAATTTCCTTTTCCTTCGCGCCCGCCGCCGCGTCGATATCCGCGACCGTCGCGTCGGTCAGCTTCTGCACCTCGATCTCGTGCCGCTTGCGCTCGTCCTCGCCGAACACGCTCTTCTTTTCGTCGAGCTTCAGATTCTCCATCCCGTCACGCCGGACGTTCCGCACCGCGATCTTGGCCTTTTCGGCATATTGCCCCGCCAGCTTCGCCAGCTCCTTACGGCGCTCTTCGGTCAGATCGGGAATCGGCAACCGGATCATGTTCCCGTCGACGATCGGGTTCAGCCCCAGCCCCGCCGAGCGGATCGCCTTGTCGACCGGGCCGACGTTCTGCTTGTCCCACACCTGCACCGACAGCATCCGCGGTTCGGGGGCGGACACCGTCGCGACCTGGTTGAGCGGCATGTTAGAGCCGTAGACCGTCACCGACACCGGATCGAGCAGGTTGGTCGATGCCCGCCCGGTGCGCAGCCCGACCAGATCGTGCTTCAGCGCCTCGGTCGCCCCCGCCATACGGCGTTCCAGATCGGCCTTGTCATACGCGGGCATGTCAGATCTCCGTTTGCTTGACGACCGTACTGACCCCCTCACCGTTCAGCACCTTGGCGAAATTGCCGTGCTCCCGGATGTTGAAGACCACGATCGGAATATCGTTGTCGCGGCATAGCGCAATCGCGCTGGCGTCCATGACTTTCAAATTCTTTGCCAGGACTTCATCGTAACTCACTGTTTCGTAACGGCGCGCACCTTCCACAACCTTCGGGTCGGCGTCGTAGACCCCGTCGACCGACGTGCCCTTGAACAATGCGTCGCACTTCATTTCTGCCGCGCGCAGCGCAGCGCCGCTGTCGGTGGTGAAGAACGGCGACCCGACCCCTGCGGCAAAGATCACCACGCGGCCTTTTTCCAGATGCCGCTCGGCGCGACGACGGATGAAGGGCTCGCAGACCGCCGCCATCGGGATCGCCGACTGGACACGGGTCTCGACGCCCATCTGTTCGAGCGCGTTCTGGACCGCGAGCGCGTTCATCACGGTCGCCAGCATTCCCATGTAATCCGCGGTCGCGCGCTCGAACCCCTTGGCCGCGGCCGAGATCCCGCGAAAGATATTGCCACCGCCGACCACGACGCACAGCTGATAACCCGCGTCGCGCGCGTCCTTGATCTCTCCCGCGGTGCGCGCGGTGACCGCGGGGTCGATCGCCAGCCCGCTTTCGCCCATCAAGCCGGCTTCGCCCGACAGTTTCAGGAGGATGCGTTTGAATTTCGGGTTGGGCATGGCGTCGCGGTTTAGGTGCGGTCGCAGACTATTGCCAGCCCCAGCCGGCAACCGATCGCCGCACCGGGACGCGCCGGCGCGGCGATCGGTGTAGCTACTTCGTCAGCCCGGCGGTCGCGGCGACCTCGGCGGCGAAGTTGCTCTCTTCCTTCTCGATTCCCTCGCCCAGTTCGAAACGGACATAATCCTTGATTACGATGGTGGTGCCGGCATCCTTTGCCGCCTTGGCAACGACGTCCGCAACCGGCGTCTTGCCATCCATGACGAACAGCTGGCTGACCAGCGCCTTGTCCTTGCGATACTTCGCCAAGCCGCCTTCGACCATCTTGGCGATGATCTCCGCCGGCTTGCCGCTCTCGGCCGCCTTGTCGGTCGCGATCTTGCGTTCGCGCTCCAGCAGGGCAGGATCGAGCCCGCTCTCGTCGAGCGCCAACGGGAAGGCCGCCGCGATATGCATCGCGATCTGCTTGCCAAGCGGTTCGAGCACGTCGGCGCCGGCATCGCTCTCCAGCGCGACCAGCACGCCGATCTTGCCCAGCCCCGGCGCGGCGGCGTTGTGGACGTAGGGCACGACCGCGCCCTGCGACACTTCGATCACCCGCGCGCGGCGCAGCGATTGGTTCTCGCCAATCGTCGCGATATTGTTGGTCAGCGCTTCGTCGACGGTCTTGCCGGCCGGCATCTTCGCGGCCTTCAGTGCCTCGATATCCTCGCCGGTTTCGAGCGCGAGCTGCGTGACTTCGCGGACGAACGCCTGGAACTGATCGTTCTTGGCGACGAAATCGGTTTCCGAATTGACCTCGACCGCGGCACCCTTCGGACCGGCGACCGCAATCCCGACCAGCCCTTCGGCGGCGGTCCGCGACGACTTCTTGGCGGCGGCGGCGAGTCCCTTGGTGCGCAGCCAGTCGCCGGCGGCTTCCATGTCGCCGCCGGTTTCGCTGAGCGCCTTCTTGCAATCCATCATGCCCGCGCCGGAGCGCTCGCGTAGTTCCTTGACCGCGGCTGCCGTGATCTCGGCCATCGTCCATATCCTCTTTGAGAGCCGGTTGCGGCTCGAATTAAGACCGTTCGCCCTGAGCGAAGTCGAAGGGCATTGGCCCAGGTGCGTCGACTTCGCTCAGCACGAACGGATCAGAAATCTGCCTGGCGCCTCAGGCGTCGATCTGACGCTCGCCCTCGTGCGCGGTTTCCGGCTCGGTCGCCGCGGCGGGATGCTCCGGGTCGGCAGCCATAGCGGCGTCGTCCGCAGCAGGCTTTGCGGCCTTCGCCTTCGTCGGCTTCTTTTCAGCGGCGGGGGCTTCGGCCGTCACTTCCTCGGCAGCTGGCGATTCCGCGACCGGCGCTTCGAAGGCCTCGACCTCGGCCGCGGTTTCCGCAGTCGGCGTCTCGTCAGCGACCGGCGCGCTCAGCGCTTCCTCAACCGGGGGCTGCTCCATCGCGCCGATGTCGCGCCCCGAACGGGCCTGCTGTTCCTGGCCGCCACGCGTCGCGGCGATCGCAATCGCCTCGCAGTACAGCCGGATCGCGCGCGCCGCGTCGTCGTTGGCCGGTACCGGGAAGGCGATCCCGTCGGGCGAAACATTCGAATCGAGGATCGCGACGACCGGAATGCCGAGCGTATTGGCTTCCTTGATCGCCAGCTCTTCCTTGTTCGCGTCGATCACGAACATGATGTCGGGGATGCCGCCCATGTCGCGGATGCCGCCGAGCGACATCTCGAGCTTGTCCTTCTCGCGCGTCAGGTTGAGCACTTCCTTCTTGGTCAGGCCGTGCGTCTCGCCCGACAGCTGCTCCTCCAGCGTCTTCAGCCGCTTGATCGAATTGCTGATCGTCTTCCAGTTGGTCAGCATCCCGCCCAGCCAGCGATGATTCACGAAATGCTGACCCGAACGCCGCGCCGCATCCGCGACCGGCTCCTGCGCCTGACGCTTGGTGCCAACGAACAGCACTTTGCCGCCCCCCGCGACCGACGACGACACGAATTCGAGCGCGCGCGCGAACAGCGGCACGGTCTGCGACAGGTCGAGGATGTGGATGC
>JAZKGJ010000040.1:0-4427 GCA_040385975.1 Pseudomonadota bacterium | reverse complement strand
TCTTGGTGCCCGGCACCACGCGCTGCGGATTTTCGAGATATTGGAACAGCTTTTCCTCGGTCCAGGTGATCCCGCTGTCCTTGTTCGCCGGGGTATAGGCGAAATTCGCGATCTGCCCCGCCTTGCGACCGACCACGGCGTGGAGCGACGGGCCGATCTTGTTCACGCCCTCGTCGAGCGAATGACAGGTCTGACAGGTCAGAAAGTCGACCTTACCCTTCGCCGCATCGCCGGTGTAGCTGGCGAATTTCACGCCGCTGATCGTATCGACATTGTCGGCCGCGGGAGCGACCGCAGCGGCGCCGGTCGCGGCGGGCGCGACCGCGGCGGTCTCGGTCTCGGAGTCGTCGGCCTGCTTCGAACACGCCGCCAGCGCCAGCGCGGATACCGCCACGCCCAGCGTCAGCCGCGCAAGACGATTCGTCGATCCAGAATGCGTCATCCCGTTCCTCTCCAGTGATTGCTGCGCCCAGATAACCGTCCTTTCGGCTGGTGGTTGCAAATTGTCCATGATCTTTACGCGGAGCCGATTTCGTCTTTCGCGCGCGACCTGATACGCCACGTCTCATGGGGCGGGGGCTCGCGACCATCGATGCCATGACTTTGCCGGGCGCGGTCGTCCGGCCGTCGACATGCGAGGTCGAAACGTCCGGCGGGATCGAGCTGCTCGAACCGCGGATGATGCAGGTGCTGGTCGAACTGGTCGAGGCACGCGGCCGGGTGGTCAGCCGCGACGCGCTGATCGAACGTTGCTGGGACGGGCTGGTGGTCAGCGACGACGCGATCAACCGCGTGACCGCGCGGTTGCGCCGGCTCGGGACCGACACCGGCGCGTTCACGCTCGAGACGATCCGCAAGGTCGGCTACCGGCTGCTGGTCGCGGGCGAAGTCCCCGACGCCGACGTGGCGCGTCACCCGCGCACGCCGCGCCGCCGGGCCGCGATGGCGCGCGCGGTCGCGACCGCGGGACTCGCTTTGGTCGCGGTCGCCGGCTTCCGGGTCGGCAACCGCCCCGCCGAAGCGCGTGCCGAGCCGCGCGATTGGCAGGCAAGCGCGCCACTGTCGCTGCAACGCCTGCCCGGTCGCTGGGGCCCGGCGGGATGCCGCCCGACGCTCGACTTCGTGGTCCGTGCCGGCCGCATCGTGGTCAGCGCGCCGGGCTATCGCAGCGAACGCCGCATCATCGCCGCCGACGATGTGTCGGTGATGGCCGAAGGCGTGCTGCCGGTCGGTGAGCGCGGGCGGCTGTTCGAGCTGCGTCCCGACGGCGACCGGCTGAGCGTGCAGGACCGCACCACCAACCTGGGCGAAGTGTTCGACGTCTGCCCGCTCGCGCGGCGATAGGTCGGCGGAGATCATCGGCTAATCATCGGCGACACATCGGCTTTGGCTCATGGCAGCCGCCGCGCAAAACGCCGACACCACCGCCGACCGAGCGAATCGCCCGGCCAGTAAGCGCACCCGCCCGCCGCCTCGCCCGCCATCCCGATCTGGCGCGGTTCGAGGCGGCGGCGGCACGACGAACATTGACTCAGGCCGGCAATCCCGCCGACCATCATCCCAAGGGGGAATCTATCATGGCTCAATCGAACACGAGCTCGCGCAAGCTGCTCATCTCCGGCGTCGCCGTCGTGCTGGTCGCGGCCGGTGCCTACACCGTCGGGCGGGTCTATCCGCCGATGGGACCGACCGCCGGCACGATCACTCCCGCCGGTCGCTACGTGAACCCGCAGGTCGGCGCCGGCGACGTCACGCTCGGCGACACCAGCGTGCCGCAGCTGATGCAGACCGACGCGTTCGAAGTGATGGTCAAGAACCCCAGCTTCCGCGCGCTGGCCAGCGACCCGGGCTTCCAGGCGCTGGCGCAGAACCCGGCGGCGATGGCGGCGATGGCCGCCAACCCGCAGGCGTTCGCGGCATTGGCGCGCGACGCCAACGCGTTCCAGTCGCTGGCGCGCGTCGCCAATGCGACCGCCGCGAATGGCCTCGCCGCCAACGCTGCTCAGGCTAATGCGTTTGCCGCGCTGGCCAACCACGCCAACGCCTTCGCCGCACTCGCGCGTCACCCCAACGCGTTCGCCGCGATGGCGCAGAATCCGCAGGCGTTCGCGGCCTATGCCAAGGACGCCAACGCCTTCCAGGTCGCGGCCCGCGACGCGCAGGCGACCGCGGCGATGGCGCGCAACGCCGACGCGTTCCAGGCACTCGGCCGCGATGCGCAGGCGATGCAGGCGCTGAACAGCGACGCGCAGGCGTTCCAAGCGCTGGCGCAGAATGCTGCCGCGTTCCAGGCGCTCGCCGCCAATCCGCAGATGCTGGCCGCCGCCGCGTCGCAGGCCAGCGCCTTCGCCGCCAATGCGCGCGGCGGGGTGATGAACGCGCAGTTCACGCAGGCGCTGGCGACCCACGCCAACGCCTTCGCCGCGATGGCGCAGCAGCCGAACGCGATGGCGGCGATGGCCAGCCATGCGAATGCCTTTGCGGCGCTCGCGCGGCATCCCAACGCGTTCCAGGCGATGGCCGCCAACCCGCAGGCGTTCGCCGCCTACGCCCGCGACGCCAACGCCTTCCAGGCGGCGGCGCAGAACGCGCAAGCGAGCGCGGCGATGTCGCGCAACGCCGAGGCGTTCCAGGCGTTAGGTCGCGATGCGCAGGCGATGCAGGCGCTCGGCACCGACGCGCAGGCGTTCCAGGCGCTCGCCAGCAACGCCGCCGCCTTCCAGGCGCTGGCGCGCAATACCGCCGCCTTCCAGGCTGCGGCGAACGCCAACGCGTTCCAGGCGATGGTCCGCAACGCGAACGCGTTTCAGGCCGCAGCACGCGACGCCAACGCTTTCGCCGCCTCGGCGCGCGCGGTCCAGGCGTTCAACACGCAGGTCCGCGCCGCCAATCTGATTGCACAGGGCTCCGCCGCGCAGGGCATCAACGCCCAGGCGATGCAGGCGATGGCACAGCATCCGCAGGCGTTCGCGGCGATGGCGTCGAACCCGCAGGCGTTCCAGGCACTGGCGCAGAATGCGCAGGCGCTCGCGGCGTTCTCGCGCAACGCCAACGCGTTCAACGCGCTGGCGTCTAACGCGAACCTGCAGGCGAATTTCCAGGCGCTGGCGGCGAACGCGTCGTTCGCGGCGGCACTGCAGAGCCCGCAATTCGCCAACGCGCTCGCCGCCAACTGATCGTCGCCGGGGGGTGCGGGGGTCAGGTCGGACGCGGGTAGCCGCGTATCTGCTCGGCACCGCCGGGCTGGGGAGCATCGCGGGCGTTGCCGCGGCGCAGACCCAGCCCGATCCCCCGCCTCCCGCGTCCGACACGACCACGATCAGGGAGGTGCCGCCGATTCCGGCACCTCCCCCCACCGAACCCGCCCCCAACCCGCCGCCGCCGACTTCGCCCGCGCCCGAGGTGAAGCGCGCGCCGCCGAGTGCCGCGGGGATCGACCTCTCGACGCTCGAGACCAAGGATCTCTCGCTCCTCTATTTCGACCCCGCGCAGACGTACCTGACGCCCTATATCGGCCGCGCGTTCGAAAATGCGCTGCGCTTCCACAAGGACAAGTTCGCCTGGCAGCCGTGGGACCGCACGACCTTGCTGCTCAAGGATTTCGGCGACTACGGGAATGCTGCGGCGCGCTCGTCGCCCAACAACGCGGTGCTGCTCGACGTCGCGCCGCTCAGCCAGGCGATGGAGACCTTCACCCCCGGCGAGCGCTTCTTCACGCTGACCAACCACGAACTCGCGCACGTCGCGACGATGGATGTGTGGAACGCGCACGACGCGTGGTGGCGCAAGACGCTCGCCGGCAAGCCGATGCCGATTCAGGAACATCCCGAATCGATCCTTTACAGTTATCTGACGACCCCGCGTACCAACGTGCCGCGCTGGTATCTCGAAGGGTCGGCGGTGTTCTTCGAGACCTGGATGGCGGGCGGGCTGGGCCGCGGGCAGGGCGCCTATGACGAAATGGTGTTCCGCGCGAAGGTCCGCGACGACACCAAGCTCTATTCGCCGCTCGGGCTGGAGAGCGAGGGCACCGCGGTCGATTTCCAGGTCGGGGTCAACGACTACCTCTACGGCACGCGCTTCTTTTCCTGGCTGGCGCTGAAATACGGGCCGACCCGGATGGTGCAGTGGTTGCGCCGCGACCCCGGCAGCCACGGTTATTATTCGAAGCAATTCGCCCGCGTCTTCGACCGCTCGCTCGACAGCGCGTGGGCCGAATGGCTGGCGTCCGAACGGGTGTTCCAGCGCGCCAACCTTGCTGCGCTCGGCAAATATCCGCTGACCCCGGTCCAGCATCTGACCAAGCGCGGGCTGGGGTCGGTGTCGCGCACTTTCTACGACGCCAGGACCGACAGTCTGGTCGGCGCGTTCCGCTACCCCGGCGTCATCGGCTTCGTCGGCACGCTCGACCTCAAGACCGGCAAGCT
>JAZKGJ010000039.1:0-8423 GCA_040385975.1 Pseudomonadota bacterium | reverse complement strand
AACCGATCAGCAGCACGCGCTTGCCCTGCTGCGCCATCATGTAGCTGAGATTGGCGAGCGCGAACGATTTGCCGCTGCCGCCCTTGCCGTAGATCGCGATGATCTGCGTTTGCTTGGTCACCTCGCCCGTCGGAACAGGGTCCGGCTCGAACGCCGCTTCTTCGCGCAAGGGTCCAGGATCGAGCATACTCATATCGATCTCCAGTCGAGGACCATTTTCAGACAATCGGGGTCGGTAAAGGCTTGCGGATAGGCGTCGGCGGCTTCGGCGGCGGGGCGCGCGTGGCTGATCAACCCGTCGAGTTCGAGCAAGCCGGTGTCGAGCAAGGCGATGGTCGCGGCGACGTCGGCGGGCGTAAATTCGGCGGCGGTCCGGATGCGGGCTTCGCGCATGAACGCGGGCGGAAACGCGAACGACAGCCGGTCGTAGAAGCCCGCGAGCGTGACCTCACCGCCCTTCGCCAGTCGGGCGAGCGCTATGTCGAGCACGTCGGGCGCGCCGCTGGCATCGCAGATCGCGGCATAGTCGCGGCGTTCGTCGCTGGCGGGGTCGCTCACCGCATAGCCGAACCCGTCGCGCCGCGCCGGGTTGATTTCCCAGACCATCGGCACATCGCCGCCGAGCGCCACCGCGATTCGGGCAATCAGCCGCCCCAGAATGCCGTGGCCGATGATCAGGTCGGGAACCCCACCGACCGCGATCGCATGGTGCGCGGTCGCCGCCAGCGCCACCAGGATGCCGTCGCGGCCGAACGATTCGCTGATCGGAACCGCCCGCGCGCCGGGCAGGACGACGTGCCGCGCGGTGCCACCGAACAGCCCGCGCGCGCCTTCGTAGCAATTGGCGCCCGGCACGAAGACCCATTCGCCGATCCGGCCACGCGCATCGGCACCGGCATCAACGATTCGCCCGACCGATTCGTAGCCCGGCACCAGTGGATAGGCCATGCCGGGAAAGCTCGGCATCCGGCCGCTCCACAGCAGCTTTTCGGTGCCCGAGGAAACGCCGCTCCAGTCGATCTCAACCCGGACATCGCCGGCCGTCATCGGAGTCAGCGTCAGCGGCCGCAGCGCGAGCCGTTCCGGTGCCTCCAGTATGACCGCCAGTGCGTCCATACGCCAATCCCCTGCCGCGCGGGACCGTGCCTGGTCCTCGTCGCAACTGTAGTCATATCTTTACGCTTTTGGTTGTCAACCGGATTGGACAGTCGATCAGCGGGTCGCGATCAGGGCGCAGGCGGTCAGCGGCAAGGTCGTCGCCAGCCTGCGTACCCGCCCGAACCCCGCGGCGCGGAGCATAGTCGCGATCTCGCCATAGCTGCGCGGGCGGCCCGACCCCATCGCCAGCAGGTACATTCCGAAATAGGCGTCGCCAGCCGGCTCGGCGCCGGGCGTCCGTGCCATCGGTTCGGCGATGAACAACACCCCGCCCGGCGGCAATGCTGCATGGATGTTGCGCAGCAGGGTCATGGCCGCGTCATCGTCATGATCGTGCAGGATGCGGATGAGCGTGACAATGTCGTAGCCCGATGGGAGCGGGTCGCGCAGGAAATCGCCGCCCACCACGTGCACCGACCGGCCCGGCGCCCCGCCGAATCGCGCGCGCGCGCGGTCCGCCACCGCAGGCAGATCGAACAGTGCGAGTTCGAGTCGTGGCGCGCGGTCCGCAACCGCCGTCAGAAACACCCCCTCGCCGCCACCTACATCGAGCAACCGGCGGTGGCGGTGGAAAGGATAGGCGTCGGTCGCCTGCGCCGCGACCAAGGGCTGCGACGCCGCCATCAGCGCCGAATAGGCCGCGACCGCCGCGGCATCGCCCGCGCCGGGATCCTCCGCATAATGCCAGAGCCGACTGAGCGCACCGCCGCCGCCGCCGCGCCGCAACAGCGCGACCGGGTCGGCCAGATCGGCGTAGAGCAGATGATGATGCGCCACCATTTCGGCGATGCCGCGATTGCCGCGCAGTGCCGCGCCGCCGCTGCCCAGCACCCAATGCGTCCCGAGCGGCTCGACCAGCCCGAGCGCTGCGGCGGCGCGCAGCAACCGCTCGGTACCGGCGAGCGGCAGGTTGAGCTGCGCCGCGAGCGCAGCACTGTCCCGCGGACCATCGGCGAGCACATCGAGCAGCCGGGTCTGAATACAGGCCGCCAGGATCTGCGAGTAGGTGAAGCCGGCGACCAAATCGAACAGCCCGCGCGCGCGCCGCCGCGCGATCGGGCGGGTCAGCGGAAAGCGCACCGCGAAACGCTGAAACCGCCGCGACGCCAGCAGCCGGTTGCGCCACGCAATCCAGCGCCCGCGCCAGCCAAATTCGCTCGATGATTTCATGTGTCCAGTTTTGTGGACAGGTGATAGCAACGCGTCAATCGACGGGAGGATGCGAGCGAGTGCCGGACGTGCGCGTGGTCGTGATCGGAGGCGGAATCGGCGGGCTGGTGAGCGCCGCGCTGCTCGCCGCGCGCGGCTGCGACGTGACGTTGGTCGAGGCGGCGGCGACCCCCGGCGGCAAGCTGCGATCGGTCGCGGTCGGCGGTCGCGAAATCGATGGCGGGCCGACGGTATTCACCTTGCGCGGCGTGTTCGACGAAATTTTCGAAGACTGCGGCAGCGCGCTCGACGATCACCTGACCTTGCGACCCGCCAGCGTGCTGGCGCGCCATGCGTGGGGGTCCGAGCCGATCGGCGCACGACTCGACCTGTTCGCCGATCCGGCGCGCAGCGAGGCCGCGATCGGCGATTTCGCCGGCGCTGCGGAAGCGCGCGGCTACCGCGCCTTCCGTGCCGAGGCGAAGCGGTTGTTCGACGCGCTCGACCGGCCGTTCCTGCGGGGGACCAAGACCGATCCGATCACGCTCGGTTGGCGGATGGGGGCGCGGGGTCTTGGCGATTATCTGAATCTGCGCGCCTACACGTCGCTATGGCGCGCGCTCGGTGGCTATTTTCGCGATCCGCGGTTGCAGCAATTGTTCGCACGCTACGCGACCTACAGCGGCTCTTCGCCGTTCCAGGCCCCGGCCACGTTGATGCTGATCGCGCACGTCGAAGCGAGCGGCGTGTGGCTGGTCGAGGGCGGGATGCACCGGCTGGCGTTGGCGCTCGAAGCGCTCGGCCGAAGCCAGGGCGTGCGTTATCGCTACGGCGCGGCGGTGCAGGAGATACTGGTCGAGCGCGGGCGCGCCGCCGGGGTCGTGCTAGCGAGTGGGGAGCGGATCGGCGCCGATGCAATCGTCTGCAACGCCGATCCCGCCGCGATCGGGGCGGGCGCGTTCGGGGCCGCGGCGCGGCGCGCGCTGCGTCCGGTCGCGCCGTCGCGGCGCTCGCTCAGCGCGCTGGTCTGGACCGCACAAGGCAGGCCCACCGGCTTTGCGCTGACGCGGCACAATGTGTTCTTCTCCGATGATTATCCCGCCGAATTCGTCGCGCTCTCGGGCGGGCGACTCGCCGACCGGCCGAGCGTCTACGTCTGCGCACAGGATCGCCACGACGCGGACGCTGCGCCGCACGCGCGCGAGCGCCTCCAGATCATCGTCAACGCCCCCGCCAACGGCGACGGCAGCCCCTATTCCTCAGCGGAGATCGACCGATGCACGCAGGCCATGCTGGATACCGTTTCGCGGGCGGGGCTTTCGCTGGACCTGACGGACTCGGTGCTGACCACGCCGCACGATTTCAACGCCCTGTTTCCCTCGACGGGTGGAGCCCTTTATGGACCGGCCTCGCACGGGTGGGCGGCCTCCTTCCGCCGGCCGGGCAGCCGGACGCGGATCCCTGGGCTCTATTGCGCGGGCGGGAGCACCCACCCCGGCGCGGGCGTCCCGATGGCGGCGCTCAGCGGCCGGCTAGCCGCCGAATGCTTGGCGCAGGACCGCGTTTCGACGTCCAGGTCGACGCGAACGGCTATGCCTGGTGGTATGTCGACGCGACCAGCGAATGCGGCCGTCACGGGCTGACCATCATCGCCTTCGTCGGCAGCGTGTTCTCGCCCTATTACAAGCTCAGCGGACGCGCGCGGCCCGACAACCACTGCGCGATCAACGTCTCGCTGACCGGCCCGCGCGGCAGCGCCTGGGCGATGACCGAGCGGCCGGAGGCGCGCGTCCACCGCGACGCCGATACGTTCGCGGTGGGGCCAAGCGCGCTGCGCTGGGATGGCAACGCGCTGGTCATCGACATCGCCGAGCTTTCCGCCCCGCTCCCCTACAAGGTGCGCGGCACGGTGCGGGTGATTCCCGAACAGATCGGCACGACCGCGTTCCAGCTCGACCCCGCCGGCCGGCACCGCTGGCACCCGGTCGCGCCCTGCGCGCGAGTCGAAGTCGCGATGACGCACCCCGACACCCGCTGGGCGGGCGACGGTTATTTCGATTCGAACTTCGGCGACGAACCGCTCGAGGACGGATTCGACGACTGGCACTGGAGCCGCGCGCATCTGAAGCACGACGTCGCGGTGCTGTACGAAGGCCGCCGGCGCGGCGGCGCGCCGTTCGACCTGGCGCTGAAGTTCGATCGACAGGGGCGCTGGCATGACGTGATGCAGCCCGCGCCCGCCGCGCTGCCGCGCACCGGCTGGCTGGTGACGCGCGCGACGCGGGCCGATGCGGGGACGAGACCGCGCGTGCTGAAGACCTGGATCGATGCGCCCTTCTACGCGCGCACCGCGCTGGCGACGCGGCTGTTCGGCGAAGATTGCCACGCGGTCCACGAAAGCCTGTCGCTCGGCCGCTTTCGCTCACCGATCGTCCAGTCGATGCTCCCCTACCGGATGCCCCGAGCCTTCTGGTGAATCGGGCGGCGGCGTCTTGTCACGACCGATCTCGCGGTTGATCGACACCAATTGCCAGATCGCGAACCCGATCACGACGACGCCGACCAACGCCCCGTCGAGCACCCCGAAGATACGGTCGGACATCATCGTTCCTCCACGAATCGGCGGATGATCGCCCCGACCTCGGCGGGCCGCTCCTCGTGCGCGAGATGCCCGAGATTGGGGAGCGACACCAGCCGGCCGTCGCCCACCAGCGCCGCGGCATCGCGCGCCGCGGAGAGCGGGATCGCGCTGTCGGCATCGCCATGCACCAGCAGCAGCGGCGTGGCCAGCCGCGGCAGTTCGCGCTTCAGCGCCTCCAGGTCCCACGCCGCCATCATCGCCAACGCGCCGCCGCAATGCGCCGGGGTCGCCAACAGCCGCTCGTAGCATTGCACCCCCGCCGCATCGATCTCCGAGCCCGTGCTGCGTCGCAGGAAACGGGCGGTCTCACCCCGCGTGCGCGCCATCCGCGCGAAGATGTGCGGCGCGAACGGATTGACGAACAGCATCCGCGCGAGCGTCGGAAACAGCCTTGCGCCCAGCCCCGGAAACGGCAGCAATGCGGCGTCTAGCCCGACAATCGCGGCGGGGTCGGCGACTCCGTCAAGCGTCATCCGTACGGCGATCGCGGCGCCCGCCGAATGGCCGACGGTTGCGCTCGGGCGAAGCTCGAGCGCGTTTAGCAAATCGCCGACCGCACCCGCCATCGCCGCCATCCCCATCCCCATCCCCATCCCGCCCGCCGGGCGTCCTGTGGTGAAGCCGTGGCCCGGCAAATCCGGCGCGACGACGGTGAAATGTTCGGCCAGCAGCGGCCCTAGTGCGCGCCAACTGTGCGTCGCCGCGCCGGTGCCGTGGAGCAGGAGCACGACCGGGCCGCTCCCCATGGTCTGAACGTGCCAACGCATTCGCCCGACCGCGACGAAGCGGCTCGCCGCACGATTGGGCCAGTCGCTCCCTTCGCGGTCCCAGCGCGGCGCGGTCATTCCTGCGCCGCGCGGACGGCGGCATGCATCGCGGCGGCATCGGCGCGCGGTAGCGGCAGGTAGCGCGCACGCATCGCCGCCGCCAACGCCGCCCCTTCGGGCCGGGGTCGAGCGGACGTATCGACGAACGCCGCCGCGATCCCGCTCGCGCCGATCGCCTTGGCAGCGGCGGTCGCGTCGGTCTCGGCCATCTGGCGCGCCGCGCTGCCGTCGGCGGCGATGTTCGCGCGGCCGTCGGTCAGCACGACGACGAACGGCGTCCGCCCGCGCGCCCTGGCGCTCTCGGCCAGTTCGCGCGCGGCGTTCAGCCCCGCCGCCAGCGGCGTCCCCCCGCCGCCCGGCAGCTCCGCGAGCGAGCGCCGCGCCCGCGCCAGCGAGCGGGTCGGCGGCAGCAGCAGTTCCGCACCGGCACCGCGGAACGCGACGAGCGCCACCTCGGCACGCTTCACATACGCCTCGGCCAGCAACAGTTCGACCGCGCCCTTCGCCTCCGCCAGCCGCGCCAGTGCGGCCGACCCCGACGCATCGACCGCGAAGATCGTCAGCGCCTGCGCACGGGTCTCGAAACGGCGGACGCGCAGGTCGTCGCGGCGGACCTTGACGTTCGCTTCGCGTCCGCGGACTTTTTGCCAAGGCGCCGCCGCGCGGAGCGTGTCGATCAGGCTCAGCCGCGCCCCGCCCCCCGGCAACCCCGCGCGCGCGCCGAGCGGCCGCCCGCGCGCGCTCGACTTGCGCCGCTCGCCCGCGCCGTGGGCGCGCGTCGCCGTGCGGCCCCGGCCCGCGGCAATGCGCGCGAGCACGTCCTTCGGCAGCGCCGCGAGGGCCGCAGCGAGGACGATATCCTCGAGCGGTCCCGGCTCGCCGCGATCTTCCTCACCGTCGTCGGACTCGGGCGGCGGCGGCGGAGGTTGTGCCGCAGCTTGGTCGGCTTCGGCCGGAAAGCGGGTGGCGCGCGGCGCGAGGACCAGCCGTGCCGCGAGCGTCACGTCCGCATCGGCGACGGCATCGCGCGCGTGCAGCGCCGCCGACGCCCGCGCCGTCCTGAGCGCGAACAATGGCGCCCGCGCCGAATCGATGCCGAGCGCGGCGGCCGTCGCGGTGAGGGCTTCCAGCTGTTCCTCCGGGCTACGGGGAGGGGGGCCAGCCAAGGGCCGGTGGGGGGAGCGGGCAGCAGGCACATGGTCATCGGCCTGCCCCCGCCACCATCCGGCCGCGCCGGACGGTCCGCCTCCCCGTCCCAGGGAAGTCGAGAGATCGACCCAGAACCCCAGCCGCTCCCCCAATGCGCCCGGCACCCGCTCGTCCGGCTCCACCCCGTCGTCCAGCGCCACCGTCACGAATCGCGCGCCCGCGTCGATCGCCGCGGCGATCCGGCCCGCGGTCGCATCGGTCATGCGCTCGGCCATCGGCACCACCAGGGTCCCACCTTCGGCCTCCGCCAGCAGCCCAGCCTGCGAGACCGCGCGGCCCGCCGCCAGCGTCGCGGTCAGGTCGATCCCGCCGAGCAGCCGGTCGTCGTCGATATGCGCCGGTACGCGCCGTAGCACCGCATCGGACGGCAGGCCCGCGCGCAGCTCGGCGATCACCGCATCGCGCAATTCGCCGCCGCCGCGCAGCACCAGCCCGCCCAGCCCCGGATCGATCGCGCACAGCCGCGCAGCGATCATCGCGTCGTCGAACGGGTCGGGCGCAGCTCCGCCCGGGTCGTTCACGCCGCCATATCTTCCAGCGCGCGCTCGATGCGCGCGGTCGAGCCGGTCTCGTCGAGCACGTTGCGGCGCAGCCGGTGGCGCAGCGCGAGCGGCGCGACCGATTTGATGTGCGCGTCGCTCACCACCTCCGCGCCGTCGAGCGCCGCCAGCGCCCGCCCCGCCCGCATCAACGTCAATTCACCGCGCAGCCCGTCGGCGCCGACCGCCATGCACAGCCGCGACGCGAAGCCCAGCACCTCCTCGGGCATCGCCACCCCCGCCAGCGCCGCCCGCCCGCGCGCGATCGCCTTCAACGTCTTGCGCTCGGCCCGCCGCCAGTCCTCCGCAAACGCCGCCGGTTCGCGCTCGAACGCGTCGCAGCGCTTCAAAATCTCGATCCGCTGTTTCAGATCCTGCGGGGTGCGTACCTCAACCGACAGCCCGAACCGGTCGAGCAGTTGCGGGCGCAACTCGCCTTCTTCGGGATTGCCGCTGCCGACCAGCACGAAGCGCGCCGGGTGGCGCACGCTCAAGCCCTCGCGTTCGACCACATTCTCACCCGATGCGGCGACATCGAGCAACAGGTCGACGATGTGATCCTCGAGCAGATTGACCTCGTCGATGTAAAGGAACCCGCCGTTCGCGCGCGCCAGCAGCCCCGGTTCGAACGCCTTTACGCCCGCGCCCAGTGCGCGTTCCAGATCGAGCGCGCCGACCACCCGGTCTTCGGTCGCGCCGAGCGGCAGATCGACGAACGGGACGGGCACCTGACCCTTGCGCGGGCTCCCGTCCTGATACCCCGCCGCGCTCGCCGCGATCGGCGGCAGCAGCGCGGCGAGCGCCCGCACCGCGGTCGATTTGCCGGTGCCGCGGTCGCCGAACACCATCACCCCGCCGATCCGCGCATCGACCGCCGCGATCAGCAGCGCGCGCTTCATT
>JAZKGJ010000038.1:397-26009 GCA_040385975.1 Pseudomonadota bacterium | reverse complement strand
TCCTTGCCGAAGATCTTCTTCAGCTTGTCGTCGGCCAGGATCTCGCGCTTGTTGGCGGGATTCTGCAGGTTGTTCTTCTTGATGTGGTCCCACACCTTGCTGATCACCTGGCTGCGCGGCAGCTTGTCGGTGCCGACGATCGCGCCGAGTTCGGGCGACGGGGTGACGGGGGCGTGGATCCCGCCGGTCTTGGGTGCCGCGGATTTCGCCGCTCCGGCGGTGGGTGCCTTTGCCATTTCAAAATCTCCTGTTGGCCTCGTTGGGCCGTAGCTTCGACTCTTCGCGCTTGTGCGGGAGCCTGGCTCTTGTGCGCCGCCTTTTTACCCTTGTCACGCCCTCGTGACGCCCTCGTATCAAATACCGTCGTCGCGCGGGCGATTGATGGATTTTGCACCATCCCCATATACACCGTGATCGGCACCGCGTTCGGGTGCCGCCGCCGGAGTTTCCATGACCGACCTGCTGACCCTTCCCGTCCTTCCGCTGCGCGACATCGTGGTGTTCCCGCACATGATCGTGCCGCTGTTCGTCGGCCGCGACAAATCGGTGTCGGCGCTGGAGGCGGCGATGGCCGCCGACAAGGAGATCTTCCTGGTCGCGCAGCTCGATCCGGCGGAGGACGATCCCGACCGCGACGACGTGTACGACACCGGCGTGACCGCCACCGTGCTCCAGCTGCTGAAGCTGCCCGACGGCACCGTGCGGGTGCTGGTCGAGGGCAAGCAGCGCGCCGCGCTGACGACGCTGAGCGAGGGCGAGTATTTGACCGCCGAGGTGAAGCTGATCGAAGCGCCGGCCAGCGATGCATCGGATGCGAACGAGTTGGGCGCGTTGATGCGTTCGGTGGTCGATCAGTTCGAGAATTACGCCAAGCTCAACAAGAAGCTGCCCGCCGAGACCGCGGTGCAGTTGTCCGAGATCGAAGGCGCGGACCAGCTGGCCGACGCGGTCGCCGCCAACATCCAGATCAAGGTCGCGGACAAACAGTCGCTGCTGGTCGAGAACGATGTGCGCAAGCGGCTGGAGATGGTGTTCGCCTTCATGGAGGGCGAGCTGGGCGTCCTGCAGGTCGAGAAGAAGATCAAATCGCGGGTCAAGCGCCAGATGGAGAAGACCCAGCGCGAATATTACCTCAACGAGCAATTGAAGGCGATCCAGCGCGAGCTGGGCAGCGAAGGCGAGGAAGGCGAGGGCGACGAAATCGCCGAGCTGACCCACAAGATCGCGACGCTGAAGCTGTCGAAGGAAGCGCGCACGAAGGCGACCGCGGAACTCAAGAAGCTGAAGACGATGGCGCCGATGTCGGCCGAATCGACGGTGGTGCGCAATTATCTCGACGTGCTGCTTGGGCTGCCGTGGGGCAAGAAGTCGAAGATCAAGAAGGACATCGCGCAGGCGCAACTGGTGCTCGACGAGGACCATTATGCGCTGGAAAAGGTCAAGGACCGGATCGTCGAATATCTCGCGGTGCAGGCGCGCACCAACAAACTGAAGGGGCCGATCCTGTGCCTGGTCGGCCCGCCCGGGGTCGGCAAGACCAGCCTCGGCAAGTCGATCGCGAAGGCGACCGGCCGCGAATTCGTGCGCCAATCGCTGGGCGGGGTGCGCGACGAAGCCGAGATTCGCGGCCACCGCCGCACCTATATCGGTTCGCTGCCGGGCAAGATCGTCTCGAACCTGAAAAAGGCCGGGACGAGCAATCCGTTGTTCCTGCTCGATGAGATCGACAAGCTGGGCCAGGATTTCCGCGGCGATCCGGCCTCCGCGCTGCTCGAGGTGCTCGACCCCGAACAGAACGGCAAGTTCCAGGACCATTACCTCGAGGTCGACCTCGACCTTTCGGACATCATGTTCGTGACCACCGCGAACACGCTGAATCTGCCGCAGCCTTTGCTCGACCGGATGGAGATCATCCGGCTCGAGGGCTATACCGAGGACGAGAAGGTCGAGATCGCGACGCGTCATCTGGTGCAGAAGCAGATCGAGGCGCACGGGCTGAAGGCGGGCGAATTCGAGCTGACCAATGCGGGGCTGCGCGCGCTGATCCAGATGTACACGCGCGAGGCGGGCGTCCGGACGCTGGAGCGTGAGATCGCCAAATTGTGCCGCAAGGCGCTGCGCCGCATTCTCGAGGGCAAGGCGACGAACGTGACGATCACGCCCGAAAACCTCCACGAGTTCGCGGGCGTCCAGAAGTTTCGGCACGGCCTCTCTGAAACCGAGCATCAGATCGGTGCGGTCACCGGTCTTGCCTGGACCGAGGTGGGCGGCGAATTGCTGACCATCGAGAGCGTGACGGTCCCGGGCAAGGGCGCGGCCAAGATCACCGGCAAGCTCGGCGACGTGATGAAGGAATCGATCGAGACCGCGTTCAGCTTCATCAAAGCGCGCGCACCGAGTTACGGAATCAAGCCGAGCGTTTTCGCGCGCAAGGACGTCCACATCCACCTGCCCGAAGGCGCGGTACCCAAGGACGGGCCGTCGGCAGGGATCGGGATCGTCACCGCGATCGTCTCAACGCTGACTGGGGTGCCGATCCGGCGCGAGATCGCGATGACCGGCGAAGTGACGCTGCGCGGGCGCGTGCTACCGATCGGGGGCCTCAAGGAAAAGCTGCTCGCCGCGCTGCGCGGCGGCATCGAAACCGTGCTGATTCCGCAGGAGAATGAAAAGGATCTGGCCGACGTGCCGGCGAGCATCAAGGACGGGCTGAAGATCATTCCGGTCGCGCATGTCGATGAAGTGCTGGCGCTCGCACTGACCGAGCCGCTGGCAGCGATCGACTGGACCGACGCCGATGAACTGGCGGCGCAGCCCCCCGCCGCCGTAGCGGCAAGCGGTGCCGAACGTCCGCATTGAGCGCGGGCGCACAGTAATGCTCGGTTCGGCGCGGACGTTGCGAAAATGCTTTGACTCGGGGGGCGCCGCGGGGCTCTAACGGCGGCTCTGGCGCGTGATGCCGGGCACGAATCGTTCGGGCAGGATCGGGGGGCAATCGATGAACAAACAAGAACTGATCGCGACGGTCGCCGATCGTTCGGGGCTGTCGCGGGGCGATGCGTCGAAGGCGGTCGAGGCGGTGTTCGATGCGATCCAGGCCAGCCTGAAGAAGGGCGACGAGGTCCGGTTGGTCGGGTTCGGGTCGTTTTCGGTCAGCAAGCGCAAGGCATCGACCGGGCGCAATCCGCGGACCGGCGAGCCGATGACGATCAAGGCCAGCACCCAGCCAAAGTTCCGTGCGGGCAAGGGGCTGAAGGACAGCGTCAACTAACCGGCTGGACAGGGTCCGGCGCGCCGCTTAGGAGCGCGCCTTCCGAGCAGATCGGGCGCGTAGCTCAGCGGTAGAGCACACCCTTCACACGGGTGGGGTCACAGGTTCAATCCCTGTCGCGCCCACCAATGCGCAGGCGGCACGCGCGCAACGACGCTGCGCGCGAGACCGCGAAGCGCGGCCGGCCTCGCGAGAGCGAAGGTCCGACGACGCGGCTTTGCCGCGGCGCGCATAATAGAAGCTAAAAAGCGGGACCCCGGCTCGAGGGCCGGGGTGACGGAATCCTTGGATCGCTATTGATGGGGCGCGATCAGATACTTCTCCCCCGTCGCCTTGCGGTTGTAGATCGCGACATTGGCCGGATCGAGCACCTCCGCCAGCGACAGCGTAGCACTGTAATGACTTGCGAACGTGGTGGTCAGCTCGTCCGCCACACGCTGGCGCAGCTTCATCACGGTCTCAACCCCGGCTTTTTGCAGGAAGGGCGTCAGCAGGAAGCCACCGACCGCCCAGCTGAACCCCAGCGCGCGGCCCAGGATCGTCGGCCCCATGTCGAGCGCGCCGTAGATATAGACCTGTTTGAACGTGTCCGACCCGTAGCGGCTATATTCCTTGGCATTGCGGTTGGCGGCGGCCTCCATCCCCATCAGGATGTCGTTGGCGAGCTTGCCGCCGCCGGTCGCGTCGAACGCGATCGTGGCACCGGTCGCGGCGAGCGCGTCCTCCAGCTTTGCCCGGTAATCGACCGCGCTCGAATCGACGACGTGCTCGGCGCCCAGATCGCGAAGCAATGCGGCCTGCGCTTCGCTGCGGACGATGTTGACCAGCGGAACGCCGTCCGCCTGGCAGATTCGCACCAGCATCTGCCCCAGGTTCGACGCGGCGGCGGTGTGGACCAGCGCGCTATGGCCCTCGCGGCGCATCACCTCGGGGAAGCTCAACGCGGTCAGCGGATTGACGAACATCGACGCGCCGTCCGCGCTGCTGGCCCCCGCCGGCAGCGGGATGCAGTCGCGCGCCTTCAGCTTGCGGAACTGGGTGTACATCGCCCCGCCGAGCATTCCGACCCGCTTGCCGATCAGCGCTTCCGCCCCCGCGCCGGCCGCGACCACCGTGCCGGCGCCTTCGTTGCCGACCGGCATCGCCTGGTCCAGCCGCGCCTTCATCGCTCCCATCCGCTCGAGCGGGATCGGCCCGGTCAGCGTCGGACCGTTCGCATCGCTCCCCGCGACCAGCCCGGCAGGGTCGGCGGCACCGAGCAGCAGGCCGAGATCGGAGGGGTTGATCGGGGTCGCCTCGACCCGCACGATCACTTCGCCTTCGCCCGGGTCGGCGACGGTGATCGGCTCTAGGTGAAGCTTCAGTTCGCCGCCGCCGGTGACCGTCGAGCGCAGTTCGAGCCCCGAAAAACTATCCGCCATGATGCCTCTCCTTTCGCCCCGCGTGGCGGCTGGCGGGCGCGGCGTCAATCGCCGCGGCGATGCCCGGGCCTTGCCCGCCCGGCGGTGCTTCGCTAACGGGCATCGCTTCGCGGCGATCGTAGTTCAATTGGTTAGAGCGTCGGCTTGTGATGCCGGAAGTTGCGGGTTCAAGTCCCGTCGGTCGCCCCATTCTTCCCTGCCCGACCTCTCTGGAAAAAGTGCGCGCCATGACCGATTGGGGCTTCGCCGACTTCGACGACCACGAAGGCGTTCATTTGTTCAGCGATCCGGCCTCGGGGCTGCAGGCGGTCATTGCAATTCATTCGACTGCGCTTGGCCCCGCCGCCGGGGGCGTGCGGTTCTGGCATTATGCCGACAGCGGCGCGGCGATTACCGATGCGCTGCGGCTATCGCGGGGGATGTCGTTCAAGAACGCGATGGCGGGATTGCCGCTGGGCGGCGGCAAGGCGGTCGTGCTCGCCCCCGAACCCGGCGCGAAGATCAGCGACGCGCAGCTGCAAGCGTTCGGTCGCGCAGTCGAATCGCTCGCCGGGCGCTACATCACCGCGGAAGACGTCGGGATGTCCGAAGCGAGCATGAAGGTGATCGCGGGACATACCCGCCACGTATCCGGGCTGCCGGTTGCCGAAGGGGCGGCCGGCGGCGATCCGGGGCCGTTCACAGCGCACGGCGTCTATCTGGGAGTGAAGGCGGCGGCGAAGCGCGCGTTGGGGTCCGACGACATGGCCGGGGTTCGGGTCGCGATCCAGGGCGTCGGCAGCGTCGGCGGGGGGCTCGCGAAGCTGCTCGCGAAGGACGGTGCGGTACTCGTGTTGGCGGACGTCGATGCGGCGCGCGCCGAACGACTGGCGGGCGAAGTCGGCGCGACGACGGTCGGGACGCAAGCGATCCTGACGCAGGATGCCGATATCGTCAGTCCCAACGCACTCGGCGCGGTCCTGACCGCCGACGTTATCGCCGCGCTCCGCTGCAAGGCGGTCGCGGGTGGTGCCAACAATCAGCTCGCGACCCGCGACGATGGGCAACGCATCCACGACCGCGGCATCGTCTACGCGCCCGATTACGTGATCAACGCGGGCGGCATCATCAACGTCGGGCTGGAATATCTCGGCCAGGGCGATGAAGCCGAAGTGATGCGCCGCATCGCGCGTATCCCTGGGCGGCTGAACGAAGTGTGGGACGAGAGCGACCGCACCGGCGCACCCGCGGCGGCGGTCGCGGACACGATCGCGCGGCGGCTGATCGGCCGCGCCTAGATGGCGTGGGCCGCGCTCGCCGTGATCGCGGGCGCGACCGCCGCGCTGCTGTGGCGGTTGCGGTTGCCGCCAAGCCTGGGGAGCTTCGCTGCCGCGGCGCTGACACTGGGTGCTGCGGGTTATGTCTGGCAGGGCCGGCCTGGGCTGGCCGGGCGGCTCGTCGGGCCGTCCGCGGCGACCGCGCTGCCCGACACCGAAGTCTATGCGCTGCGTGAGGCGATGCTCGGCCGGTTCGGCCCCGACGCGGGCTACGTCGCCGCCGCCGATGCGATGGCGCGGGCCGGCGCGCCGGGCGCGGCGGTGCGCGCGGTGCAGGGCGGAATCGGCAAATATCCGACTAGCCTGCGATTGTGGATCGAATTCGGGCTGACGCTTGCGGCGCACGACCGCGCGGTGTCGCCGGCGGCCGAGCTGGCGTTCCGGCATGCCGTCACATTGGCACCGAACGATCCCGCGCCGTGGTTTTTCTGGGGTCTGGCCGACATTCGGACGGGTGACTTCGCAGCGGCGCGACCCAAATGGCAGCGAGCCTTGCAGCGGGCACCCGACGCGGCGGGATACCGGCGCGACATCGTGCAGCGGCTGGCGCTGCTCGAACGCTATCTCGCGACGCGCTGACGACCGAAGCTGGTAGAAAGTGTTAGGCCCGGAAGCGCCACCGGGGGGGGAGGGGGAGACGCTTCCGGGCCCATGTCTTGGATAGCGAGAGCGGGGGGGCATAAAGTCGCTATCCGAAGAGTAGAACGGCGATCACGGATTACGGTTCCCGCTGCGCGCAAAGTTTTTTGAAATTCTTTTCGGATCATTCGAAACCGAGGATCGGGACCGCGATTTCGTAAGCACCGAGCAGCGGATCATGCTCCAGTGTCGCCCGTAATTGCCGGGCCAGCCCCTGGATCACGCGGCCATAGCGGGTCTCCACCGCGGTCCGCAGCATGTCGCTGTCGATCAGCGCGGGCGACGAGATGCGGACGACCGCACGGTCGGTTTCGCCCTCGCGCGCGGAGATCCGCAGCTTTGCCTCCGGGTCGCAACAGATCGCGAGTTCGACCAGCTCGGTGACCAGGAAGGCGACCGCCATCGCGGTATCCTGGCTGATCAGGAACGGCGCGACGTCCAGCGTGATCGCCATCCGCGCGGAGGCGTCAGCAGCGGTCGCGCGGATGCTCTGCGCCAGCTCGCCGAGCATCCCGCGCAGCGGCAACCCGCGATTGTCCTCCATTTCGGCGTGATGGTTGCGGTGGACCACCGACAGCGCATCGACCCGGCGCTGGATCGATGCATAGGCCGCGGCGGCTTCCTCGCCCTGCGCGCTGCGCGAATGGAAATTGATCAGGCTCGCAATGACCTGAAGGTTGTT
Source organism: Pseudomonadota bacterium (assembly GCA_040385975.1). Lineage (GTDB taxonomy): Bacteria > Pseudomonadota > Alphaproteobacteria > Sphingomonadales > Sphingomonadaceae > Sphingomonas. The sequence continues at coordinate 18,680 of JAZKGJ010000038.1, read as the reverse complement.
CTTCACGCGGTGATGGACCTCGCGCGTCAATTTGGTCTGGCGCACGATCCCGGCCGCCAGATCGGCCTCGTGAAGCGCGACGGTGCGGCTGATCGCGCGAAAAGTGTCACCCAGTTCGCGAATCTCCTGCGCGGGCAAAGTGCTCAGCACCTCGGCATCGATGATATCCCCGGGCGCGTAGGTCGCGACGCTCGCGCGCAGCGCGCGGAGCGGGCGGATCAGCAGCCGATCGACCACGAACCACGCGATTCCCGCCGCTGCGGCCCACATCACGATCGGCAACAGCATCGCGATCAGGATCGGCGATGTGATCGGCGCGCTGCGCACGCTCATTTCCAGCGCCAGCCCGCTCAGGCCAAGATCGACGGTCTGGGTCTCACGCCGTTCGAGCGTAAAGCGCGCCGCCAGATCGGTCAGCTCGAGCCGGCGGTCGCCCAGCCGTAGCGCCGCGGCTTAGGGCTGTACGAATCCACTCGGTCGTGCGGTCGCCGCCAGAAAATCGACCGGGAACAATACCGCCGCGTTGGTCGCGCCGCTGCGCCCCGCGATCGTCAACACAACCCCGCGGTCGGGCACCAGCCCGGTGCCGACGACGCCGGATTCGGACGGCAGCGGCACGCTGGCCGCGCCCGGAAACACCTGTCCGCACAGGATCCGTCCGCTCCGGTCGCCGATCGTGAAGCGCACCGCGCTCGCGGCCTGTTGCACGAACACCCCGCGTGCACGCGCGCACGCCGTGGCGTTGCGCGGGTCGTCGTCGAGCGCGTTGAGGGCGGTGCGCAGCGCGGTGATGTCGCCGACCAGTTCGATCGCGATCGCCCGCGCGCTTTCGGCGGCGGCGAGGCGCAATTGCGCGCGCGCCTCCATGTCGGCGGTCCGCGTGGTCTGCAGCGTCGCGAACAGCGCGATCAGCGCGAGGGGAAGGAGCGCGGCACTGACGATCAGGAACAGCTTCGCGCCGGTCGGAAGCCGGCCCAGCGCCGAAACGGGATTAAGAGTGGCGCGCGTCGCGTCGCTAAACGGGGCCATCCCGGCGCGAGCTAACCCAGCTTGCCGAGCAGGTCGAGCATCTCCGAAGGAACCTGTTCCTCGACGGTCTTCTGATACACGGAGCGTAGCGCAGCACCCATTTCAGGGCCGCTGGATTTGCGATCTTTCGAAGTGTCGCGGGGGGCGGGCGGCGCGTCAGTCGATTTCTGGCCAGCGCCCAACATTATTCCCCCAAACCAATTCCGGACCACCGGATACGTTACGACGTCGTGGTGGATAAACGCATCTCACCGTGCCGTGAAACCAAATACCGTGTCGATGGTTCCCGCCCTACGATGAATATTCGCGTCCGGGAACGCCCGGCGCGAAACTCGTTGCAATTCGGGGGGGCGTGCACGCACAAGCGCGGCTTCCGTTCAGTGGAGAACCGCACCGTCATGTCGCTTGGTCAGCAGCTTGCCCCGCACCTTCCCTTCCTGCGCCGATACGGCCGTGCGCTGACCGGCAGCCAGAATCACGGTGACAAATATGTGCGGGCGACGCTGGAAGCGATCGTCGCGGCACCCGATCAGTTTCCGCGCGATGTCGATCCGCGGCTGGGGCTGTACCGGACCTTTCAGGCGATCTGGGCCTCCGCCAATTCCGACGTGGAGCAGGATGTCGGCGGTGAGGGGAGCGATCAGGAGGCGATCGCGCACGCCCGGCTGGCGCGGATGACCCCGCTCTCGCGCCAGGCGCTGTTGCTGACCGCGATGGAGGGGTTCAGCCCCGAGGATACCGGCTATCTGATCGAGGTCGATGCCGACGAGGTCGAGCGGCTGGTAGCGGAAGCGCAGGCCGAGATCGATCAGCAGACCCGCGCGCGGGTGATGATCATCGAGGACGAGCCGATCATCGCAATGGACGTCGAGACGATCGTGCGCGACCTGGGCCATGAAGTGACCGGCGTGGCGGTGACCCGCGACGAAGCGGTCGCACTGGCGATGCAGGACCGTCCGGGGCTGGTGCTGGCCGACATCCAGCTGGCCGACGATTCCTCGGGGATCGACGCGGTCAAGGATATCCTGGCGGAATTCCAGGTGCCGGTGATCTTCATCACCGCCTTCCCCGAACGGCTGCTGACCGGCGAACGGCCCGAGCCGACGTTCCTGATCACCAAGCCGTTCCAGCGTTCGACCGTGAAGGCGGCGATCAGCCAGGCCTTGTTCTTCGACCAGAGCACCGTGCCCGCAGCGTGAAGCGCGCGAAAAAGGACCAAGCCCAAATGGCCGACGACAACGACCCCGTTCAGCTCGACCGCCAAGACGCGCGCGCCGGGGAAACCACCGGGGTGATGCGCTACGTGCTGGCGATTTCGCTGGCGCTGGTGATCGTCGCGTTCTTCTTCATTCTCTGGCACCCGTTCGGCTGACATCGCAGGGCTGGCGGGCGCGGATAGTAGCGCCTATCTCCGTGGCGACGCCCCAGACTGGATTTGCATGACCGAAACCGTTGCCCACGATGATGAGGACGAGCGCGACGACGCGCCGGTGGTCGAACACGTTCCGCTGTCCGATGCCGATTTCAAGGTGCAATTGGGCCAGGTCATTCCGCATCTGCGCGCGTTCGGCCGCTCGCTGTCGGGCAGCCGCGACCTGGCCGACGATCTCGTCCAGGAAACGCTGTTGAAGGCATGGGCCGCGCGGTTGCGGTTTCAGGCGGGCACCAACATGCGCGCATGGACCTTTATCATCCTGCGCAATCTGTATCTCAGCCAGATGCGCCGCGCGCGGTTCAAGGGCGAGTGGGACGATCTGGTCGCCGACCGGATCCTCGCGGCGCCCGCCAGCCAAGACAAGCACGTCGAGCTGGGCGACATGCAGCGCGCGCTGCTCCACCTGCCGCAGCCGCAACGCGAAGCGCTGATTCTGGTCGGCGCGGGCGGTTTCGCGTACGAGGAAGCCGCCGAAATCTGTCAGGTCGCGGTCGGCACGATCAAGAGCCGGGTCGCGCGCGGTCGTGTGGCGCTGGAACAGATCTTGAGCGGTGGAACGCTGCCGTCGCGGCGCGAGCACACCAATCCCGACGGAAATACCGCACTCGACACGATCATGGACGAGGTGAACGACCTCAGTCGGCCGCGCTGAGCGTCAGTCGACTTCGTACAGTGCGCGCAACACCGTGCTGATGGGCGGGGGCGGATCGCGGTGATTGCGAAACGCACAGCGCAGCGCCTGACCGATGCCGTCATAGGTATGCGGCGCCGATACGGTAACGCCGGCCGTGGCGATGATCCGGGTCGAGGCGGCGGCTTGATCCATATTAGTCAGAACGCGCTTTTGTCGGTATTGTTGCATTATTCGGACAATCCGGCGGTGAAGATTTCCGCGTGACGGTCGATTTTCCAGCGGCAATCGACCGCGCTCGGGCCGAAGCCCCGTTCCTCGCGATGGCGCTTGATCGCGAGCCGGCGCTGGCCGCTCGGCTGAGCGCCGGTGAGCTGGCGGCAACCGAGGAGGATGCGGCGCTGCCGGTCATGCGGCGGCTGCGGCTGGCACGGCGGCAGCTCGCGTTGCGGGTCGCGATCGGCGATCTCGCGGGCGCGCTCGACCTGACTGCGGTGACCGCCGCGCTGACCGATTTCGCCGATCACGCGCTCGATACCGCGATTCGAGCGGCGATCATGGAACGCACGCCGGATGCCGAACCGGTTGGGTTCGCGGCGATCGCGCTGGGCAAGCAAGGCAGCCGCGAACTCAATTATTCGTCCGACATCGACCCGATTTTCCTGTTCGATCCCGCGACCCTGCCGACCCGCGCGCGCGAAGAACCGCAGGAAGCCGCGGTCCGGATCGGCAAACGCGTAATCGACATCCTCCAGACCCGGGACGGCGACGGCTACGTCCTGCGGGTCGACCTGCGGCTGCGGCCCTCGCCGGAAGCCACGCCGGTCGCGCTGCCGATCGACGCGGCGATCGGCTATTATGAGAGCCAGGCGCTGCCGTGGGAACGCGCCGCCTTCATCCGGGCGCGGGCGTGCGCGGGCGATCTGGCGCTGGGGTGCGCCTTTCTCGGCGCGATCCAGCCCTTCATCTGGCGCCGTGCGCTCGATTTCGGTGCGATCGGCGAGATCCGCGGAATTTCGCGCCGGATTCGCGATCACCATCAAGGGCAAGTGTTCGGCCCCGGTTTCGACCTGAAGCGCGGCCGCGGCGGCATCCGCGAAGTCGAGTTCTTCGCGCAGGTGCATCAGCTGATTCACGGCGGGCGCGACCCTGCGTTGCGCGCGCCCGCGACCCGCGACGCGCTGGCGGCGCTGGCCGGGGCGGGCTGGATCGGCGATGACGAAGCCGCCGAGCTGAGCGACGCCTACACCCTGCTGCGCACGATCGAGCACCGCGTGCAGATGGTCGACGACCGTCAGACCCATGTTCTGCCCATCGGCGAACGGCTCGATTCGCTCGCGCGGCTGCACGGAGTGGCCGACGGCGCGGCGCTCCTCGCGCTGCTGGCATCGCCGGTCGCGCGGGTCGGGGCGATCTACGACGCGATCGAGCCCGATGCAGCCGCGCGGCTGCCGGGCGAAGCGGAGCCGCTGGGGCTTGCACTCGCCAAGGCCGGGTTCACCGATACCGTCGCCGCCATGCGCCGGGTCGCGGAATGGCGCGGCGGGGCGTATCCGGCGCTGCGTAGCGCAGCGGCGCAGGCGGCGTTGGAAGCCGTGCTGCCCGGGCTGGTCACGGCGCTGGGCGCGGCACCGGGGCCGGACGCTGCGCTGCTGCGCTTCGATGCGCTGCTGGCGCGCCTGCCGAGCGCGATCAACGTGTTCCGTTTGCTCGAGGCGCGGCCCGCCCTCGCGCACCTGCTGGCGACGATTCTGAGCCATGCGCCGACGCTCGCCGATGCGCTCGGGCGGCGCGCCGGGCTGCTCGACGGCCTGATCGACGCGAGCGCGCTGGATCCGGTCGGCAACGTTACCGAGCTTGCGCAGGCGATGGCGGTGGCGGATTTGCCGTACGAAGCCGCGCTCGATCATGTCCGGCGGGTCGTCGGCGAGCGCCGCTTCGTGCTGGGGGTACAGATCGTCGCGGCTGCGGCCGATCCGCTCGCCGTCGCGGCGGGATACGCGCGGGTGGCGGAGGCTGCGATCGCGACGCTGGCCGCCGCGACCATCGCCGATTTCGCGCGCGCGCACGGGCGCGTGCCCGACAGCGAGTTCGTGGTGCTGGCGCAGCGCGTGACCGCGGCATTGTCGGTCGCGACCGCCGCCGGGCCACTTTACGAGATCGATACCCGGCTGCGGCCGTCAGGGGCACAGGGGCCGCTGGTCGTCTCGGTCGATGCATTCGAACGCTACCAGCGCGAGAGTGCGTGGACGTGGGAGCATATGGCACTGACCCGCGCGCGGCCGGTGTTCGGGTCGGCTGCGGCGCGCGCGAGCGTGCAGGCGATCATCGACACCGTGCTGGCCGGGGCGCGGCCCGAGCGCGACGTGATGGCCGACGCGGTGACCATGCGCGCCGAGATGGCGACGCACAAACCGCCCGCCGGACCGCTCGACGCGAAGTTGCTCCCGGGCGGGCTCGTCGATCTCGAGTTCGCGGTCCACACCGCGCAACTGATCCACCGCGCGGGGTTCGACCCTGATCTGCCGCGCGCGATCGGTGCGTTGGCGGGCCGGGGCTTGCTCGCCGACCTGCGCGGCGCGCACGACCTGCTCACGCGCCTGCTGGTGACACTGCGGCTGGTCGCGCCCGATGCTGCCGAGCCCGAGCCGGCCACGCAGGCTTTGGTCGCGCGTGCGGTCGGCGCGGCGGACTGGGCGCAGACGGTTGCGTGGCTCGGCACGGCGCGGCAGGAAGTCGCCGCAGCATGGGCGGCGGTCAGCGGGGGCAGCGACGATGAATGAAGGCGACCGGATTCCCGACATCGAGGTCGCGACCCCGAGCGGGGGGCGGCTGGCGCTGCGCGGCTTCGCGGGGCGACCGCTGGTGCTGTATTTCTATCCCAAGGACGACACATCGGGCTGCACCCGCGAGGCGCAGGATTTCAGCCGGCTGTATCCCGAGTTTCAGGCGGCGGGCGCGGAGGTGATCGGCATCTCCAAGGACCCCGCGGCGAAGCACCTGAAATTCATCGACAAATACGACCTGACGGTGCCGCTCGCGACCGATATCGACGACAGCGCGACGACCGCGTTCGGGACGTGGATCGAGAAGTCGCTTTACGGCAAGACCTATATGGGGATCGACCGCTCGACCTTCCTGTTCGACGCGCAGGGCCGGCTGGCGCGCGAATGGCGGCGAGTACGGGTCCCCGGTCACGCGATCGCGGTGCTCGAGGCGGTGAAGGACCTCTAGTCGTTCTTCTTCGCGCGGTTCGCGTAGAGCAGCGCCGCGGCGAGCGCGGCCGAGCCGATCCCGACGGCGATCGGTACGGCTTTGCGCAGGCGCTGCTTCTGCGCGGTACGGGCGCGCGCGGCGGCGATGATTTCGTTGGGGGCGTCGTCGGTGCTGTCGGTCATGGCTCCCCCCGGTACCGCGCGCGAAAGCCGTCGGCAAAGGTCTTGAGCGTTCTCGCGACAATCGCGGCGCGCAAATCGGCCATCAGCGCCTGATAGAAATACAGATTGTGTTCGGTCATCAGCATCGCGCCGAGAATTTCCTGCGAGCGGACGAGATGGTGGAGATAGGCGCGGCTCCATCCCGCGCAGGTCGGACAGCCGCACGCCGGGTCGAGCGGGCCGGGATCTTCCGCGAACTTCGCGTTGCGCAAATTGATCGGACCGGCGCGCGTAAAAGCCTGACCGGTGCGGCCCGAGCGGGTCGGCAGCACGCAATCGAACATATCCATCCCGCGCTCGACCGCGCCGACGATGTCGTCGGGCTTGCCGACCCCCATCAGATAGCGCGGCCGGTCGGCGGGCAGCTGGCCGGGGGCGTAGTCGAGACACGCGAACATCGCCTCCTGTCCCTCGCCGACCGCGAGGCCGCCGACCGCATAACCGTCGAAGCCGATGTCGATCAGCGCGTCTGCCGAGCGTTTCCGCAATTCCTCGTCGAGCGCGCCCTGCTGGATGCCGAATTGCGCTGCGGCCTCGGCGTGCGCGCCGCCGCCGAGGAACGCAGCGCGCGACCGCTTTGCCCAGCGCATCGAGCGCTCCATCGCCGCCGCCTGTACGTCGCGGGTCGCCGTGGTCGGGACCAGTTCGTCGAACGCCATGACGATGTCGCTGCCCAGCCGGCGCTGGATGTCAGTCGAGGTCTCGGGGCTCAGCATGTGCTTCGAGCCGTCGAGGTGCGATTTGAAGACGATGCCGTCCTCGCTGCGTTTGGTCAGGTCGGACAGGCTCATCACCTGATACCCGCCGCTGTCGGTCAGGATTGGGCGGTCCCAGCCCATGAAGGCGTGCAGCCCCCCCAGCCGCTCCACCCGTTCTGCGCCGGGGCGAAGCATCAGATGATAGGTGTTGCCGAGCAGCACGTCGGCGCCCGACGCACCGACATCGGCGGGCTTCATCGCCTTGACCGTCGCAGCGGTGCCGACCGGCATGAACGCGGGGGTGCGGATCGTGCCGCGTCGCATCGCGATGCTGCCGGTGCGGGCGCGCCCGTCGGTCGCTGTGATCGTGAAGGCGAACCGGGCGGTCACGGCTGTTTCGGGGGTTTGCCCTTGGGCGCACGGTCGCTGCCGAACATCGTCGCGCGAATTGTGATCAGTTCGGCGCGGGTCAGCGTGCCATCCTTGTTCGCATCGAACCGCACGAACGCGGCGTCGAGCGCGGCGGCGATCTCGGCAGCGGTGATACGGTCGTTGCGGTCGCCGTCGACCTCGTAGGGGCTGGGCAGCGCGTTCGCATCGCCCAACCAGCGCACCGCCCAGTCGCTGTAGCCGATATAGCCGAGGTCGGCCGCCCCGCGCGCGACCGCGGCGAAGCTGCGCGCGGCGCCCGCCGCGGCTTCGGCGCGGGTCAGCAACCCGTCCTGGTCGGCATCGAACCCCGCCAGCGTCAGCGCGACGGGTTCGGCGACGATCGTCGGCCCTTGGCGAAAGGCGGGCGGGCGCGGGCCGGTCGGTGGGGGCAGGTTTTGAGCGAGCGCGGGTGCGGCAATGAACGCGAGGGAAAGCAACAGGCGGCGCATCAGCAATCTCCGGGCAGCAACAGGCTGGCGTCGCCGTAGCTATAAAAGCGATACTCCGCCTGAATGGCATGGCGATAGGCCGCCAGCATCCGCTCGCGCCCCATCAGCGCTGAGACCAGCATGAACAGCGTCGAGCGCGGCAGGTGGAAGTTGGTGATGAGCCCGTCGATCGCGCGAAAGCGGTAGCCGGGGGTGATAAAGATCGCGGTGTCGTCCGCGAACGCGGCGATCGTGCCGTCATCGGCAGCGGCGCTTTCCAGCAGCCGCAGGCTGGTGGTGCCGACCGCGATCAGCCGCCCGCCGCCCGCGCGCACCGCATTCAGTCGCGCGGCGGTCGCGGCGTCGATCCGGCCCCATTCGGCGTGCATGACGTGATCCGCGGTGTCGTCCGCCTTGACCGGCAAGAAGGTCCCCGCGCCGACGTGCAGCGTCAGCGTCTCGCGCCGGACCCCGGCGGCATCGAGCGCGGCGATCAGCGCGGGGGTGAAGTGCAGCGCCGCGGTCGGCGCGGCGACTGCACCCGGCTCGCTTGCAAACATCGTCTGGTAATCGTCGGCGTCGCGTGCGTCGGGCGTGCGCCGCGCGGCGATATAGGGCGGCAGCGGCATCCGTCCGGCGCGTTCGAGCAGCAGCTCGACCGGCTCGTCGCCGGCGAAGGTCAGGGCATAGCTGCCGTCTGGTCCGCGCTCGCTCGCGGTCGCGGCGACACCGTGCTCGAAGTCGATGACGTCGCCGTCGCGCAACCGTCGGGCGTTGCGGATAAATGCGCGCCAGCGCCGCGGGCCTTCGCGCTTGTGCAATGTAGCGCCGATCCGCGCGTCGCCGCGGGTGCCTTCGAGCTGCGCGGGAATAACCCGGGTGTCGTTGAAGACGAGGCAGTCGGCGCTGCGCAATTGTCCCGGCAGATCGGCGACGGTCAGGTCGTGGGTCGCCGCCCCATCGAGCACCAGCAACCGCGCGGCGTCGCGCGGCTGGGTGGGGCGCAGCGCGATCCGTTCGGGCGGAAGCGCGAAATCGAAAAGATCGACGTTCACGAACGCGGGCGGATTACTTGCCCTGCTTGACCGGCTTTGGCGCTACTTTCACCGGTGCCACCACGGTCGGCGTCAGCGCCGGCGCTGCGAGCGGCGCGGGCGCGTTCTGATACGCTGGCGGGTTGTCCGCGGCGATATAGGCGTGGACGATCCGGGTCGGGTTCGTGGGCGGCTCGCCGCGCTGGATCGCGTCGGCATATTGCATCCCCGAAATCACCCGGCCGAAGACGGTATATTTCTGGTCGAGCCCCAATTTGGGCATCAGCACGATGTAGAATTGGCTGTTGGCGCTGTCGTCGGCATCGGCGCGCGCCGCGGCGACCGCACCGCGCGCGTGCGGCAGGTAATTAAACTCCGCCTTCATGTCGGGGAGCGTCGAGCCGCCAGTACCGTTGCCGCTGGGGTCGCCGCCCTGCGCCATGAAATCATCGATCACGCGGTGGAACACCAGTCCGTCGTAGAAGCGCTGGCGGGTCAGCGTCCTGATCCGCTCGACCATGTTGGGCGCGACGTCGGGACGCAGCCACACCGTCACGCGGCCGCCGGTCGACAGGTCGAGCAGCCACAGGTTCTGCGGGTCGGTGGCCGACGGGAGCGCGGCGCGTGCCGCGAGTGGTGCCCGGGCCGGCGCTTTTTTGGCGGCGGCGGGAAGCGCGAACACGCACGCCGCGGCGACGATCAGGCTGGTCAGGAAACGCATATCACCCCGTGCGATTGGAAGCCGCCCGCCTAAACCAAATCAAGCCTTGCGCCAAACTGAACGTCAGTCGCTGGTCGGGGGACGGGGCGGTACCTTCGCCGCGACGTCGCTGCGCACCGCGGGGGTCACGAACTTGCCGATTTCGCCGCCATAGAGCGCGATTTCCTTCACCAGCTTCGACGCGATCGGCTGGAGCGCGACATCGGCCATCAGAAACACCGTCTCGACCCGCGGATTGATCTGCTGGTTCATGCCGGCCATCTGATATTCATATTCGAAATCGGCGACCGCGCGCAGGCCGCGGATGATGACCCGCGCGCCCTCCCGCTCGGCGAAGTCCATCAACAGCGAATCGAAGCTGACCACGCTGATGTCGCCCTCGATCCCCGTCACCTCGCGCTCGACCATGGCGAGCCGCTCCGCGAGCGTGAACATCGGCGATTTGGAGGCATTGGTAGTGACGCCCACCACCAGCCGATCGACCAGCTTCGCGCCGCGCCGGATGATGTCCATGTGGCCGAGCGTGATCGGGTCGAAGGTCCCAGGATAGACGCCGATGCGGGTCATTCAGGATACCTCTCATGCCCGTCGACTTCGCTCAGGGCGAACGGTGCGTGGCACGGACCACCCAGACCCGTTCGTGCTGAGCGAGGTCGAAGCAATTAACGATCCCGCTCGACGATGTAGCGGGCGATGGCGCGCAGCAAATCGGCTTCCTTGCCATAGGCGTGAAGGTGCTCGACCGCCTGTTCGACCAGCATCCGACATTGTTCGCGCGCGCGTTCGACGCCCAGCAGCGACACGAAGGTCTCCTTGCCCGCATCGGCGTCCTTGCGCAGTGCCTTGCCTGCCAGCGCCTGATCGCCCTCGACGTCGAGCAGGTCGTCGGCAATCTGGAAAGCGAGGCCGATGTCGCGGGCATAGCCGTGCAGCCCGGTGCGGCCCTCGACGGGGAGTTTGCCGAGGATTGCCCCCGCCTCGACCGCGCAGGCGATCAGCGCGCCGGTCTTCATCGCCTGCAGGCGGGTGACGGTGTTGAGGTCGAAGGTTGCGCCTTCCGCAGCCAGGTCCATCGCCTGGCCCCCGGCCATGCCGCCCGGACCCGATGCGCGCGCGAGATCGAGCGTCAGTTCGGCACGGACGAACGGGTCGGGATGCGTGTCGGGATCGGAGAGAATCTCGAACGCCAGCGCGTGGAGGCAGTCTCCGGCCAGGATCGCGGTCGCCTCGCCAAATGCCTTGTGCACCGTCGGCTTGCCGTGCCGCAGGTCGTCGTCGTCCATTGCCGGAAGGTCGTCGTGGATCAGCGAATAGATGTGGACCGCCTCGATCGCGGTGCCGACCAGCGCCGAACACTCGCGGTCGACCCCGAACAGGTCGGCGGTCGCGCGTACCAGCAGCGGGCGCAGCCGCTTGCCGCCGCCGATCGCGGCGTGGCGCATCGCGCGGTACAGGTCGGCGCGGGGGTCGTCGGGGACCGGCAGCAATGCGTCGAAGCGGGCGTCGACCGCCGCCGCGACATTTTCCATCGCGCCCGACAGCGATACGGGGACGGCGTGCACTTTCGCCCTCATCCCGCCAGGAAAGGTTCGGTGCCGGTCGCATTCCCAGCGCCGTCGGTCCGAATCGCCTCGATCCGCGCGGTCGCGGCTGCCAGGCGCGCCTCGCATTGCAGCTTCAGTCGGTCGCCCTCCGCGTAGAGATCGATCGCTTCCTGCAAAGTCGCATCGCCGGTTTCGAGCCGACCGACGATGGTTTCGAGCCGCTTCAGCGCGTCTTCGAAGGAGAGTTGCGCGATTGCGTCGTCCATGCCGGACGTTATGGGGCAGGCCGCAGACGGGAGCAAGAAAGCGATGTTCGAGAGCGTCAATCCCGCGACCGGGCAAGCGGGGCCGAACTATCCCGAGCTGACCGCGGACGAGATCGCGGCGCGGCTGGCGCGGGCGGCGCAGGCGTGGACGGCGTGGCGGACGACCGGACTGGCTGAGCGTTCGGCGCTGCTCGAAGCGGTCGCGGACCAGTTCGAGGACCATCGCCAGCGTTTGGCCGAGCTGGCGACCGCGGAGATGGGCAAGACGCTGAAGTCCGCGCTGGCCGAAGTCGACAAATGTGTCGCGGGCTTTCGTTATTACGCGACGAACGGACCCGCGCTCCTCGCCGACATCGCCATCCCGGTCGCGAGTGGCAGCGCGAAGGCGCGCTGGCTGCCGATCGGCGCGGTGCTGGCGGTGATGCCGTGGAATTTCCCCTATTGGCAGGTGGTGCGCTGGCTCGCGCCGACGATCCTGGCGGGCAACGTCGGGCTGTTGAAGCACGCCTCGCTGACGCAGGGCTGCGCGGCGGCGATCGAGGAGCTGGTGACCGCGGCGGGGGCGCCGGCGGGGGTGTTCCAGAACCTGGCGATCAAATCGGGCGCGGTCGCCGCGCTGATCGCCGACGACCGGGTCGCGGCGGTGACGCTGACCGGCAGCGAGGACGCGGGGGCCAAGGTCGCCGAACAGGCCGGGCGCGCGCTCAAGAAGGTCGTGCTCGAACTGGGCGGGTCGGACCCGTTCGTGGTGATGCCGTCGGCCGACATCGCGCTCGCGGCAAAGACCGCGGTGACCGCGCGGATCCAGAACAGCGGGCAATCGTGCATCTGCGCCAAGCGGATGATCGTCCATGCCGATGTCTACGACCAGTTCCTGGAGCTGTTCTGCGCCGGGATGCGCGCGGCCCAGGTCGGCGATCCGCTGGAGGCAGGGACCGACCTCGGCCCGCTGTCGTCGTTCGAGCAGCGCGACACGGTCGTCGCGCAGCTAGCCGAGATCACCCGGGTGGGCGCGACGCTGCTGTTCGGGGGCGAAGCGCTGCCGGGGCCGGGCGCGTTCATGTCGCCGGGCGTGCTGGTCGATGTGCCGCCGGGCGACAAGGTCGCGTACGAAGAGCTGTTCGGGCCGGTCGCGATGGTGTTCAAGGTCGCCGATATCGACGCGGCGATCGCGCTGGCGAACGACGTGCCGTTCGGGCTCGGCTCGTCGGTCTGGACCACCGACCCGGTCGAGCGCGAGCGCTTCGAACGCGACATCGCTGCCGGGATGACCGCGGTCAATCAGCTGCTCGCGTCGCTTCCCGAAGCCCCGTTCGGCGGGATCAAGCGCAGCGGCCACGGCCGCGAACTCGGACCGTGGGGGCTCCACGAATTCATGAACCTGAAGACGGTGGTGACGGCCTAGCCTCGACGTGTTCCTCGTACGGCAACACCAGCGTGCCGTCGGGGGCGGCGGTGAAGCTGGTCTGGGTCGGATAGGCGAATTCGATGCCCTGTTCGTTGAAGCGGGTCAGGATCGCGAGCCCGATCAGGTGGCGCGCGTCGTACATCGACTGAAAATCGGTGTGCGGACTGTCGAATTCCAGCTCGAAGTCGAGGCTCGAATCGCCGAACCCGACGAACCCACAGCGCACGAACTCCATCCCGTTTTCCTCGACGATCGCCTTGAGGGTCGCGGGCAGCGCCTTCGCGACGGCCGGGGCGGTCTGGTACACCAGCCCCAGCGCGAACTTGACCCGGCGGCGGTCGCGGCGAGTGTTGTTGGTGATTTCCTTGTCGAGCAGATTCTTGTTGGCGATGATCCGCTCTTCGCCGCTGGTCGAGCGCACGCGGGTCGATTTCAGGCCGATTTCCTCGACCGTCCCGCTGGTCTGATCGTAGCCGATCGAATCGCCGCGCCGGAACGGGCGGTCGAACAGGATTGCGAGTGCCGCGAACAGGTCGTCGAAGATGCCCTTCGCGGCGAGCCCGATCGCGATGCCGCCGACGCCAAGCCCCGCAACCAGCCCGGTGATGTTCACGCCGAGATTGTCGAGCACGACGACGAGCGCGATCGCGAACACGACGAACGTGACCATCAGCCGGATCAGGCCAAGCGCGCTGTTCAGCCCGTCGCCGCTATGGCCCTCGCCCGCAGTGCGGTGCTCGACCGCACCCAAAATGATCTCGCGAGCCCAGATCGCGGCCTGGAACACCGCGGCGAAGGTCCACAGGAAATTGATCGTCGTCGCGATCTCGGCGGGCGGGGCGGCATAGCCCGCGACCAGCTTGGCGGCGGCCATCACGATGAAGAAGTTGTTGGTCCGGACGACCGCGCGGCCGATCACGGTGCCCCAGCCGCGTACGCCCGGATCGCGGTCGCACAGTTTCTTGCCGAGCCGGCGAAGACTGTGGAGCGCGAGGAAGATGATGGTGCCTGCGGTCGCGGCGACCAGGATTTGCAGCCAGTTCGCCTGTAGCCAGACGACCGACGCTGCGGTCAGGTCGCTGAATTGCTGGCGCACGTCGGCGACGGGCACGATCGGGGTAGCGACATTCGACACGGGTAATCTCTCGGGATGGGTCAGGCGGCCTTGGCCGGAGCCCGGCCGCCGAGGAATTTGATCAGCCCACGCTCGTGCGCGCTGAGCCAGCGATTGCTGCGGGGCAGCTTGAGCGACGACCGAAACCGGGTCTGACCGCGCTGGACCAAGTCTATCAGCCGCGGATGAACGTAGGATTTCCGCGCGATCGCGGCGGTGTTGCCGAGTTTGGCGACGACCGGCTCCATCAACGCCTTCAACGTCAGATCGTGCGCGGCGCTGCCCAGCGCCTCGAACGCGGTGACGCTCGCGGCCCAGGTCCGGAAGTGCTTGGCGGTGAATTCGGTGCCGGTCGCATCGCGGATATATGCATTGACGTCCGACGAGGTGACCGGATGCGCTTCGCCCGCTTCGTCCAGCCACGCGAACAGATGCTGGTCGTCGAGATCGGAACACGCCTTCACGAACCGCGCCAGCGCCCGGTCGGTCATCGCGCAGGTCCGTTCCTTGCCCGATTTGCCCTTGAAGCACAATTTCAACGTATGCCCGCTCACCTTGCCGTGGCGGGTGCGCAACGTCGTCGCGCCGAAGCTCTTGCCGCTTTTGACATAGCTTTCGTTGCCGACCCGGATGTGGCTGATGTCGAGCAGGCGGATGACCGCGGCGACCGCGCGCTCCTTGTTGAGCGAGCGGGTGTTCAGGTCGGCCTCGATCTGCTTGCGCAATTTGGGCAACGCCTCACCGAATTCGCGGGTCAGCTCGTATTTCGAACTGTCCTGCTTGCTACGGTAATCGACGTGATAGCGATATTGCTTGCGGCCCTTATCGTCCCAGCCGACCGCCTGGATATGTCCACCCGGCTTGGGTGAGAACCACGCGTCCTTGTAGGCGGGCGGCAGGCCGATCGCGTTCAGCCGGTCGATCTCGTCGCGGTCGGTGATGCGCTTGCCGTCGGGGGACCAATAGCCCCAGCCGTGCCCCATCTTCTTGCGGGTGATCCCCGGCTTGCTGTCGTCGGTGTAACTGAGGCGCCCCATCGCCGGTCAATGATCGCGCGCGGGGTTCGTTCCTAGCCCGCCAAGGCAACGCGTGGCTTGCGGGTGATCAGCTGCCGCCCGGCGGCGGTGTGACGGCGCGTCGCCCA
Organism: Pseudomonadota bacterium; assembly: GCA_040385975.1. Classification (GTDB taxonomy): domain Bacteria; phylum Pseudomonadota; class Alphaproteobacteria; order Sphingomonadales; family Sphingomonadaceae; genus Sphingomonas. The sequence goes on along the minus strand of JAZKGJ010000038.1, from coordinate 3,359 downwards.
GCCGTCGAGACCGATCTGCGCACCGAGCAGCATGAACAGGAACGGCTGGAACGCGATCCCGACGAACGCGGCGCCGAGCAGGTAGATCAACTGCGCGTTCTGCAGCGCGCCGGCGAGCGGGGAAATCCACGGTTCCTCGACATCGTCGCGGTGGCGGCGGCGCAGCAGCTCCATCCGCGCCAGCCCGATCAGGTTGATCGCAAGCCACAGGACCAGGCCGGGATAGCCCTGTTCCCCCAGCATCTCGAAATAGCTCGAATGATAGGCGCGCGCCTTGTCGACGATCAGCACGCGCTTCATCTCGGTATGCGACCCGTCGCTGACTTCCTGCACGGTTTCGTAGCGGATGGCGTTTTGCAGATACGCATTGAACCCGCCGCCGAAGGGATGGTCGGCGACATAATCCAGCGTCCATTGCCATACCGCGATCCGGGTCGAGGCCGACGAATCGGCCTGATAGGTCTTGATCGTGCTCATCCGTTCGCTGAACGCGGAGGGCAGGAACGGCACCGCGACCAGCCCGGCGGCGACCAGCAAGGCGATGTAGCGCCCACGCTGTTTCACGTCGCGCAGCATCAGCAGCACGAGGAGACCGATACACAGCAATCCAGTCCGCGCCGATGTGCCGACCGGGATCAGCAGGCACGCGAAGATCAGCGCGAGGCAGAAGATCGTGACCCGGCGGTCGGGCACGAAGATCGTTCCGAATTTAGCGAACCACCAGACGATCGGAACGATCGAGACCGCGACCGCGGAGATGATGCTGCCTTCGTAGAGTCCCGAATTGTTCGAGACCATCAAATTGAGCTCGCCATAGCCGCCGCCCGACGCGACGGTCTTGATCCCGCCGACGATCACGATCGAACTGACCGACAGGACCAGGAACAGCAGCAGCGCCTCGATCCTGAGCTTGCTGCGCAGTGTCAGCGGCAGGAAGACCGCGAACGCCAGCGACTTCCACACCCATTGCCATTTGTCCGCCGCCTCGACCGGGAAATCGGCGGTCTGGGTGGTCAGGTAGCAATAGAGGATGAGCAGCAGGATGAGCAGCTGGCGCGGCCCCAGCGTCACGCCGCGCTTCTTGTCGGCGATCAGCCAGCCGCCGACCGCCAATCCGACCGCGACCAGTGAGATCGGGATCGAGTTCAGCAGCAAATACGTCAGCCGCTGCGGACTGACGATATCGACGTAGACATACGCCAGCACGAACACGAACGGGCGTTTGAAGCCGAAGCCGAAGATCGCGATCAGGAAGAAGATGAAGGCGAGGTCACGCATCGCCGGGTTCGCCCCTGTCGCCGCCCTTGCGCCGGAACCAGCCGGTGCGTTCGCCGTGGTCGCTGTCGAGGTCGGGCCGGTGCAACAGCCGCCACGCCGCGAGCAGCATCAGGCCGTGGCTGACGAAGAGCGAAAAATTGTCGATCATCGCTGCGTCGGCCGCCTTTCGAAATCTGCTTTGCCACCGCCCGGGTTGACGCGCCGTTAAACATCCGCGTGGCAAGGCTCGCCTCATGCGGATCCTCCATATCCTCGACCACGGCATCCCGGTCCAAAGCGGCTACACCTTTCGCACCCGCGCGATCCTGAAGGCGCAGATGGCGCATGGCTGGGAAGTGGCGGGGGTGACCGGCCCGCGCCACGGTGCCAGCCACGGCGCGATTGCCGGTGGGGCCGAACGCGTCGACGGCCTGAATTTCTACCGCACCGCGCCGCTGAAGGGCCGCGTGCCGGTCGTGCGCGAAGTGGCCGAGATCGCGTCGTTCGCGCACCGTATCGATGCGGCGGTCACTGCGTTTCGCCCCGACATCCTTCACGCGCATTCGCCGGTGCTCGACGCGCTGGCCGCGCTGCGCGTCGCGAAGAAACGCGGGCTCCCATTGCTCTACGAAATCCGTGCCTTCTGGGAAGATGCCGCGGTCGGGAACGGGACCGGGCGCGAGGGGTCGTGGCGCTACCGCGCGACCCGTGCCGCCGAAAGCTGGGCAATCGAGCGCGCCGATGCGGTCGCGGTGATCTGCGAAGGGCTGCGCGGTGACCTGATCGGGCGCGGCGTGCCGGCGGGGAAGATCCTCGTCTCGCCCAATGGCGTCGATCTGCGGCTGTTCGGCAATCCCGCGCCCTACGACGCCGACCTCGCGGCGCAGCTGGGCGTGAGCGATGCCGAGGTGATCGGCTTCATCGGCAGCTTCTACGACTACGAAGGGCTTGACGACCTGATCGCCGCGATGCCCGAACTGGTGCGCTCGCGGCCCAATGCGCATCTCGTGCTGGTCGGCGGCGGTCCGGCCGAGGCGGCGCTGCGCGCCCAAGCCACCGCATCGCCAGTCGCCGGCCACATCCACTTCATCGGCCGCGTCCCGCATACCGAGGTCGAGCGTTACTACAGCATCGTCGACGTGCTGGCGTACCCGCGCAAGCGGATGCGGCTGACCGACCTCGTCACGCCCCTGAAGCCGCTGGAAGCGATGGCACAGCGCCGGCTGGTCGCGGCGTCGGACGTCGGTGGCCACCGCGAGCTGATCCGCCACGGCGATACCGGCACGCTGTTTCCGCCCGACGACCCGGCCGGGATCGCCCGCGCGCTCGCCGGGTTGCTGGCCGACCGGACGAGCTGGGACGGGCGCCGCGCGCGGGGCCGGGCGTTCGTCGAGGCCGAACGCAATTGGGCGATCAACGTCGCGCGCTACGCCCCGGTTTACCGCAAACTAACCAAGACCAATGAAACAGGGGCCAAATGGCTACGCTCGCCCGCCTTGAACGCCTGAACCTGCCGCTCGCGCCCGTCGCGGCGGCGGTGTCGGGCGGCATCGTCGCGCTCGGTTTCCTGGTGATGCCGGGCGGCCTCTTGGAGCGGCTGGTCTTGGCGAGCGGAATCGCGGCGTTCGTCGCAGCCGCCGAACCGCCGCTCGGGCTGACCGCACGAATCGCGCTCGGCCTGATCGGCGGGGGCGGGGTCGCGGCG
>JAZKGJ010000038.1:0-387 GCA_040385975.1 Pseudomonadota bacterium | reverse complement strand
CACGAAACTATTGCTCGGCACCCGCCAGGTAAGCGTCGGGCAGGCCGGCGCGCTATTGCGTCAGGCCGCGCGCCGGGACGCGCCGCCGCGCGCGCCGCTGTTCGCCAACCGCGATCTCGGCACGCCGTTTCTGGAGATCAAGGCACCGACCGAGGACCCCGACGCGCCGCCGGTCGAACAGCCGCTGCCCGCCGACCTCGATCAGCCGCTGGCGGCGTTCGACCCCGGCGCGATGCTGGCGGTGCCGCTGCCGCCGACCCCGGCGGTTGCGCCGCTCGTCCGCCCGCAGCTGATCGACCCGGGCGACCGGTTCGAGACGTTCGAGCTGACCCCGCTCGCGCGCCCCGCCCCGCTTTCGCTGCGAGTCCCGCCGGCCACTGCGTTGCG
>JAZKGJ010000037.1:8324-22294 GCA_040385975.1 Pseudomonadota bacterium | reverse complement strand
CGCTCGCGCTGATGTCGAGCCGCCCCGCCGCCGCCAGCGTCACGCCCGACGATGCGCGTCGGCGACCGGAACCCTGTCGGCGACGGGAGCGATGGCGCTAAACCTTGCGGCGACCGCAGCGGCGCTGGTGAGCGCGACCTTCGTACTGATTCGCACGTTGCCGCCCGCGGTGCGGCGGGCTGCACCCGTCGGCGGGCACCGTCGGCCGGGCCGCAGCATCCTGCCGCTGCTGATCGGCACGACGACCGCGCCGTTGGTGGGGCAAGTGCCAGTCATCCTGCTCGGCATCCTGGCCGATACCGACCGCGCCGGACAGTTCGCGGTCGTCAAAAATCTGGGCGACCTGGCGCTCGTTCCGCTGATCGCGTTCACCCCGATCTGGTCGGCCTCGCTCGCGACGCTGGCCGGGGCGGGGGACCATGCCGCGATGCGCCGGATGGTCGCTTTGTGGAGCCGGCGCGCCACGGTGTTCACGCTACCGATCCTGCTGGTGTTGGCGGTGTTCGGCGAGCCGATCCTGCGACTTTTCGGGCCGGCGTTCGCGATCGGCGACCGCGCGCTGGCGATCCTGTGCATCGGCTATCTGGTCATGGTCGCGACCGGCGCGAACGCGCTGGCGCTGGTGATGGCGCGGCGCGAACGCGCGGTGGCGGTCGTCAATTCGGTCGCCATGCTGCTGAGCATCGGACTCAGTTGGCTGTTGATCCCGCGCTGGGGGTTGGAGGGCGCGGCGGTGGCGAGCGCCGCGGCGACGGTCGCGCTCAACATCGCGACCGCGGTCATGGCGGGGCGGATGTTCGCCGAACCCGCGCGACCGGCATGACCCGCCCACCATCGCCCGAAGCTGTGCTGGTATCGGTGATCCTGCCGGTCCGCGACCGCGCCGCCTCGATCGGGCGAGCGATCGCCAGCGTGCTGACGCAGGATTACCGTCCATTCGAGATCATCGTGATCGACGACGGTTCGACCGACGCCACGCGCGACGTCGTCAAAGGCTTTGGTGACGCCGTGCAGTTGATCGCACAGCCGCCGGCGAGCGCGTATGGCGCGCGCAACGCCGGCGTGCGCGCGGCGCGCGGCGCGCTGATCGCCTTCATCGATTCGGACGATGCCTGGCTGCCGGGCAAACTGAGCGCTCAGGTCGCGCTGTTCGCCGATCCGGCGGTCGGGCTGGTCTTCGGCGACGTAGTTCACGTCTCGGCGGCGGAGGTGGGTGCGCCGCGGACCGGGCGGACCAGCTTTTCGGTCGCACCGCCCCCGCGCGCCGGTGAGAGCCAAGTCGGCGGATTCGCCGAGCGCAATTATGTACCCACGTCGACCGTCCTCGTCCGCCGCGAATGCCTGACCGAGATCGGCGGGTTCAGCGAAGCGAGACCGCGCTCGGCGGATTATCTCGCCTGGTTTCGCATCGCGCAGCGTCATGCGCTGGCGTGGCTACCCGATCCGGTCGCCGAATATACCGTCCACGCGGCTGGCATCAGCTTCGACCTCGGCACGTCGCTGGTCGACCGAATCGCATTGTTCGAAGCGGAACGCGCGATTGCCGGCCCCGCCGTCCGCCCGGTGCTCGACCGCCTGCTCGCCAACCTCGCCGTGTCGCTGGTGGTCGCGAAGCTGCGTGGGCGGGCGCGATCGGTGTCGGTAAGCCCGGCGTGGCGGCTATTGTCGGCGCGCTTCCCGTTCGCGATAGGGGCAGATCTATGGCGCTTCGCAACAACCAGGGCGGCAACGCGGTTGCGGACGCGCGCATGACCGGCGCGTTGCCGCGCGTGTCGATCGTCACCGAGACGCTGACCCCGCAGGAGGGCGAGGAATCGGTCGGCGAGGCAATGACCCGGCTGTCGGCAGCAATCGCAGCGCAAAGCTATCCCCGCGACCTGGTCGAACTGGTCGTGGTCATCGACCCCGTCATGCCGGCCGGTGACCGCGCGGAGCTCGCCGCCAGCGTGCCCGGCGCGACCTTAATAGAGGGAAACAACAGTCATTATCTGGCCGCGAAGAACCGGGGCGCGGCGGCGGCCGGTCACGATCTGCTCGTCTTTCTGGACAGCGACTGCGTTCCCGTCCCAACCTGGCTGGAAAGCCTGATCGGCGCAGTCACCCCGGCGCGCGGGGGCGCGGTCGGCCGGACGCGCTATGCGGGCGATGGGCTGTTTCTGCGCAGTGCCTCGGCGCTGATCTTTGGCGGCGCGTGGCTGGGGCAGGGCGGCGAGGCCTCCGCGGTCAACATCAACAATCTGGCAATCCGCCGCGATCTCTACCGGCAATTCGGGCTGAACGAGGACATTCCGCGCAACGGCGGCTGCTATCTGCTCTTTCATCAACTGCGTGCGCACGGCCACCGCTTCGGCTACGCTCCGGACGCCGTCGTTCTCCACCCGCCCGAACCCGGGGTCGCCGGCTTCTTTCACCGGCAGTGGGAACGCGGGTACGACAGCGCCTTCGTCTATCGGCTGGATCGCGATGCCGTCCTGCGCGGTACGCGCTGGGTCGAACGGCTGGGGCCGTTCGCACTTGTCGCGATTTCGGGACGGCGGTTGGCAATCGACTGGCGCAACTTGTTCGTAAGCCGCCGCATTTTCGGCTTACGACGGCGCGAGCTACCGTTCGCGCTGGCGATGTTCGGCGCGGTCCGGGCGACCGAGCTGACGGGGGCGGTGGCGGGCTATTTCGCAGCGAGAGGCCGCGCCGGCGCTCAGCCGACCAGCCGCAGCGGCCCTTCGCGCGCCGGCACCGGCTGATCGGGCCAGATGCCGCGGGTGTCGTAGACCTGCTTGCCCGCGCGCTCGTCGAGCGGGACCGATTTGAACAGGTCGTGATCGACCAGCACGATCAGGATGTCGTCCGCTTCGATCGCGGTATCCAAGTCGATCAGGCGCGCGCCGGTGCCCGCGAACGCCGGGGGCAGGGCATCGGCATAGGGTTCGACGATATCGACCCGGTCGCCGAATCGGCTGGCCAGCGCCGCCGCCGCCTTAAGCGCAGGGCTTTCGCGGAAATCATCGATGTTGGCCTTGAACGCGAGCCCCAGGCACGCGATTCGCGCGCCCGGAAAATCGGCGGCGAGTTCGCTGGCGCGTTCGATCACGTGATCGGTCTTGCCGTCGTTCACCTCGCGCGCGGTGCGAATCAACGGGGTCTGCCGGGGATCGGCGTGAACCAGAAACCACGGGTCGACCGCGATGCAATGGCCGCCGACGCCGGGGCCGGGGCTCAGGATATTGACCCGCGGGTGCCGGTTGGCGAGCCGAATCACTTCCCAGACATCGACCCCCATCGTGTCGGCTACCAACGAAAGTTCGTTGGCGAAGGCGATGTTGACGTCGCGAAAGGCGTTTTCGGTGAGCTTGGTCATCTCCGCCGCCTTAGCGGTGGTGGTGACGCACGCGCCCCGCACGAAGCGTCGGTAGAATTGCAGCGCCTTGCGCGCGCACCGCGGCGTGATGCCGCCGATCACGCGGTCGTTGTCGATCAGCTCGACCAGGATGCGGCCCGGCAGCACGCGCTCGGGGCAGTAAGCGATCGCGACATCGGCGCGCTCGCCGGTGCGCCCCGGAATCGCAAGGTCGGGGCGCAGCGCCGCCAGATGATCGCGGACCTGTTCGGTGGTGCCGACCGGGCTGGTCGATTCGAGGATGACGGTATCGCCCGGCTTCAGCACCGCGGCGACATTGGTCGCAGCTTGCAGGACATAACCGATATTGGGTGCGTGATTTTCGTCGAACGGGGTTGGGACCGCGATTACGAACACGTCGGCGGGCTCGATCTGGGTCGAGGCGCGCAGGTTGCCGCGCGCGACGACCCCCGACACCAGCCCGTCGAGGTCGACTTCCTCGATGTGGACCTTGCCCGAATTGACGGTATCGACGACCGATTGATGGACGTCGATGCCGAGCACCTGCGCGCCGGTCCGCGCGATCACCGCCGCGGTCGGCAGGCCGATATAGCCGAGGCCGAGGACGACGACCCGAAGTTCAGTACTGCGTTCAGATTCCGAAACCATCCGCGACGACCCTTGCAATCCGTTCGGATGCATGACCGTCGCCGAACGGATTGTGGGCGCGGGCCATGGCCGAATACGCGCCCTTGTCGTCCAACAGGGTTGAGATTTCGGAAACGATGCGGTCGGGGTCGGTCCCGATCAGCTTAGCGGTGCCCGCTTCGACGCCTTCGGGGCGCTCGGTGGTCTCGCGCATCACCAGCACCGGCTTGCCGAGCGCGGGGGCTTCTTCTTGCACGCCGCCCGAATCGGTCAGTGCCACATCGCACAGGTCGAGCGCGCGGATGAAGTGCGGGTAATCGAGCGGGTCGATGCGCGCGACGTTGGCGCGGTCGCCCAGCATCCGGTCCATCACCGCGACCACATTGGGATTGGGGTGGACCGGAAAGATGATCGCGGTGTCGCTGCGGTCGGCGATCCGGCCGATCGCGCTGGCGATATTCTCCATCCCGCCACCGAAATTCTCGCGGCGGTGGGTGGTGACCAGGACGATGTGCTTGTCGGCGAACCGCGCAGCGATCGCGTCGAGGCCGCCAGCAAGACTAGGGTCGCCGGCCAGCTTCGCACGGGTGGCGTGGAGTGCGTCGATCACCGTGTTGCCGGTGACGTGGATCGTTGCGGGGTCGATATTCTCGCGTTTCAGCGCCTTCGCCGCGGTCTCGGTCGGTGCGAAATGCTGGTCGGCGATTGGAGCGACGATCCGGCGGTTGATCTCCTCCGGCCACGGTTGCCAGATGTCGCCCGAGCGCAAGCCCGCTTCGACGTGACCGACCGGAATCTTGCGGTAGTAAGCGGCGAGCGCCCCGACCATCGCGGTCGCGGTGTCCCCCTGCACCAGCACGCGGTCGGGCCGCTCGGCGTCCATCACCTCGCCCAGTCCGGTCAGCAGCCGCGCGGTCAACCGGTCGAGCGATTGTCCCGGCTCCATGAGGTCCAAGTCGATGTCGGGGGTCAGCCCAGCGATGCCGAGCACCTGATCGAGCAGCCCGCGGTGCTGCGCGGTGACGCAGACGCGCACGGTAAGGCCCGCGTTATCGCGCAGCGCCGCGATCACGGGAAACAGCTTGATCGCTTCGGGTCGGGTGCCGAAGATTATCAGGATTTTATGCATGACCCCGCCCCGATAGCGCGTCAGCCGTTAAACCGCTGCTAAATCTGCACGTCTTTCGCTCGGGAAAAGAACGCGGTAAGGTCTGTAGATGCTGCGCCGCCTGTTCATGCTGTTTGCGTTGTGGGGGTTGTTTGCGGTCATTCCGGCGCAGGCTGCCGTCGTCATCACCTTCTGGTCGCACGATCAGGACCAGGATTTCCCCCATACCTTTTTCGCGCTCGAAGGGACGCCCGACGCCGGTAGCCCGCCGATCGATGCGAATTACGGCTTTACCGCCAAGACAATCACGCCTGCGATCCTGCTCGGCAATGTCGGCGGCAAGGTCGAGGATGCGAAACCGGCCTATATGATGCGCAGCGATCCGCAGTTTTCGCTCGTGCTGAGCGACGCCCAACTGGCCGCGGTCCAGGCGCTGGCGGCGGAATGGGATCGCGACAGCCGTTACAATCTGAACAAGCGCAACTGCGTGCATTTCGTCGCGGAAGCCGCGCGTCGGGTCGGTTTGACGGTTCCCGAACTGCCCAAGCTGATGAAGAAGCCGCGCTCGTTCCTGCAGGCGGTGAGCGACGCCAACCCCGGCCGCGTCACGCCGATCGAACTGAGCGGAAAGGCGTTTCTGGCAGCACGGACCGTCGCATCTGCGCCAGCCACCGCTATCCAAGCTGCTGCCGCGCCGACCGAAGCCCGCTGATTGCGCTGCCCCGAATTGGGTGCCGCGGACAAGATTGTCGTTTCGATACTGACATTTTGCACTTATGATGCCGGCGCGCGGAATTCCGTAGGGGGCTAACCGATCATGGTCGTTCGAAGCGTCCGCACGGCGGTGCCGTTGCGTCGCCGCCGCGCGGTCGAATCCCTTTATTTTCAGGTCTTGGTCGTGGCGCTCGTTGCCATGCTCGGTCCGCTGCTGCTGCCTTATGCGCAGGCGGGCAGCTTCGTGATCAGTCTCGAAAGCACGCGCAACTCCGCCATCGCTTCGGTGCTGGCGGCTGTGGCGGGGGTGATTGGCGTCCGGCGGGTGACCGCCTATCCGGGCGCACAGGCCTTCGCCGCGATTCTGCCGTCGTTGCTGGCGATGTACGCCGCGGCGGCGGCGCTGTTGCTGATCGGCCGCTTCCCCTATTCGGGGCTGATGCTGACCGTCGGGCTCAGCTTTTCGACCGTGACCCTGTTCGTGCTGGTGTTCCTGGGTCAGCGCGGCGCACCGATGCAATTCTTCATCCTGCCCGGCAGCGAAGCGGCGATCGTCAAGGATACCCCGCGCGTCGAATGGCTGCGGCTGACCAAGCCTGTCATCCCCGACAATAGCGAAGCGGCGATCGTGGCGGACCTGCACGCCGACTGGGCCCCGGAGTGGGAACGGCTGCTCGCGACGGCGGCGATCAACGGCCGCACCGTCTATCACACCAAACAGCTCCGCGAATCGCTGACCGGGCGGGTTCAGATCGACCATCTGTCCGAAAACAACTTCGGGTCGCTGCTGCCGAACCTGGCCTTTTTCGAGATCAAGCGCGTGGTCGACGTTTTGGCGGCGCTAATCCTGCTGCCGATCTGCGCATTGCCGATGGCGGTAGTGGCGGCGATGATTCGGCTCGATAGCCCGGGCCCCGCATTGTTCCGGCAACGCCGGATGGGGTATCGCGGCGTCCCGTTCGAGGTCGTCAAGTTCCGCACGATGCGGCATCGACCGTCGGACGATAGCCTGAACCCCGTCACCGCGGACGGGGATGTCCGGGTGACCCGGATCGGACGGTTCCTGCGCCGTGCCCGCATCGATGAACTCCCGCAATTGTGGAACGTGCTGCTGGGCGAAATGAGCCTGATCGGGCCGCGTCCCGAGGCCGTCGAGCTGAGCGAATGGTACGAACGCGAATTGCCGTTCTACGCCTATCGGCACATCGTTCGGCCGGGCATCACGGGGTGGGCGCAGATCAATCAGGGGCACGTCGCTGCGCTCGACGACGTGCTGGTGAAACTGCAATTCGATTTTTTCTACATCAAGAATTTCTCCGCCTGGATCGACATCCTCATCACCATGCGGACCTGCGTCATCATGCTCAGCGGTTTCGGGGCGAAATAGTATGCCCGACCTGACCTGGTGGCTCGAGATCAAGCGGCAGATGGTCGATCTGACCACGCTCGAGCGCGATGCGTGGCACATCTACCTCGGGGTGGCGATCCAGCTGGCGACCGCCGCGGTGCTGCGCTGGCGGCTGACCGAATGGCGCACCCTGCTGCCGCTGGTCGTATTGGAATGCGCCAACGAGGCCGTCGATTTCTTCGGCGAACCGTGGCTGACGCAGCGGGCCATGCAGGCAACCGGCGCGGTTCACGATCTGATCAACACGTTCGTGATGCCGATCGTCATCCTTTTCATCGCCCGCGCGCTGCAACGCTCGCCGCACGATCAGCGCAGCGGCGGCGGGGAATAGTCCGGCGGACCGCCGTGCCGAGCGGGCGGCCCGGGCAACGGAAACCAGGTTATGCGCGATTTCACCCGGCTGGGTTGTCGGTTGCGCGCCAGCATCGTGTCGATCTGCGCGATCCGCTGAGCCAGCGCCTCGTGCGGCCGCAGCCGTCCCGCGCTGCTGGCCCGGCCGCGGGCGATCACCGCCGCGGGCGCGAAGTAGACATCGCCGCTGCCGAGCGCCCGTCGCGCCACCGAATCGAACGCGAGGCAATAATCGAAGAGCGCATCGGAGGCGGACTGAACCAGATTGTTCCAGCAATCCTCGCTATAGCGCTTCGCACCCGACGCATCAGACTGCAGCGCCACCCATTCGAAGTTCAGCCCGGCCTGCCGGACGGCGTCAGCGCGCCGCGCGTCCTGATCATCGGGCGGCGAGTTACCGGCGACGACACCCGGTGCGACAGCGGGCCCTGGCTGACGTGCGTAGGCCAGGTAACAGAATGCGGCCACTGTCAGCGACAGCCCCGCGAACAGAATCGCCCGGCGGGGCGGCCGGGGTGAAGCCGCTGACGACGCAGCGCGATCGCGCAGATCGATGGCTGTTGCGTCGTCGTCGGAGGCCGCACCCGCGAACCCCGCTTGTCGGCGAAGCGTTCGATAGGCTTGGTTGAGCACGCGGGCGGCGTCGTTGGTCTCATCCCCGGTCGCATCGGGATGATGCTGTTTGATGAGCTTCAGATAGGCCGCCCGGATTTGCGCCATGCTCGCTCCGGCGGGCACGCCCAGTATCGCGTGCGCTGACCGCCGCCCCTGACCCTCCGGAACAGGGGAGCCCGGTTGCGATCGACCCGGCGACGTGGCTCCTGTCATCCGATCAACCGCCGCCCTCGGCCAAGCAAAAAAAAGGGCGGGCCGAGGCCCGCCCATGCAAGAGGATAGTCAAAATCGCTTACGGGCTATTCGGCGAATCGTCGCCCTGCGTCGCGATCACGATTGCCGCGACGATCGCAGCAAGCGCCAGCAAGGCAATGAAAAAGCCAGCGCCGCCGCGACCGAGTTCCGAGGCGTCCTTGTCCGACGCCGAAGCACGGTCAACCGTCTGAGCGGCTGCTACCGGGGCAGCGATTGCCGGCACGGCAGCCATCGAAAACACGGCCGCAATCGGCAATAAAAACTTCATCCGCACACTGGGTCTCCCACCTTTTGATGCGTTAATTCAACGCTCGATACTAAGATCGTATCCATGAGTCTAGCAGCAAAAATGTCGCACTGCAAAATACAACGGTTTGGCCGCTAGTTCCGATTCGTTACGAAATTGCTTCCTTCGAACCCTTATTACGACCCTGCCCGCGCGGCGCTACGAACGCAAGGCGCGCTGGTTTATTTTTTCAAACAAGCTCACGGCTGCGCACGGTCTGCGTCGGCGTCAAGCCACGCCTGGAACATCAGGACCGACCACAAGGATGCGGTGGCGTCGCGTCCAGCCAGATGGTCGTCCCACCGCGCCCGCACCACGGCCGCGTCGAAATAGCCTTCGGCGCGTATTCGGCGTTCGTCGAGCAGCGCTTCCGCCCAGTCGCGCAGCGGCCCGCGCAGCCATTCGCCGACCGGCACCGCGAACCCTGCCTTGGGACGTTCGAACATCGCCGCCGGGGCGTTTCGGTACAGCAGCTTGCGGAGGATCTTTTTGCCTTGGCCACCGGCAATCTTCATTCCGATCGGGATCCGCGCCGCAGTCGCGGCGACGCGGTGGTCGAGGAAGGGGACCCGCGTCTCCAGGCTGACCGCCATCGCCGCGCGATCGACCTTGCAGAGGATGTCGTCACGCATGTAGCCGACCGCGTCGGCATACATCATGGCGACCGCGTCGGGCGTGCCGGGTCCGACCGCCAGGTCGGTCGTGGGCAGGATCAGCGGTTTGTCGCCCGCCAAGACCGGCGACGCCCCCCGCGCCCATTCGTCGAGAAACGAATCAACATAGTCGCTGAGTGAGTCGGCGCTGCCGAGCGTCCGAAACACCTTTCGCACGCGATTGCCGAAATGCGCCGGACGACCGCCGCCCGGTTTCAGCGCGACCGCCGCATTCCAAGCGCCCGGGGGCACCTGCGCCACCAGCCTGCCGAACGTCTTGCGTGCCGGCGCGGGCAGGCGGGCGAGCGCGCTCCACAACCGGATGGTGCCGAAATAGCGGTTATATCCCCCGAACAGCTCGTCCCCGCCATCGCCCGACAGCGCTACCGTCACGTGTTCTCGCGCGAGCTGGCTGACCAGGAAGGTCGGGATTTGCGAGGAATCGGCAAAGGGCTCGTCGTATATCGCGGGCAGCTTCGCGATGACGTCGAGCGCGTCCTGTGGCGTCACGTAACGTTCGTGGTGCTCGGTCCCCAGGAACGCCGCGAATTCCTTCGCATGGGTGGCTTCATTGAAGGCGGGGTCGTCGAAGCCAATCGTGAAGGTCTTGACCCGGCCCGGCCAATATTTGTGGTAGAGCGCGACCACCAGCGAGGAGTCGATCCCGCCCGACAAGAACGCGCCCACGGGAACGTCGGCCACCGCCTGCCCCTGGATCGCGGCACCCAGCGCCGCTTCAAGTTGATCGAGTGCCGCCGCCTCGTCCGTGATCGGATCGGCCAGCCCGGCCCCTACCACTTCGCGATACGACCAGAATCGCTCGATTTTCAGCGGCCCGCCGTCGCCTTCGTGCGGGGGCGTCGTCAGGGCCGATCGCCAACCTCCCGTCGGGACGGTCAGGATCGTGCCGGGTTCCAGCTTGAAGATCGAGCGATAGATCGACAGCGGCCCGCCGATATAGGCGCGCGATACCAGCGAGTTGACCGCATCGCGCGCGATCGGATTGTCGAATTCGGGATGCAGCCGCATCGCGCGCAGTTCAGACGCGAAGGCGAAATCGCCGCCGACCGAGCCGTAATACAGCGGCTTTTCACCGAACCGGTCGCGCGCCAGCGACAGCGTCCGGTCGCGCCGGTCCCACAGCGCCAGCGCAAACATCCCGACCGCGCGCTCGAGCGTGGCTTTCAGTCCCCAGACAGCGATCGACTCGACCAGGGTTTCGGTGTCGCTGTGGCCGCGCCACGCGGTCGCGCCGCGCTCGTCCAGCTCGGTGCGCAGATCGAGATGATTGTAGATCTCGCCATTGTACGCCAGCACGAAACGGCCGTCCGCCGACGCCATCGGCTGATGCCCGAGGGGCGACAGGTCGACGATCGAAAGCCGGCGGTGCGCCAGGCCGATGCCCGCCTGCGGATCGGTCCAGACGCCTTGATCGTCGGGTCCGCGGTGTGCCAGCACGCCCGCCATCGCCCCCAGCAATTCGGCCGGGACCGGGCCATCGCGAAGCAAGCCTGCCAGGCCACACACGTCGAACGTCCCCCACGGTAGCAGCGACCGGTGCTGCGTCCGCAGCACCCGCTGGCGCGCGGCGGCGCCGTGCAATGGGCGCGTTCCGTATCGACCAGCAAACCCGCTGGCAATCGAATTGCACGCCCCCTAAAGCGCCGCGCGACAAGGGGCGATTGCGTGGATTTGGCAAAGCGCGGCTTTCGGGCCGACATACAGGCGCTGCGCGGCTTGGCCGTCACGATCGTGGTGCTGTACCACTCGGGGCTCGGCATCTTTTCCGGCGGATACCTGGGCGTAGACGTCTTCTTCGTCGTCTCGGGCTTTTTGATCACCTCGATCATCTACCGCGCGATTTCCGACCGGGGATTCGGCTTCGCCGGCTTCTACGCCCGCCGCGTGCGGCGGCTGCTGCCCGCTGCCTATGTCACCCTGACCGCGACCGCGCTCGGCAGCTATTTTCTGCTGACGGCGACCCAGTTTCACGATTTCACCGCGCAACTGGTCGGATCGATCTTTTTCGCGACCAATTACGTTCTGTGGTCGCAGACTGGGTATTTCTCACCCGACGCGGCGTTCCGGCCGCTGCTCCATATGTGGTCGCTGGCGATCGAGGAGCAATATTATCTGATCGTGCCGTTCCTGTTCGTGCTGTTACCGCGGCGCTGGATTTTGCCCGCGGTCGCCGCGGTAACCGTGGTCAGCCTGATCGCCTGTTTCGCGGCGGTGCAGCGCTACCCGAGCGTCGCGTTCTTCTGGCTGCCGACCCGCGCGTGGGAACTGGGGGTGGGCTCGCTGGCCGCGCTGATCGCGAACAAGCCAACGATCCGCTTGCTCGCGGTCAGGCTGCTGCTGCCTGCGCTGGCGCTGCTCGTGCTGATCCCGCTGTTTCCGCTGCCGACCGCGGACCCCGGGATCAATGCCGTGCTGATTACGTTAGCCGCCGCGGTGGTCATACTGGCCGACAGTCGCGCGCTGGATGCACAATGGTCGGTGCGCGGTCTCGCGCGGATCGGCGATGTTTCCTATTCGCTTTACCTTGTCCACTGGCCCCTCTTTGCGCTCGCCCGGGTGACGTATTTGTCGCACGACCTGCCGGTCTGGCTCGCGATCGGGCTGATCGGCGCGGCGTTGGCGCTGGCGTTTGCGCTGTACCGCTTCGTCGAAGAGCCCGTGCGGCGCTCCGCGCTTGGTGGCTGGCGGCTGGCCGGAGTGGTACTGGTGGCGTCGGCAGCAGTGCTAGCGTTCGGTTTGGCGCTCGGCGCGATGCGGCCGGCCGGTGGAGCTGCCCGCGCGATGCTCGCGCCGGTCGCTGGGTTGGACCAGCCGGTGTGCTTCGCCGACGTGGCACGGTTCGACGGGAAGTGCGCGCAATCGTCGGCGCCGGAAATTCTGGTTTGGGGCGACTCACTGTCGGCGCATCTGACGCCCGGCATCGTCGCCAGCACGCAGCGTCCGATCGCGCAGGCGAGCCGGGGGTTTTGCGGCCCCTTCGCCGATTATGCGGTAGTGAACACGCCGACCGCGCGCGCGTCCGTGCAGCGCTGCCTGGCGTTCAATCGCAGCGTCCTGGAATATCTTCGCGCGACACCGTCGATTCGAGTGGTGGTGCTGACCGGCTTCTACCGGCGCTCGCTCGATCCGGGGGTGACGGCGGTCGGGCAGCGCGGCGAGCGGCCGGCGACTTTAAAGGAAACGGTGGCGGCGCAGCGCGAGACGATCGCGGCAATTCATGCGCTAGGCCGCCGCGCGGTGACCGTCAGCCCGCCGCCGGTTGTCGATTACGATCTGGGTCAATGCTGGGAGCGACAAGTGCAGCGCTTGCCGACGCTGGGTGTCAATCGCGGTTGCCGGATCGAACGCACGCGGGTGGCGGACGACCAAGCGCTGCTCGACGAGATGATGGCAGGGTTCGCGGCGGCCGGCGCGCCGGTGATCGCGCTCGGCGACGGGCTGTGCCGAAACGGCCAGTGCGCAACGATTTACCGGGGCAAGCCGCTGTTCCGCGACGGCGACCATCTGAGCCGGTTCGGCGCGGAAACGGTCGGACGGCGGATGCGGCTGGGCGAGCGGCTCTGGAACCAAGCGCGATGATTACGCTGCCAGAAGACGCGGTCGGGCTGATCGCGCAATATTTCCCACGCTGTGCGCTGCATCGACACGCGGTGCGCGGTGACGACCGCGGGTGGCTGGTTGCGCTGGAGGAACGTCACGATGTTCCGTTCGACATCGCGCGGGTCTATTATTTGTTCGGTCAGGGCCCCGGCGTCGAGCGCGGTTTTCACGCTCACCGCGCGCTCGACCAATGGGCAGTGTGTGTGTCGGGCGGCTGCCGGGTGCGGCTGTATGACGGCGCGGTCTGGAAAGAAGCCGTCCTTGATCGCCCCGAGCTGGGGCTGCACATCGGACCGATGATTTGGCACGAGATGTACGATTTTGCGCCGAACACAGCTTTCGTCGTGCTCGCCAGCGCGCCGTACGACGAAGCCGATTATATCCGCGACCGCGGCGCATTCGAGCGCCTGACCGGACCGCTGGCGTGAAGGTCCCCTTCCTCGATCTTCAGGCCGGTTACCTGGTGTTGAAGAACGACATCGACGCTGCCGTCGCCGACGTGCTGGCCTCGGGCTGGTATATCGGCGGGCCGGCGGTGGCGTCGTTCGAAGCCGCGTTCGCAGGCTATTGCGGGACCGCGCACTGCGTGGGTGTCGCCAACGGTCTCGATGCGCTGCAACTGGCGTTGCTGGCGATGGAGGTCGGAGCGGGCGACGAGGTGATCGTGTCGAGCAACGGCTATATCGCGACCTGGCTGGCGGTCAGCATGACCGGCGCGACACCGGTCCCGGTCGAGCCCGATCCGGTGACCCATAACCTCGACCCTGCGCGGATCGCGGCAGCGATCACAAGGCGCACCAAGGTCATCCTGCCGACGCATCTGTACGGTCAGCCCGCCGACATGCCGCGGATCTTGGCGGTGGCGCGCGAACACGGTCTGCGCGTGCTTGAGGATGCGGCGCAGGCGCATGGTGCTGCGATCGCGGGAACGCGCATCGGCGGGCACGGCGATGCGGTGACTTGGAGCTTTTATCCCA
>JAZKGJ010000037.1:0-8314 GCA_040385975.1 Pseudomonadota bacterium | reverse complement strand
ATCCCAGCAAGAATCTGGGCGCATTCGGTGATGCCGGCGCGGTCACGACCAACGATGCCGAACTCGCCGACCGGATCCGGACCCTCGGCAATTACGGCTCGCACGTTCGCTACGTGAACGACGTGCGCGGCTTCAACTCGCGGCTTGATCCGTTGCAGGCCGCGGTGCTCGAGGCCAAGCTCGCGCATCTGGATACGTGGAATCGGCGTCGGTCTCAGATCGCGGATAGCTATTCCGCGCGCGTTGCCGGCACGGCAATCACGCCGCCCGGCGTTCCAGCCTGGGCCGATCCGGCCTGGCATCTTTATGTCGTGCGCACTGACCGGCGCGACGCGGTGCAGGCCGCGTTGACGGCGGCGGGGATCGGCACGCTGATCCATTATCCGATCCCGCCGCATCTGCAGCGTGCTTATGCCGATCTCGGGCTGGCAGAGGGGGATTTCCCGATCGCCGAACAACTTGCAGGCGAGGTGCTGAGCATTCCGATCGGGCCGCAAATGACAGACGACCAGGTGGCGTATGTCGGTGACGCACTGGTCGCGGCAGCGGCATGAGCAACCCCCCCGTCTTCATTCACCCGCTGGCCGACGTGCAATCCACGACGATCGGGCCAGGCACCCGGGTCTGGCAGTTCGCGGCGATTGCGGCCGGTGCCACCATCGGACGCGATTGCAACATCTGCGCTCACACGTTCATCGAGAGTCGCGCGGTGATCGGCGACCGGGTCACTATCAAGAGCGGTGTATTCGTCTGGGACGGCGTGATCATCGAAGACGACGTGTTCCTCGGGCCGAACTGCACCTTTACCAACGACGCGTTTCCGCGGTCGAAGACGTTCAAACGCTATCCCGAAACGCGAATTGAACGCGGCGCAAGCATCGGTGCCGGGGCGGTGGTCCTGCCCGGCGTGACGGTGGGAGCGGAAGCAATGATCGGCGCGGGAGCGGTGGTAACCCGGTCGGTCCCGCCGCGGCAGGTCTGGGTCGGCAACCCGGCGCGCTATCTTCGCGATGTGGATGGGTGATGACGGCCGATGCGGCGGCATCGCCGCGCGTCACGCTGATCATCGTGGCCTTCAATCAGGAAGCCTTTATCCCGGCGGCAATCGCTGGCGCGTTCGCGCAGGATTATCCGAATCTCGAGGTCATCCTGAGCGACGATGGCTCGACGGATTCGACCTGGCCGCTGATCCAGCGCGCGGCGGCGGATTATCAGGGATCCCACGACGTCAGCGCGAACCAGACGCCTGCGAACCACGGCCTGCTTGCGCATATCGTGCACGCTTTTGGCAAAGCAACGGGCGAGTTGATCGTGATCGGCGCGGGTGACGACGTGTCGTTACCAGCGCGCGTCGCGACGCTGGCGCGGCGCTGGCGTGAAACCGGTGCCGACGCGCTTTATTCGGACTGGCAGGTCATCGACGAAAGCGGCGCGGTGGTCTATGAGGGGGGCCGGCGCGATACGCCGCCAACGGCGCGCTGGTTTGCCGACGGTCGCATGACCGCCGTTGCCGGTGCCACCGCGGCCTATTCGCGTGCATTGCTCGAGGCGATCGAAGTTCCCACCTTCCCGATTTTCATCGAGGATTTTTTTCTCTCCTTCGTGTTGCGGTTGCGATCGCGCCGGGTCGAGCGGATCGACGCCGCGCTCGTGCAATACCGCAGGCACTCGGCGTCGCTGATCAATCGTCCGCTGGAGTCGGATGATGTTTTGGCCGAGGAGCGACGTCTGGAGCGTTTTGCACACAGCACGATCCCGCTCGGTCGCCATATGCTGTCGATGGCGCGGACCGGGGCGGGGGTGCGTGCCGATTTCGGGGTTCCCGCACAGCTCGATTGGCGGCGGTTCGAAGCCGATCTGCGCCATTCATTCTTTCGCGCCGATTGGATCGACCGGCCGTGGTATGCGCGACTGGCCGAATTGGGGCGGCAGCGTTCGACCGCGAATCTGCGCTGGCTGGTGCCGCGGCTCGGTGGCTTGCGGACCCTGCGCTGGCAACGCCGGATCAGCGCGCTGCTGCGGGGCCGCCCGTGAACCGGGGCGGCGACGCGACGCTGGCCGACGAGCCCGAATTCGCCGGGACCCAGCGCGAGGCGCTGCGCAGTTCGATGATCGTCGGTGGTGCGCAGGTCGTCGTCATCGCCGCCGGGCTGATCCGCACGAAGGTCGCGGCACTGATCCTGGGTCCCGCCGGGATCGGGCTGATCGCGCTGTTTCAGACGATCGTGCAGACCGCGTCGAACCTCGCTGCCTTCGGGATCGGGACGGCCGGCCCGCAACAAATTGCGGCGGCGGCCGGCGATCCCGAGCGTCAGCTGCGGGCTCGCTATGCGCTGACCGCGCTGACACTTGCTGCGGCGGTGTTGGGCGGCGGCGCCACGTGGCTCGCTCGCGAGCAGATTTCGCAATGGGTGTTCGGCGACCGCGCCCACGCGAGCCAGATCGGCTGGCTGGCGCTGGCGGTCGCGCTCACGGTCGTCACGGTGGGCCAGAATGCGCTGCTGATCGGGCTGCGGCGGATCGGCGATGCGGCGCGGCTCGGCGTCTTTAGCGCGGTCGCGGCCAGCATCATTGGGGTCGCCGCAATCTGGTGGCTGCGCGACGACGGTTTGCTCTGGTTCGTGTTCGCGACACCGCTGGCAATGGCGGTGGTAGCAGCAGCGCTAATCGCGCGGCTACCGCGCTGGCGTGGGTCGCGCCGACCGACCGCAGAGCATCGCCAGGCCTTGCGAACGCTCGCGCGGCTGGGTGCTGCCTTCGTGCTGGCGGGAGTCGCCGGATCGCTGGGGCAGCTGGCGATTCGGTCGGTCATTCAGACGTCGTTGGGGTTGGATGCGGTCGGGCATTTTCAAGCCGCCTGGTTCATCTCGATGACCTATGTCGGCTTCGTGCTGGCGGCGATGGGCGCTGATTATTACCCCCGTTTGAGCGCGATTGCGGCGGACCGGGCGGCGGCGAACCGGCTGGTCGATGAACAGACCGAGCTTGCGCTGTTGCTGGCGGGGCCGGCGCTGCTGGCGACGCTGGGGCTGGCACCGTTTGTGATTCAGCTGCTCTACAGCCGCGAGTTCGGCCCGGCCGCGGCGATCCTGCGCTGGCAGGTGTTGGCCGATCTCGCGAAGGTGGCGGCTTATCCGCTGGGGTATCTGTTGTTGGCGCAAGGGCGCGCCTGGACCTTCATGGCGCTCGAAATCGGCATCAATGTCGTGATGGTCGCGGGCGTTGCGCTTCTGATCCCGACATTCGGGCTGCCGGCGACCGGCGTGGCGGTGCTGATCGGCTATGGCGCGTATCTCGTCGCGCTGTTGGCGATCGTAGGGGCGGGTGCCGGTTATCGATGGTCGCAGAGCAATCGGCGGCTCGCACTGGGGCTCGCAGCGGGCTCGGCGACGGTGTTTGCGCTCGGGGAGATCGAAGTCTGGATCGGCGGGGGAGTCGGGGTCGCGGCGGCGCTGGCGATGGCGACGATGAGCTATGCGCGGCTCGAACACGCCTTGCCGGACGCGCTGACCACGCGGGTGCGCGCGATCATGCGGTCAGTGTCGCGCGGGCACTGAGCGCGCCTCGCCCAGCCGTTCGCCGGCATGGGCGCGAAGCGGCTCCCACCACCAGCGGTTGGCGAGGAACCAGTCGATCGTCTGCTCCAGCCCACTTCCGAAATCATAGTGCGCCGACCAGCCCAGCTCGCGCTCGATCCTGCCCGGGTCGATGGCGTAGCGGCGGTCGTGGCCGGGGCGGTCGCTGACCATCGCGATCAGATCGCGGTACGAGCCCGTCGCGCGCGGCACCCGGCGGTCGAGGATCGCGCAGATCGTCTCGACGACATCGATGTTGCGGCGCTCGGCCCGGCCGCCGACGACATAGCTTTCCCCGACCCGACCGTCGCGCATCACCAATTCCAGCGCGCGGGCATGATCCTCGACATGGAGCCAGTCGCGTACGTTCAGCCCCTGGCCGTAAATCGGGAGCGGGCGTTCATCGAGCGCGTTGAGAATGACGAGCGGGATCAATTTTTCGGGAAAATGAAACGGCCCGTAATTGTTCGAGCAGTTCGACAGCACCACCGGCAGCCCGAACGTATGATGCCACGCGCGTGCGAGATGGTCGGCAGACGCCTTCGACGCCGAATAGGGGGAGGAAGGCGCGTACGGCGTCTCTTCGGTGAAAACCCCTGAATCGAGCGGCAGGTCGCCGAACACCTCGTCGGTGGAGATCAGGTGGAAGCGGAACCGCGCCGCGGCCGCCGTGTCGAGCGAGCGCCAATATTCGAGCGCGGCGTCGAGCAGCGTGTAGGTGCCGACCACGTTCGTCATGACGAAGTCGGCGGGGCTGTCGATCGAGCGATCGACGTGACTCTCCGCCGCCAGATGCATGATCGCGTCGATTCGGTGGGCCTGCAGCAGCGTCAGCACGGCCGCGCGGTCGAGGATATCGAGCCGGTGGAAATGGTAATTCGGATGATCGGCGATCGCCGCGGTCGAACCCGCGGTCGCCGAATAGGTCAGCTTGTCGATGTTATGGACTTCATACCCCTGCGCGATCAGGTGGCGGCACACCGCACTGCCGATGAAGCCCGAACCGCCGGTCACCGCGATGACGTTCGGCGTCACGCTCACGGCAGATAGTCCGCCGCGCGCCGACGCAGATAGGCGGCGTAGCTGGTCTTCCCGAGGAAATTCGCCCGCTCGATCGTCGCTTCGGGGGTGACATAGCCCAACTCCAGCGCGATCTCCTCGGGTGCCATGACCTTGACGCCCTGACGTGCCTCGATCGTGCGGACGTAAGAGGACGCATCGTGCAGGCTTTCATGCGTCCCGGTGTCGAACCACGCGATTCCGCGCCCGAGTCGCTCGACGTTCAGCTGCCCGCGCTCCAGATAAACCTTGTTGACGTCGGTGATCTCCAGTTCGCCACGCGCCGACGGCTTCATCGACCGAGCGATGTCCAAGACTTCGTTGTCGTAGAAATACAGCCCCGTCACCGCCCAGTTCGAGGTCGGCGCGGCGGGCTTTTCCTCGAGCGAAACCGCCCGGCCGGTCGCGCGGTCGAAGGTGACCACGCCGTAACGCTGCGGGTCCTCGACATGATAGGCGAACACCGTCGCGCCGCTGTCGCGCGCGACCGCCGCGCGGCACGCTTCGGTCACGCCGTGGCCATAGAGGATGTTGTCGCCCAGGATCAGGCTGACAGTGTCGTCGCCGACGAAGTCACGCCCGATGATGAAGGCTTCCGCCAGACCGTTGGGCTCGTGCTGGACAGCGTAGGACAAGGCAATTCCGAACGCGCTGCCGTCGCCGAGCAAGGCTTCGAACCGCGGCAGGTCGCCCGGCGTCGAGATGATCAGGATGTCACGAATGCCGGCGAGCATCAACACGCCGAGCGGATAATAGATCATCGGCTTGTCGAAGACCGGCAGCAGCTGTTTCGACACGGTGATCGTCGCCGGGTACAACCGGGTGCCGCTTCCCCCGGCCAGGATGATACCCTTCACGCGCTCGTTTCCCCTGGGCTTGAACGCATTGGTTCATCGGTGCGGATAGTCACCGTTTCGGACGGCGGCAACCGGCGATTGGACAGCCTGACGTGATAGCTTGGCGTGGCGGCTGATATCGAGATAATGGGCACGCCCCCCGGGGTTGCGCGCGCGACTGTCTCCGCCCGAAAGTCTTGGATGATAAATGAAGAGTAAAGTATCGATCGTCATTCCGACGCGACATCGGCCGGACACGCTGGCCAAGACGCTCCTGACCGTCGTCAATCAATCGCACACCGACATTGAAGTGATCGTCAGCAACAACGGTTGCAATGCCGAAACCCGGGCGGTCGTCGAACGGCTGGGCGACTCACGCGTACGGCTGGTCGAGCCACCCCAGCCGCTCAGCATGTCGCACAATTTCGAATTCGGCATGGATCACGCGACGGGCGACTGGCTGGTCCTGATCGGCGACGATGATGGGATCTTGCCGACCGGTATCGAGCGCGGTCTACGAATGCTGAGGGAGTCGGGAGCGGAGGCGCTGGGATCGCTGGCGTGCGGATATCGGTGGCCTGTCAATGGAGTGCCGCTGCCGGGCGCTGTTCTCTCGATCCCCATGGGATCTGGATGGTCTTGGCAATCCAGCGAACGCCAGATGCGCCGAATCCTCAGGCGTGACGTCGGCTTCAATGAAGCACCGATGACCTACACCGGGGGTATGATCAGCGCCGACCTGTTCAATCGCATAAAGATGCGGCGTGGCACGTTCTATCATTCGCAGATACCTGATGCGTTTTCGTCGTTCGCATTTTTGAGCGTCATCGAACGATACGCATTTTCACACGAGCCGATCGCGATCGCCGGTGTGTCTTCACACAGCAACGGCTTAGCCACCTTGTCGATGAATGCCGATCAATTCCGCGAAGATACCAACATCGCGTTTCATCCCGACCTGCCGCTGCCGGCAGAAGGGACACTCACTTTTTCGTTTCAAGCAATGCTGTACGAATCATATCTGCAAACCGCCTACCTGCGGACGGGGTCGGAGATCACGAACGTGACCCAACAGCTTGCTGCCAGCATTGCGAGCGCCAGACTGTACCGGGGCCGGTCAGAAACCGACCCTCGAGTGTATGACGCGACAATCCGATGGGTGCGCCAGACGGCGGCGCATCACCGGCTCGACTATGACGCCATTGTAAAAGAATCGCGCAGAGTCACAATCACGCAAACTATCTCATTTTACAGACAGCTCATTCGAGATTTCGCATCGCGATACACGTTGGACGATCTGATCGGCACCAAGATCAACGATGTCTATCAAGCAAGCCTAGCCGCCGACGTCATTAGAGTTACCAAGCCCAATCGCTTGTCGAGCGTTGTGCGCACGTTCAAGCGAAGATTGGCTCGTTAAAATAAGGTTACTTGACGTGCGCGGCGACCATTACCGTATTAGAACCCTTCTGTGGGATGGTGAAGCGCCGAATCCTTGTGCGGAAACAATTTCGGACTGACGTTGTAGACGACCCGTAGACCAAGCCGTGTCACCAACGACGCGTCTTTAGTCGCGAGTGCGTTGAATCCGTGCGGCGGACCGTCGAGATAGACCTCTTTCGCGGGAATAATCTCAATAGCCTTGCCAGCCATCGCGTAATTATCATGAAGGTCGCGAATGGCGTAAACGGTGTACCCGCGATCAGTGAGCAAGCGCACGACGGAGGCATTATCCAGCCCTTCGCTCCAGTCGACGTAATGCCGATGAATCTCAAAAACGATGTTGGGCGCTGAGCCGACGGGTAGCGACAGCAAAGCTTTTGCACCCATCAACGCCTTTTCTTCGCCGCCTTCAGTGTCCAGCATGATGAGCTCGATTCCCGCAAGCCCTTGCTTTTTCACGTAATCGTCGATCGCCATCGACCGGATGACCTCATCGCCGGTTGTATGCGTGTCGGCGACAACTGCTGACCCAAGCGCCAAATCGCCTTCGATCACGAGCGCCGCATCGCTTACGTCCCATAGACCAAGCTGGTTCGTTACAACGTTCTGTATGTCGTTCAGGACGATATTGCGCCGCAGACGGGCAAAGGTGGCCGCCATTGGTTCGAACGCATGAACACGCCCGCCTTTTTTTATCACGCGCGACATGGGCAATACGTGATCACCGATATACGCCCCGCCCACAATTACGTTAGCGGCGTCGCGCGCCAATTCGACCAGCAATCGGGTCGTTTGAGGTTCCCAGACATGGTCCGGATGTTCAACGGCGCTCAACAAGGCGGCCTGCTCGATCCGGCTGTCGGCTCCGAGTTCGAAGACCAAACCGTTCGCAAGCGTCAGCCGGTGGATACCACCGTCGCCCAGCAGGCCGAGAATGATCGGCCAACGGACCGCTGCCTGAAATTCTGAAGGATCTTCAGAGTCATTCTGTGCGATACGTAGTGCCGCCATCATCTTGTTGCGCAGCCCGTCGTTTTTTCCAGCCGTCAGCATGGCGTTGGCAATGGCGTCCGCGTTAAGATTAATTTCGCTGGTCACAGGTAACCTTCCATCCGTTTCTTAAGACGCCAACGCGTCATGATTTAACTCGTCCCGTCGATTCATCCGTCGCCATCAACAGATCAGCGAACGCGTCCTGAAACGGGCGACAGGCGACGCCCAATTCACCCTGCATTCGGGTCACGTCGATATCCGGAAAACGAATCCCTAGATCGTCACTACCGTAAGTAACTTCGGCGCCCAAATGCTTGATCAACAGGTCGCCAATTACGGTATTCGTGATCGTGGTTCCGCTTGCCAGGTTCAGCAGCCGGCTCGATGCACGGTCGGGAACGCGTAGCA
>JAZKGJ010000036.1:0-8199 GCA_040385975.1 Pseudomonadota bacterium | reverse complement strand
ACGAGCTTCGCGGCATTCTCCAGGTCCTTCAGCGCCGCGACCGACGCCACGATCGCGGTGAAGACCAGCGGCACGACCAGCACCTTGAGCAACTGCACGAACGCATCGCCGACGATCTTGAGCGTCGCCGCCAGCGCCGGGTCGCCGGTCGCGCGCCCGATGAAGCCGAGCGCTATGCCGACCGCCATGCCGATCAGGACCTGAATGCCGAAGCCGATGCGGTGCGTCATGCCAAACCCCTATCCGTTCGCTTCGAGCGGGTTCGAGCTGGTCGAGAACCCATAGTCGAGAAGGCGTTCTCGACGAACGCTTCTCGCTTATGCTCGAAGCTGCTCGAACCGAACGGTTTTGGGAAGGAATATCCGCCTCAGACCGACCCCGTCCCGCCGTTCGCGCCGAACACGCTCCCGGTCGTGAAGCTCGTCGCCGGATCGACCAGCGTCACGTACAGCGACGCCAGCTCTGCTGGCTGCCCCGCGCGACCGAGTGGAGTGTCCTGCCCGAATTCGCCCAATTTGCCCGGCAATTGCCCGCCCGCGATCTGGAGCGGGGTCCACACCGGCCCCGGCGCGACCGCGTTCACGCGGATGCCCTGCTTGGCGAGCTGTTTCGCCAACCCCTTGGTGAAGATCTCGATCGCGCCCTTGGTGGTGGCGTAATCGAGCAATTCCTCACCCGGATTGAAGGAATTCACCGACGCGGTGTTGATGATGCTCGCGCCCGGCTTCATCAACGGCACCGCCGCCTTCGACAGCCAGAAGGTCGCATACACGTTGGTCTTCATCGTCCGGTCGAACTGTTCGGAGCTGATCTCGGCGATCGACGCCTTCGATTGCTGGTACGCGGCGTTGTTGACCAGAATGTCGAGCCCGCCGAGCTGTTTGTTCGCCTCCGCGATCAGCTTCACGCAGAACTTCTCCTCGGTCAGGTCGCCGGGGATCAGCACGACCTTGCGCCCCTCGCCGCGCAGCAGCTTCGCGACGTCCTGTGCGTCGGGCTCCTCGCTCGGGAAATAGTTTATCGCGATGTCCGCGCCCTCGCGCGAAAACGCGATCGCGGCGGCGCGGCCGATCCCCGAATCGCCGCCGGTCACCAGCGCCTTGCGTCCGCTCAGCCGCCCGCTTCCCTGGTAGCTCGTCTCGCCGCAATCGGGCACCGGGGTCATCTCGCGCTGCAGCCCCGGCCATTTCTGCGGCTGTTCCTTGAACGGCTCGCTGGTGAATTTGCTCTGCGGATCCTGCATCGGTCGTGCTCCTTGCGCAAAAGCGGGTGCGGCCGCCGCGGCCAGCCCGGCGGCGGCGGTGCCTTTCAAAACGTCACGGCGGTTGGTCATCGTCGGCTCCAGTCGGTTTTTCCAAAGCCGCAACCGCGAAAGTCCGCGAAGGTTCACCGCTTCTGCGCGAACTTGACGCAGGTCAGGCGGTTCGGCGGTGCTTGCCGCGCCCCGTCCCGCTCCCCTAATCGGTGACGGTGACCGACCCCCAAGCCCGCCTCGCCTGGCTCGCCGCCGAGATCGCGCGCCACAATGCGCTCTATCACAACGACGATGCGCCCGAGATCAGCGACGCCGGCTACGACGCGCTGGTCCGCGAGAACGCCGCGCTTGAAGCCGCGCATCCCGAGCTCGTCCGCGCCGATTCCCCCGCCACGAAAGTCGGCGCCGTCCCCACCGGCCGGCTCGCCAAGGTCGCCCACGCGCGACCGATGACCAGCCTCGACAACGCCTTCTCGGACGAAGAGGTCGCCGACTTCCTCGTCCGCGTTCGCCGCTATCTGAAGCTCGCCGACGACGCCCCCGTCGCGCTGACGGCCGAACCCAAGATCGACGGCCTCTCCTGTTCGCTCCGCTACGAAGCCGGCCAGTTGATCCAGGCGCTGACCCGCGGCGACGGCCAGGTCGGCGAGGACGTGACCGCCAACGTCGCGACGATCGCGGATATTCCCTCCCAACTCCGTTCGTCCCGAGCGAAGTCGAGGGACGATGAGCCGGTCGACGATGCCTCGACTACGCTCGGCACGAACGGCGGAGATATCGAGCCCCCCGTGGTCTTCGAGATCCGCGGCGAGATCTACATGGCGAAGGCCGACTTCGCCGCGCTCAACGCCCGCCTGCTTTCCGAAGCTGAAGGCACCGGCAAGCCCGCGCGCCAGTTCGCCAACCCGCGCAACGCCGCCGCGGGGTCGCTCCGGCAAAAGGACGCCGCGGTGACCGCCAGCCGTCCGCTGCGCTTCCTCGCGCACGGCTGGGGCGAGACCAGCGCCCTGCCCGCCGACACCCAGACCGGGGTGATGGCCGCGATCGCCGACTGGGGACTCCCCGTCGCCGCTGCGCTCACCCGCGTCGATACGCTCGACGCCGCACTCGCCCACTACCGCGGCATCGAAGCCGCGCGCGCGGATCTCCCCTTCGACATCGACGGCGTAGTCTACAAGGTCGATCGGCTCGACTGGCAGGCGCGGCTGGGCCAGGTCGCGAAGGCACCGCGCTGGGCGATCGCGCACAAATTCCCCGCCGAACGCGCGCAGACCATTCTCAACGCCATCGACATTCAGGTCGGCCGCACCGGCAAGCTGACCCCGGTCGCACGGCTCGAACCCGTGACCGTCGGCGGCGTGGTCGTCACCAACGCCACCCTCCACAACCGCGACGAGATCGCGCGGCTGGGGGCGCGCCCCGGCGACCGCGTCGTCCTGCAACGCGCCGGCGACGTCATCCCGCAGATCGTCGAGGTACTGACCCGTGCCGAGGAGCGTCCCGCGTTCGCCTTTCCCGACCACTGCCCCGAGTGCGGCAGCGAAGCCGTCGCCGAGGCCGGCGAGGTCGACGTGCGCTGCACCGGCGGACTGATCTGCCCCGCACAACGCCTCGAACGGCTGCGTCACTTCGTCGCGCGCGGTGCGCTCGATATCGAGGGGCTGGGCGAAAAGACCCTGGTCGAATTCATCGCCCTCGGCTGGCTGACCGAGCCCGCCGACATCTTCCGCCTGGCGACGCACCGCGACGCGCTGATCGGCCGTGAAGGCTGGCAGGCCAAATCGGTCGATGCGCTGCTCGCCGCGATCGAGGCCAAGCGTGCGCCCGACGCCGCGCGCCTCCTGTTCGGGCTCGGCATCCGCCACGTCGGTGCGGTCACCGCGCGCGACCTGATGAAACATTTCCGCACGCTGCCGCAGTTGCGGGCGGCTGCCGCGGCAGCGCACGCTGGCGACGCGGACGCGCTGGCGGACTTCGCATTGATCGAAGGGGTCGGCCCCGCGGTCGTCGCCGCGCTCGGCGATTTCTTCCACGAACCGCACAATGTCGCGGCGTGGGAGGATCTGCTCGGCGAACTCGACCCGCCCGACTTCGTGGTCGAGACCCGCGCATCGGAAGTCTCCGGGCTGACGATCGTCTTCACCGGCACGCTCGAAACGCTGAGCCGCGACGAGGCCAAGGCGCAGGCCGAGGCGCTGGGCGCCAAGGTCGCGGGTTCGGTGTCGGCGAAGACCGGACTGGTCGTCGCGGGCCCCGGCGCGGGCTCCAAGCTCAAGAAAGCGGCCGAGCTTGGCGTGCGCACGACCGACGAAGCCGGCTGGGCGGCGATCGTCGCCGCCGCCACACCATAAATGATGCTTTTTTGCAACGCAGCAAAATCGTCTGTGGATAACTCCGTCGCGCGGCTGGCGCGCGTCATGCAAACGCAATAATCGGGGCGCAGGGGCGCTTTCGTCGGACCGCGAATCGCGGCTACAGCGCTAGGGCGCCAAGGGGACTAAATACATGCGTAACAACCTTTTCCTGGGTGTGGCGGTCGCCGCGCTCGCGATTCCCGCCGCGGTTTCCGCGCAGCAGATCACCACCGGCATCGAAGGCACCGTGCAGAGCGCTGAAGGCCAGCCGCTCGACGGCGCCGAGGTCGTCGTGACCGATACCCGCACCGGCGTCAGCCAGAATGTGACCACCAGCAGCGGCGGTACCTTCCGCGTCGTCAATCTGGTCACCGGCGGCCCCTACACCGTAACCGCGACCGCGCCGGGCTACGAAGGCCAGACCATCTCCGACATCACCACCACGCTGCAGGGCAACACAAGCCTGCAGTTCGGGCTGAGCTCGGGCGCGGCCGAGACCGTCGTCGTGACCGGCACCCGTCGCGCCAACGTCACCCAGCTGTCGAACGGTCCGGGCACCTCGTTCGGCGCCGCGGTGCTGGAGACCGCACCCTCGTTCAACCGCGACATCCGCGACGTGATCCGCATCGACCCGCGCGTCAGCCTCGACCGCGACGACGGCGGGTCGGGTCAGGACCGCGTGTCGTGTCTGGGCGGCAACGACCGCACCAACACCTTCACCGTCGACGGCATCGTTCAGGCCGACGTCTACGGCCTCAACGACACCCCGTTCGCCTCGCGCAGCTCGATCCCGATTCCGTACGACGGCATCCGCGAGACGCAGGTCAATTTCGCACCGTTCGACGTCGAATACGGCCAGTTCACCGGCTGCGCGATCAACGTCGTGACCAAGTCGGGCACCAACAAGTTCCACGGCACCGGCTTCTACGAATATACCGGCGACGATTTGCGCGGCGACAGCATCGCCGGCCGTCCGGTCATCGGCAAGGTCAGCGACAAGCGCTGGGGCGCGACGCTCGGCGGGCCGATCATCAAGGACAAATTATTCTTCTTCGGCGCGTACGAGCAGAGCAAGGCGACGCTGTCGCAGGACGACGGCCCGACAGGTGCCGGCTTCACCAATCAGATCGCCAACGTCACCGCCGCCAACGTCACCGAATTCGACCGCATCCTGCGCACCGTCTACGGGCTGGAATCGGGCGGCATCGCGACCACGCTGCCGTACAAGAACCGCCGCTTTTTCGGCCGGGCCGATTACTACATCACCGATCAGCACCGCTTGGAAGCGACCTATCAGCGGCTCGAGGAAGCCACGACCCGCCCCGACGATTTCTCGACCACCGTGCCGCAGGTCGCGACCTTCAACACCTTCTACCGTTCGGGCACGACCTCGGACTATTATTCGGGGCGGCTGTATTCGAACTGGTCCGACAAGTTCTCGACCGAGTTCAGCTACGCCAACTCGCGCGTGATCGACGCGCAGAACCCCGTCGGCGGTGGCGAAGCGCAGGACGCCTCGCCGATCCCCCGATTCATCGTGTCGGTCCAGCAGCCGAGCGGACTGCGCGGCAACATCGTCGCGGGCCCGGGCACCTCGCGCTCGGCCAACGACCTGCAAACCCGCATCCAGCAGTTCAAGGGCAAGGGCGTCTTGTCGGCCGGCGACCACAGCTTCAAGCTGGGTGCCGAACTTAACCGCGCGAAGATCTTCAACCTGTTCGTCCAGAACGCGACCGGTGCGCTGACCTTCTCCAGCCTCGCCAATTTCGAAGCCGGCCTGCTTTCGCTCGGCACCGGCGCCAACAGCGCCAACATCACCTCGGGCACCGGCAACAGCCCGACCAACATCGGCACCGGCGTGACCGAGGCGGCGTTCGCGCAGGCGAGCGCCACCGGCGACATCAATTTCGCGGCGGCGGAATTCACCCGCAGCATCTGGAGCGCCTATCTCTCCGACGACTGGCGCGTCACCGACAAGCTGAATGCCACCATCGGCGGCCGGGTCGATTTCTACTCGGGTGGCCGCCCGAACGCGAACGCGACCTTCCTGCGCCGCTATAACTTCAGCAACGCGGTCGGGTTCGGCGCGCTCGAGCCGGTGTTCATGCCGCGGGTCGGGCTGAACTACAATTTCGAGAACGAAGGCTTCATCTCGCGGACCCGGGTCAAGGGCGGCGTCGGCATCTTCTCGGGCGGTGATCCGGGGGTGTGGTTCGGCAACGCGTTCCAGAACGACGGTCAGAAGATCGGCGGCGCGACCACCGACGGCGCGTTCACCGCGACCACCGGGATCACCTGTCCGACCGGACAGATCGACGTGACCCCGGGCGGCGGCGCGTTCACCGGCGTGCCGGCGTGCGTGACCCAGCGTGCTTCGACGCTGGCGGCGCGCGGCCTCGCCAATGCGCAGTCGATCGACCCCGACATCAAGTCCCCGACCGTGCTGCGGCTGAACGCCGGATTCGAAACCGAACTGAACTTCGGCGGCAACCAAGACGGCTGGCGCGTGAGCGTGGATTATATCTACAGCCGCTACCGCAATCCGTTCAACGTCCGCGACCTGACCGCCACGCCGCTGATCACCGCGGGGCTAAACGGGTTCGCGATCGACGGCCGACCGATCTACCGCGCGGTCGATCCGACCAACGCGGGCTGCGCGGCGACCTATGTCGACGACCGGTTCATCAACGTGACGACGCCGTGCTATTCGACGACGCGCAACTCGGAATATCAGCTGACCAATTCGAAGGGCTTCACCAGCCAGATCGCCTCGGTCATTCTGAACAAGAGCTTCAATACCGGGCTGTTCACCGACGGCGGTTCGTCGTTCTTCAGCCTGGGCTATGCGTTCACCGACTCGCATGACCGTCGCAACATGTACAATTCGACCGCCGGGTCGAATTATCAGCTGACGGCGGCGTTCGACCGGCAGGCTCCCGACGAATCGCGCGGCTTCTTCGCCAGCCGGCACAACATCTCGATGACCGCACGGTTCACCGAGACGCTGTTCAAGGATCTGGCGACGGTGTTCGGGGTCACCGCGGTGGCCCGCACCGGGCGGCCGTACAGCCTGACCTTCACCAACAGCGGCAACTTCAACGACGGTTCGGCCGGGTTCGACAACTCACTGCTCTATGTCCCGACCGGGATCACCGACCCCAATCTGGCGCCGACGTCTAACGCGACCGCGGTTCAGAATCTGGTGAATTACGTCAACCAGTCGGATTGCGCGAGCAAGTACAAGGGTCGCTCGATCGCGCGTAACGCCTGCACCAACCCGACCTTCTTCGACGTCGATCTGACCTTCTCGCAGGAACTGCCGGGGCCGGCATCGTTGTTCGGGTTGGCCGAGGACAAGATCCGGCTCTACGCGACGCTCGACAACTTCCTGAACCTGCTCGACGACGACTATAACGTCTTCCGTCGCGGCCAGTTCTCGGGGCTGATCGACGTGGCGCAGACCACCGGCACCGGGGTAGATGCGGCGGGCCGCTACATCATCAGCGGGTTCGGGCTGAACGCCAACGACGCGTTCCTGGTCCAGAATTCGTCGTCGCTGTGGCGGTTGAAGGTCGGCGTCAGCTACAAGTTCTGATCGCTCGACCGACCTGATCGCGAGGGCCGCCGTTCCATCCGGAACGGCGGCCCTTCGCTTTTGCAGCAAATCGCGCTAGGGCGCGGCCAACTTCCGTTCCTTGCATTCAGAGAAATCCGATGAGCCTCCGCAACGTGGCCATAATCGCGCACGTCGATCATGGAAAAACGACCCTGGTCGATCAGCTTTTCCGCCAGTCGGGCACCTTCCGCGACAACCAGCGCATCGAAGAGCGCGCGATGGATTCCAACGACCTGGAAAAGGAACGCGGGATCACGATCCTGGCGAAGTGCACCAGCGTCGAATGGCACGGCAAGGACGGCGACACCCGGATCAACATCGTCGACACGCCGGGCCACGCCGATTTCGGCGGCGAGGTCGAACGCATCCTCAGCATGGTCGACGGCGTCATCCTGCTGGTCGACGCCGCCGAGGGCGCGATGCCGCAGACCAAGTTCGTGACCGGCAAGGCGCTCGCGCTCGGCCTCAAGCCGATCGTCGTCGTCAACAAGATCGACCGCAGCGACGCGCGCGCACAGGAAGTCCTCGACGAGGTGTTCGACCTGTTCGTGTCGCTCGACGCCAACGACGAACAGCTCGACTTCCCCGTCCTCTTCGCCAGCGGCCGCAACGGCTACGCCGGCGACAATCCCGATGTCCGCGAAGGCACGCTCGGCCCGCTCTTCGAAACCATCGTCAGCCACGTCCCCGCGCCCAGCGCCGACCCCGACGGCCCGTTCAAGTTCCTGGTGACCCTGCTCGACCGCGACAATTTCCTCGGTCGCATCCTGACCGGGATGGTGTTCAGCGGCAGCGTCAAGACCAATATGCCGATCCACGCGCTCGACCCCGACGGCAAGGTGGTCGAGACCGGCCGCGCGTCCAAGATCATGGCCTTCCGCGGGCTCGAGCGCGTCCCCGTCGACAGCGCCGAAGCCGGCGACATCATCAGCCTGGCGGGCTTGACCGTCGCGACCGTCGCCAACACGATCGCC
>JAZKGJ010000035.1:0-6188 GCA_040385975.1 Pseudomonadota bacterium | reverse complement strand
GCGATCCGCAGACGCTGGAACAGCGCACCAAGGCGGGCAAGAAGAACTGGCTGATCACGATGGGGGTGTGCACCCATCTCGGCTGCGTGCCGCTGGGCGCGGCCGAGGGTGAGGCGCGCGGCGATTTCGGCGGCTATTTCTGCCCGTGCCACGGGTCGCATTACGACACCGCCGCGCGCGTGCGCAAAGGCCCCGCGCCGCTGAACCTGCAGGTTCCCGAATATACCTTCACCTCCGACACAGCCGTCACGGTCGGCTGAGGACCACGCCATGAGCTTTCCCTGGGCCAAACATTACGCGCCGCAGAACCCGGTCATGCGGTGGCTGGACGAACGGCTGCCGATGCCGCGGCTGGTCTATAACGCGATCGGCGCGGGCTATCCGGTGCCGCGCAACCTGAATTATTTCTACAATTTCGGGGTGCTCGCGGGGCTGGCGCTGGTGGTTCAGATCGTCACCGGGATCGTGCTGGCGATGCATTATGCCGCCAATGGCGCGATCGCGTTCGATTCGGTCGAGCATATCATGCGCGACGTCAATTCGGGCTGGTTGCTGCGCTATGCGCACGCCAACGGCGCGTCGATGTTCTTCATCGTGGTCTACGTCCACATCTTCCGCGGGCTCTATTACGGTTCGTACAAGGCACCCCGCGAGATGGTGTGGCTCTTGGGCGTCGTCATCTTCCTGCTGATGATGGCGACCGCGTTCATGGGCTACGTGCTGCCGTGGGGGCAGATGAGCTTCTGGGGCGCGCAGGTCATCACCGGCTTCTTCTCGGCGATACCCTTGGTCGGAGAGAGCATCCGGGTGTGGCTGCTCGGCGGATTCGCGCCCGACAATGCCGCGCTCAACCGCTTCTTCTCGCTCCATTACCTGCTGCCGTTCGTGATCGCGGGGGTCATCATCCTCCACATCTGGGCGCTGCACATCCCGGGGTCGAACAACCCCACGGGCGTCGAGGTGAAGGGCGAACAGGACACGGTGCCGTTCCACCCCTATTACACCGCCAAGGACGGCGTCGGGGTCGGCGTGTTCCTGATCATCTTCGCCGCGCTCTTGTTCTTCGCGCCCAATTTCCTGGCCCACCCGGACAATTACATCCCCGCCAACCCGCTCTCGACCCCGGCGCATATCGTGCCCGAATGGTATTTCTGGCCATTCTACGCGATCCTGCGCGCGTTCACGGTCGATTTCATCCTGCCGGCCAAATTGTGGGGCGTGCTGGCGATGTTCGGGTCGATCCTGCTGCTGTTCTTTCTGCCGTGGCTCGATTCGTCGCCAGTGCGTTCGGCCAATTACCGCCCGACCTACCGCATCTTCTTCTGGGTGCTGGTGGTCGACATCGCGGTGCTTGGCTGGTGCGGCGGGTCGTCGGCGACTCCGGTTGTGGTTATCCTCAGCCAGCTGACCTCGATCTATTATTTCGCGCACTTCCTGATCATCCTGCCGATCGTGTCGCGAATGGAACGGCCGCGGCCGCTCCCGAATTCGATTACCGAGGCGGTGCTGGCCAGGCACGGCGGCACCAGCCCCGCGCAGACCGCGCTGGCGTAAGCGCGACCCGAAGGGACGAGAGACCAATATGATCCGTTTCATCTCCTGGGCGGTCGGCCTCGCCTTTTGCGGCGTGCTCGCGATCGCGCTGGCGTTCACCGTCTACGGCACGATCGCCGAACCCGAAGCGGCGACCGCCGAACACGAATTCCACAAGCACCCCAAGCATATCGCGCTGGCGTCGGACGGGCCGCTCGGCAAGTTCGACCGCGCGCAGCTCCAGCGCGGGTTCCAGGTCTACAAGGAAGTGTGCAGCGCGTGCCATTCGCTGCGCCAGGTGGCGTTCCGCGACCTGGGCGAGATCGGTTATTCCGAAGCCGAGGTGAAGGCGATCGCGACGCAGTGGTCGGTGCAGTCGCCGGGCGTGAACCCCGATACCGGCGAGGCCGCGACCCGCGCCAACACGCCCGCCGACAAATTCCCGCTGGTGTTCGCCAACGATGTCGCGGCGCGCGCCGCCAACAACAATGCGATCCCGCCCGACCTGTCGCTGATGACCAAGGCGCGGCACGACGGGCCGGCGTACATCTATTCGCTGCTGACCGGCTATGAGGCTGCGCAGCCGGCGAAGCTGGTCAAGGAGTTTCCGGGGTCGGTGACCCCGCCGGGGCTGCACTACAATCCGTATTTCGCGAACCTCAACATCGCGATGACGCCGCCGCTGACCAGCGAAGGCCAGGTGAGCTACGCCGACGGCACCAAAGCGACCGTCAAGCAGATGGCGAAGGACGTGTCGGCGTTCCTGGTGTGGACCGCCGAGCCGAAGCTGGAAGCGCGGCACACGCTCGGCTGGGCGGTGCTCGGCTTCCTGGCGATCTTCGTGATCCTGGCGATCGGCGCGTACCGGAACGTCTGGCGCAACATCAAACACTAGACCGCGTGGGCTATCCGCTCGGGCGGGTCCGGATCATGCCGTTGGAGACGTAGGTCATGACCGGCTCGTCGTGCTGGTTCAGGACGGTCATGCGGCTCTTGTAGAGCCCCATTTCGGGGCGACTGGCCGAGGCGCGTTTCGACAGGACCTCGGTCTCGCAGCGCAGGGTGTCGCCGGGATAGACCGGGCGCAGCCATTTCAGTTCGTCCATCCCGGGCGAACCGAGCCCCGCTTCCCGGCGCTCCTTGAAGCCGGCCACGACCATCGCCATCGTCATCGCGCAGGTGTGCCAGCCGCTGGCGGACAGTCGCCCGAAGTGCGTCTTTGCGGCGGCGGCATCGTCGAGGTGAAACGGCTGCGGATCGTATTTGCTGGCGAACTCGATCACTTCTTCGCGGGTCACGTCGTAGCGGCCGAAACTGACGCGCTGACCGACTTCGACATCTTCGAAATAGCGCATCAGCGTAGCACCTTGTTCGAAAGCGCGTCGCTGGCATCGGTCCCGGACACGGGGGGCAGGCCGATCAGGCGACGGAGCAGGGGATAGAGATCGACATTGTCGAACGAAGCGATCCGGCGCTGCGACCCGAACGCCGGGCCGACCGCGATGAAGAGCGCCGCCATCGCCGGATCGGCCGGATCGAAGCCGTGTTCGCCCTTCACATAGGCGCGCGGCGGTTCGCCTACGAAACGCCAATAGCCATCCGCCAGGCACAGCCAGTCGGGCGCACGCGGACTGTCGGCGAGGCGAAAGCGGGTCGGGATCGTTGCGC
Source organism: Pseudomonadota bacterium (assembly GCA_040385975.1). GTDB lineage: Bacteria > Pseudomonadota > Alphaproteobacteria > Sphingomonadales > Sphingomonadaceae > Sphingomonas. The sequence continues at coordinate 2,987 of JAZKGJ010000035.1, read as the reverse complement.
GCGGCCAGCATTTCGCGTGCGGCAATTGCGCCAGCCGCGCCGCCGGATCCTCGCCGCCCGATTTTACGAAAACCGACAGCTGCGGTCCCTCCGCCAACACCGTCAGCGCGGGGTTGCGCACCATGTCCTGCACGTCGATCAGGTGATCGGCGGGGACCGCGGCCATGCCGTGATCGGATACGACGATCAGATTCGCCGGCTGACCGAGCGCCGCCAACCCCGCCAGCAGCCGCGCGACCCCGGCATCGCTTTCGCGGATGGCGGCGAGCTTGTCGGGCGAATCGTAGCCCGCGTTGTGCGAGGTCTTGTCGATCGTGTCGAAATAGAGCGTCAGGAAGCCGGGCCGATCGCCCAGCGGGCGCCGCAGCCAGTCGAGCACGAAATCGACCCGGCGCGAGGCGTCGATCTGAGCAGCGTACGGGACCCACGCGCTGGGGCGTAAGCCGCGAATTTCGGCTTCCGAGCCCGGCCAGAACATCGTGCCCGTGCGGATCCCTGCGCGCTCGGCACTGACCCACAAGGGCTCGGCCCCGTCCCACCAGAAGCCGTCGCGAACCTGCGCGGAATCGGCGGTGCGGAAGACGACCCCGGGGCGCGCCGGGTCGAGCATGGTGTTGTTGATGATGCCGTGCCGTCCCGGCCACAGTCCGGTCACCATCGAATAATGGTTGGGAAAGGTCATCGTCGGGAACACCGGGCGCATCGCCGCCGACACGCCGTCGCGCGCCAGCCGGTCGAGCGTCGGGGTATTGCCCTGGCGCAGGTAATCGGGGCGGAAGCCGTCGATCGATACCAGGATCGTGACCGGCGCGCGCGCCGCGGCCGGGGCCGATCGCGCCGCGGCACCCGTCGCCGGACCGGCCGGTTGCGTTACCGGCGATAGCGCGGGCGGGGTCCACGGATAGCAGCCGGACAAGGCCAGCAGGACGGCGGCGGCAAACGGGAGTCTCATGCCGTCATCCTATAGCGCGGCCGGCAATCCGCTATAGCCCCAGCGCGAATTTGGCGAAGAGTGTGCCACTGACCGGATTGTCGCCATAGGCCGCATCGAGCGCGCCGGGCTTGCCGTAGAGCGCGACGGTGCCGCCCAGCGCGACTCCGAACGCGCCGCTTAGCGGGATGCGGTAGGCATAGCCGAGTTCCCCCCGCGTCACCCGGAATGTCCGGTCGTGCAGCGGGTCGAGCGGATTCGGAAACAGCTCGTCGTTCGCCACGTTTTCCACCCGTGCGAAGACGCTGTGGCGCCCGGTCAGGTCCCAGTTCGCCTCGGCCAGGAACGCGCTGAGCTTCGCGCCGGGCAACCGGTCCTTCAGGCTATAGGCGAAGGTCGTGGTTAGCCCGCCGCGTGCATAATGCACGCTGGCAGTGGTGCGGCGCTCATCCTCGCCGGGATGCTGTTCCTCGGGCTCCTTGAGCCGACCGTGGCTGAGCTGGACCGCCACGTTCGCGGTCGGCGTCCACGTCCCGCGCACGCTCCACGAATCGAGCTTGGGTGTCTCGATCCCCCAGCGATGTTCGTCGGGTTCGCGCCCGCGAAACGCCGAGGCTTCGAGCTGCCAGCGCGGGGCGGCATAGCCCGCGGTTACCACGCCGTAAGTGATGTGGGTCGAATCGAACCAATGATGCGTGATCGGCGACAGCGGCTGATAGCGCGCCGAGCCGCGGTGCATGAAGGCGCTCGGCCCGAGCGCGGGTTCGGCGACCGGGCCCCCGTACAGGAACGCGCTGGCCTCGCCGATCCGGTAATCGAGCCGCCCCGCCAGCTCCATGAAAAGATCGTGCGGATGCTGACGATCGACCAGCGGCTGGCCATTCGCGACTTCCCCGGTTGCGAAGAGATTGGGATAGCCGCGCGGCCCCATCAACGGCTCGAGGCTCCCCATCGCGCGCAGTTGCAAGTGAACGCGCTCGCTCAGGTCGCGGTCGGCCATCAGCATGGCCATCGACGCGACAAACGCCATGTCATCGCCGCGCGGCCCGCCCTGATCCGTCACGACGCCCCAGGCATAGCCATGCGCCATCAGCATCCACTCGCCGGTGTGAATCATCTGGCCGCGCATGTGGCCCTCGGCGCCGGGCAGGCGCGCGGTGCCAGAGCCCTGCTGGTAGGCGCCTTCTCCGATCATCGCGGTCATGCCCGACATGGCGCCGTGGTCCATGCCGGACATGGTGGAATGATCCATCGCCGGCATGATCGGTGCCGGCGCAGGCGTTTGCGACGTGGGGGCAGGGTCGGCCGCGGGGGGCACGGGCATGGCGTGGTGATCGGGATTCTGCGCTGCCGCCGAAACGGGCAGCGCCGCCGCCGCGGCAAGCGCCACGAGCAGGTAACTTCTGGTCATTGTATTCTCCGGGAAACGCGTTGAGATCGGGCTGAAGCCCATTTGCTCAACCGCGTTTCGGAGGTGGCAGGACGGGCGGCGCGGCGATGCCGACATCGAACCGCACAATGGTGGCCACGACCGGCACCGCTGTTACCGGAGTGGGGACTGCCGCCGGCTGTCCCGGCCAGTTGTTCGGCGGGACGCAGCCGATGCAGAGATGCTGGCTCGGGGTTGCCGGCACCGGCGCGTCGTGATCGGACGGCATCGCATGATGCGCCGTTACCCGCTCGTGACAATCATTCGCGGCCGCTGCCGGAAGCGAAAAGGCGCTCAGAAGCAGGACGAGGATGAGACGAGCGAGCACGCGATCTCAATAGGAAGCAACCACCCACGCCGCAACCGGCTCAGCTATGCAGGAAGTGCATCACGTCACCGTCGGCCACGACATAGCCCTTGCCCTCGGCGCGCAGTTTGCCGGCTTCGCGGGCGCGGGCTTCGCCGCCGAGCGTCACGTAATCGTCGAACGCGATCGTTTCGGCGCGGATGAAGCCCCTTTCGAAGTCGCCGTGGATTTCGCCCGCAGCCTGCGGTGCGGTCGCGCCGGCTTCGACGGTCCAGGCGCGCGCTTCCTTCGGGCCGACGGTGAAGAAGGTCAGCAGGTGG
>JAZKGJ010000034.1:0-4693 GCA_040385975.1 Pseudomonadota bacterium | reverse complement strand
GATCGCGGTGCTCGACTGGGAGCTGTCGACGCTGGGCGATCCGCTCGCCGACTTCAGCTATCTGCTGATGAACTGGGTGACGCAGCCCGAGGGGCGTTCGGGGGTGATGGGGATCGACGGTCCCGACACCGGTATCCCGACGATGGCGCAGGTGGTCGAGCGCTATTGCGCCGCGACCGGTCGCGACGGGGTGCCGCAGCTCGACTGGTATTTCGCGTACAATCTGTTCCGGCTGACCGGCATCGTCCAAGGCATCAAGAAGCGCATCATCGACGGCACCGCGTCGAGCGCGCAGGCCGAGCGGACGGTGCAGCGCGTGCACGCACTCGCCGACGCGGCGTGGGGCTTTGCCGAGCGGGCGGGGGCATGACCACGCTCAATTCCGTTTGTGCTGAGCGTAGTCGAAGCACCCGGGACGCTTTGCCCTTCGACTTCGCTCAGGGCGAACGGGGATTGGGATGAGCGGGCAATTCGATCTTGCCGGTCGCGTCGCGATCATCACCGGGTCGACCAAGGGCATCGGCAAGGCATCGGCCGAAGCGCTGGCCGAGCAGGGCGCGATGGTCGTCATTTCGAGCCGCAAGCAGGATGCGTGCGACGCAGTCGCGGCCGAACTGAACGCGCGGTTCGGCGAGGGCACCGCGATCGCGGCGGCGGCGAACATCTCGGACAAGACGGCGCTGGAACATCTGGTCGCCGAGACCCGCGCCGCGTTCGGACGGATCGACGTGCTGGTCTGCAACGCCGCGAGCAATCCCTATTATGGGCCGATGAGCGGAATCAGCGACGAGCAGTTCCGCAAGATCCTCGACAATAATATCCTGTCGAACCACTGGCTGATCCAGCTGTGCGCGCCGGAGATGATCGAGCGCGGGGACGGTTCAATCGTCGTGATCTCCTCGATCGGCGGGCTGCGCGGGACGCCGGTGATCGGCGCATATGGTATCTCCAAGGCAGCCGACATGGCGCTGGTCCGCAATCTGGCGCACGAATTCGGGCCGAGCGGCGTGCGGATCAACTGCATCGCGCCAGGGCTGATCAAGACCGATTTCGCGCGCGCGCTGTGGGAGGATGAGGCGGCAGTCGCGAAACGGTTCGCGAGCACTCCGCTGCGCCGGATCGGCCAGCCCGACGAAATCGCTGGCGCGGTCGCGTTCCTGGCAAGCCGCGCAAGCAGCTACATGACCGGGCAGACCATCGTCATCGACGGCGGGATTATGATCTAGAAACGTTACCGTCACCCCAGCGAAGGCTGGGGTCTTATGCGGTCTTGAATGGGGCCTGAGATCCCAGCGTTCGCTGGGATGACGATTTGGAGGTAGATATGCGGTTTTCGGGTAAATCGATCATCGTTACCGGTGCTGGGTCCGGCATCGGCCGCGCGACCGCGTTGCTGTTCGCGCGCGAAGGCGGGCAGGTGGTGTGCGCCGACAAGACCGATGCGGTCGAGGACACCGTCAGCGCGATCGTCGATGTGGGCGGCACCGCGCGCGCGATCCGGCTCGATGCGGGGGTAGAGGCCGATGTCATGAAGGCGGTCGAACTCGCCACCGGCAGCTTCGGCGGGCTCGACATCATGTTCGCCAATGCCGGGATCTCGGGTGGCTTGCCGGGCATCTTCGACACCGATGTCGAACTGATCGCCGAAGTGCTGCGCGTGAATCTGATCGGGCCGTTCCTGGCGATCAAACATGCCGCTCCCGAAATCGCCAAGCGTGGCGGCGGCGCGATCGTGCTGACCGCGAGCGTCGCCGGAATTCGTTCGGGGGCGGGCGGGCCGGCCTATTCGGCATCGAAGGCGGGGGTCATCAATCTGGCGATGACATCGGCGCAGCAATTGTCGGGCAGCAATGTGCGCGTCAACGCGATCTGTCCGGGATTGACCGAGACCGGCATGACCAAGCCGACCTTCGACTATGCGCGAGAGGCTGGGAAGATCGACCGGGTCGGGCGGCTCAATCCGCTGCGCCGCGGTGCGCAGCCCGAGGAACTGGCGGAAGTCGCGGCGTTCCTGGCGTCGGACGCGGCGAGCTACGTCAACGGCCAGGCGCTGGCGGTCGATGGCGGGCTGTCGTCGTCGCATCCCGTCACCAAGCAGGAATACGGCCGCACGGCGCACTAGGCCGCGGCGTGTATTTCTGAAAAACCGGCGAAATAGGCGCGCAGGCTCGGGTCGGCGATCGCGGCGATGATTGTGGAGAGCGATGTGCCGTCACCGCCAACGGTGTGACCCATTCGCCAGGCGGGAAAGGCGCGCACGGAAATCGGTTGGTCGGCCAACCGCACGATCGCAAAATGGCGCGGGTCGGCGGCAATGCGATCGAAGGTCCGCATGACGCTCTCGCGCTCTCCTTCCAGCACCTGGAGGAACCGTGTGCCGCCGGTCACCAGCAAGCCGGTGACTGCGTCCGCGGCGTTGTTGCGACGCGAAATGCGCAGGATCGAGTCAAGTTCGGCAGGTGAGATCAGCGTGCGCACGGTGCTGATGTACAAGAGGCGATGCATGACGATCTCCGGGTAAGATCGATGTCCTACGTTCGAAATGAAAAGATCGCATAAACGGTCATTTAATCCATGCTTACTCGCGCAGACGCATCAGCCCTTCCTGCGCCACGCTGGCGACCAGGCGGCCATCGCGCGTGAAGATCTGGCCACGGTTGAACCCGCGGGCGTGCCCGGCCCAGGGGCTGTCGGTGGCGTAAAGCAGCCATTCGTCGGCGCGGAAATCCTCGTGCAGCCACAGCGCGTGGTCGAGGCTCGCGGTCTGCAAATTGCTGGTCAGCCAGTTCACTCCGTGGGGGAGCGCGGCGGTGCCGAGCAACGCCATGTCGGAGGCATAGGCCAGTACCGCGCGGTGCAGTGCCGGATCGTCACCGAGCGGCGCGGCGGCGCGAAACCAGCTGTCGTTGCGCGCCTCGCGCTTGACCGGTTCGAACCAGCTGCGGCCATAGACCGGGCGGATGTCGATCGGGCTTTGGCGATCGCGAAAGAAGCGCTGAAACTTCTCGGGCACGCGGTGCACGATCTCCAGCCGGAGTTCGGCGTCGGACTTGAGGTCCTCGGGGGCGGGAACGTCGGGCATCGTCACCTGGTGCGCGAGGCCGTCCTCGGGTACCTGGAACGACGCCGCCATGTTGAGAATCGGCTGGCCGTTCTGCTGCGCGATGATGCGGCGCGTGGCGAAGCTCTTGCCGTCGAAATCGCGCACCACGCGGTAGATGATCGGAAATTCGTCGTCGCCGGCACGCATGAAATAGGCGTGGAGCGAATGCGCGGCCTTCGGATCGTCGGTCGAGCGCTGCGCGGCTTGGAGCGCCTGCGCGATCACCTGTCCCCCGAACGCGCGGCCCTTGCCGCCCGGGATGCGCGCACCGCGGTAGAGGTCGGTGTCGATCTGTTCGACGTCGAGCAAAGTGGTGAGCCCGGCGACTAGCTGTTCGGGCGTGGCGCGAGGGGCGGGGGTGTCGGTCATCTGGCTTTCAGTGCTCCTGCGAACGCAGGAGCCCAGAGCGACAAACACTTCGCTCGGGGCCCTGGGCTCCGGCTTTCGCCGGAGCAGGGGTTCATTTCAATACCCCGCCGCCTGCGCCAGCCGGTCGGCGTGGAAATTGGCGTCGCCGAACAGTTCGGCCAGCACGCGCGCGCGTTTCATGTAGAAGCCGATGTCATATTCGTCGGTCATGCCGATCCCGCCGTGCATCTGGACGCCTTCCTGCACGCTGAGCGTGGTGGCGAGGCTGGTCTGCGCCTTGGCAACCGACACCGCGGCGTCGGCGCGCGGGTCGCCGGCGTCGAGCTGCTGCTGCGCCTTGAGGACTGCAGCGCGGGCGACTTCCATTTCCGAATAGAGGTGCGCAGCGCGGTGCTGGAGCGCCTGGAAGCTGCCGATCGCGACGCCGAATTGCTTGCGCTCCTTGAGATAGCCGACGGTCATGTCCATCGCGCCGCCGCCGACCCCGAGCAATTCGGCCGACGCGCCGGTACGGCCCGCGGCGAGCAGCTTGCCGAGCGGGTCGCGGCCCGCGTCGACCTCACCGATCACCGCGTCGGCATCGACCTCGATATCGAAATCGATCCGGCTGGCGAGCGAGGAATCGGCGAGCCGTTCGGGGCGGGCGTCGAGCCCGGCGGTGTCGCGCGGCACCGCGAACAGCGTGACACCGTGACTGTCGGATGTAGATCCGGAGGTGCGCGCGGCGACGATCAGCAGGTCGGCGACATGACCGTGTTGAACGAAGCGCTTCGAGCCGGTCAGGCGGAAGCCGTTGCCCGCGCGTTCGCCCTTGAGCGCGACGTCGCTGCGGTGCTTGGCGTGTTCGTCGATCGCAAGCGCGGCGACGGTCTCGCCAGCGAGAATGCCGGGGAACCAGCGGTCGGCATGGGCGGTATTCTGAAGCGCCGATACCGCGGCGACCGCGGTGGTCAGGAACGGCGAGGGCGACAGGTTCCGGCCGATCTCCTCCAGCACGATCCCTGCCTCGACATGGCCCAGGCCGAGCCCGCCGGCGGCTTCTTCCATCAGGATACCGGTGAAGCCCATCTCGGCGAACTGCTTCCACAGGTCGCGGGAAAAGCCGGTCGGGTCGCCCGCGTCGCGGAGCGCACGCAGGTGCGACACGGGGGCGACATCGGCGATAAACTCGCGCGCGGTGTCGCGGAGCATGGTCTGGTCTTCGTTGAGGTAGAGGGGCAT
>JAZKGJ010000033.1:526-1982 GCA_040385975.1 Pseudomonadota bacterium | reverse complement strand
TGCATGTTCATCCGCTCGGGCAGCCCGCCGACATTGTGGTGGCTCTTGATCGTCACCGACGGCCCGCCGGTGAAGCTCACGCTCTCGATCACGTCGGGATAGAGCGTCCCCTGCGCCAGGAAGTCGGCACCGCCGAGCTTCTTCGCCTCGGCCTCGAACACTTCGATGAAGGTCTTGCCGATGAACTTGCGTTTGGCTTCGGGGTCGGTGACGCCGGCGAGGCCGTTCAGGAACAGCGCCTCGGCTTCGACGTGGACCAGCGGAATGTTGTAGTGATGGCGAAACAGCGCGACGACCTGCTCGCTTTCGCCCGCGCGCATCAGCCCGTGATCGACGTACACGCAGGTCAGCTGCTCGCCGATCGCTTCGTGGATCAACACCGCCGCGACCGAACTGTCGACCCCGCCCGACAGCCCGCAAATCACGCGACCCTTGCCGACCTGCGCACGGATCGCGGCAACCTTTTCGGCGCGAAACTCGGCCATCGTCCAGTCGCCCGCCAGCCCGCAGACGTGCCGCGCGAAGTTGGCGATCAGTTTGCCGCCATCCGGCGTGTGATAGACTTCGGGGTGGAATTGCATCGCGTAGATGCGGCGTTGGTCGTCGGCGATCACCGCATAAGGCGCGCCGGGGCTGGCGGCGACGCTGCGGAAACCCGGAGCGAGCGCGGTCACCTTGTCGCCGTGGCTCATCCACACCTGATGCCGCTCGCCCGGCGTCCAGAGCGCATCGAACAGCGCGCAATCGTCGGCGATTTCGATGAAGGCGGACCCGAATTCGCCCGAATTGCCCTTTTCGACCGTCCCGCCCAGTTGCGCGGTCAACGCCTGCTGGCCGTAGCAGATGCCCAGGATCGGCAGCCCCGCTTGCAGGATCGTGTCCGGAATACGCGGGCTGTCGGCATCGACTACCGACGCCGGACTGCCCGACAGAATGATTCCGCCGGGCGCCAGCCGCGCGAACGCCGCCGCCGCCGACTGAAACGGCACGATCTCGCTGAATACCCCGGCCTCGCGCACCCGCCGCGCGATCAGTTGCGTCACCTGGCTCCCGAAATCGATGATCAGGATGGAATCGGGCGTTGCGGATTGGCTCATGCCCCAGACCCGCTACGCATGGCCCCCCGCGCTGTCCAGCCGCGCTCCTAAAGCGCGCGTTTCAGAAACGCCTGCATCCGCCACCACGCATCGACCTGCGCAGCGCCTTCGGCGGTCGGATCCTTGACGCGCGGGTCGGGCGACGCGTCGGCCCAGATGTGGCTGGGATACGTCCCCGCACCACAGATCTGGTGCCCCGCGGTCGGATAGACGACGGTCGTCGCCCGCCTGCCCAGCCGCTTGCCGAGCGCCGTCGCCATCTCGCCCGACGCCCACACTTCGTCCTTCGCGCCGCCGAGCAACAGCCACCGCGCACGCGACCGTTCGACCGGTATCCGCGCCGCGCCGCTCTGCGCCGG
>JAZKGJ010000033.1:0-516 GCA_040385975.1 Pseudomonadota bacterium | reverse complement strand
CGAAGACATCGTCGCCCTGTCCGCTACCGAGATGCGCCGGATGATCGGCGCGCGAAGTCGAATAGAGCTCGGTGTTATCGAACCATTTGCGATCGGCCCATTTGTAGAGCGGGATGTACGGCAGCGGCTGTCCCTGCCAACTCCACGACGACCGCTGCACCGGCCAGGTCAGCTTCGCGTCGAAGGTGTTGCGGCCGTCGTTGATGCCGTAACCTTCCCACACCGCGTCGCTCGGCACGCAGGCGATGACCGCCTTGATCCACGGATAATAGCTCGCCGCGAGCGCGGCATATTCGGCGCCCTTCGAATGACCGTAGACCCCCAGCCGCCGCACATCCGCCTCGGGCCGCGTCGCCAGCCAGTCGCGCACCTGCGCGATCAACTCGATCGGCTGGTTGACGTGATAATTGGGCGGGCCCGTCAGTTTTTTCAGGTCCCACGCGAAATAGTTGAGCGCGAACGCGGCATAGCCCTTCCCCGCGAAGCGGACCGCCTGATCGTGCGCCTCGGCCGCGC
>JAZKGJ010000032.1:0-2470 GCA_040385975.1 Pseudomonadota bacterium | reverse complement strand
TCCAGGGCCCGTGGCTGATGGAGCAGATGCAGAAACAGGCCGAGCACGTCGGCACGCGCCTGATCTGGGACACGGTGACCGGCGTCGACCTGACGCGGCGGCCGTTCCGGCTGACCGGCGACAGCGGCGATGTGTACGAAGGCGACGTGCTGGTGATCGCGACCGGCGCGCAGGCGAAATGGCTGGGGCTGGCAAGCGAGGAGGCGATGAAGGGCAAGGGGGTCAGCGCGTGCGCGACCTGCGACGGATTCTTCTTTCGCGGCAAGAAGGTCGCGGTGATCGGCGGCGGCAATACCGCGGTCGAGGAGGCGCTGTACCTGACCAACCACAGCGACGACGTGACGTTGATCCACCGCCGCGATTCGCTGCGGGCGGAACGGATTTTGCAGGACCGGCTGTTCGCGCATCCGAAGATCACCGTCGTCTGGAACAAGGAAGTGCGCGAGTTCGTCGACGGCGGCGGGACCGCGGGGCTGGTCGCGCTCGACCTGGAAGACACAGTTACCGGCGAACATTCGCGGATCGACGTCGAGGGCGGGTTCGTGGCGATCGGGCATCATCCCGCGACCGAACTGTTCCGCGGGCATCTCGAGCTCGACAAGGATCATTATATCGCGGTCGAGACCGGGAGCACGCGGACCAGCGTGCCCGGGGTGTTCGCGTGCGGCGACGTGATGGATAAGATTTACCGCCAGGCGGTCACGGCCGCCGGGACCGGGTGCATGGCGGCGCTGGATGCCGAACGGTTCCTGGCGGAGGCCGAGTTCGAGCAGATGGCCGAGGCAGCGGAATAACTTAGCGCCGGTTACCTGTTCGTCACGCTGAACTTGTTTCAGGGTCCATCTGTCGGACGGCACCATTCGTTCCAGCCGCACCGTAGATGCTGAAACAAGTTCAGCATGACGAAGAGGTTAGCAAAGTTTTGCGATTAATCGTTCGAACAGCCAGTCGGCGTTTTCGGGTCCGGCGAAGCTGTGGCTGGCGGTGTCGCATTCGGTCACGGCCACCTGCGGAAGCGCGGCACGGAAGGCGATCGCGGTGTTGTCGCCGCGCGCGGTCAGGATGGTCGCGGCCGCGGGTAGCGCGGCGCGGAGACGGTCAGCGAGCGCGCTGCTTGGGGCGGCACCGGCCTTGCGGAGGCCACGTGCGAGCTTGCCGAAGTTCACGCCGCCGCTGAGCAGCCGCCACCATTCGCGCGGCGCTTTCAGCTTGGCGGCGTAGCGCGCGCGGATCGCGGCGGGTGGGGGGAGGTCGTCGGTCGGCTCGATCGTCCACGGATTGGCTAGCACCAGGTCGTCGATCCCGGCGTCACGGCCGAACAGGGCGAGTGCAGTCGCGGCGTCGCAATTGCCGAATCCGACGACGCGGGTCAGCTGCGGCTGGAGCGCGCGGAAGTGCGCGGCGGCGGCGGCGATGTCGGGGGCACTGGTTTCGAACCCACCGTTCGCTCCGGTCGAATCGCCGACCCCGCGGCGGTCGAAGCGGAACACGGGGTAACCCGCCGCAGCGACGCGTGCTGCCAGCAGCGCCATCCCGCGATGTGCACCGATCCGGATCTCGTTACCGCCGGAAACGATCAACAGGCCCGTCGTCGTATCATTTCTGTGCTCCCGCGAAGGCGCGAGCCCAGGCTGAACCGCCGCCTCCGCGGGGATAGAGGGCAGATCGAGCGTGCCGATCAGCGTTTCGCCCACGCAGCCGAAGGCGGTCAGGCTCCGCATGTAGCGATCCACTCCGCGATATCGTCGGCGAGCAACGCCGCGAGCGCCGGGTCGTTATCGGGTTCGGCGCGGCGCCACAGCGGCGCGGCGTCGATCGTGCGGTCGGCGGGTTGCGGTTCGCTCGCCAGGCGGAGCGTGCGGATCGGGCCGGTGATCGCGGGTTCGGCACCGTTCAACTCGGCGATCAAATCGTCGGCGAGTTTGTTGCCCGCAGCAAGCCCGTCGCCGAGCTGGCGCAGGCGTTCCAGTTCGCGCGCCAACGCGGCGCCTCCCTGCGGCGACAGCATCCAGCGGCTCGCCACCTCCGCGTCGATATCGACCAAAGCTCCCGCTCGCAGCGTGACGGCATGGACGCATCCCGGCAGCGCCAGCGCCGCGGCGGCAAAAGCGTTGCGCCAATCCGCCAGCCGCGCGTCCTCGGTTGCGACCACGCTCTCGCTCTGTCCCGGCAGGTCGGGCAGCGCGGTGGTGAAGCCGCGCGTGTTAAGGTCGCGCAGGATTGTCGCCAGCAGCGCACGGGTGCGGTTCGCCTCCTCGAACGGGGGAAGCGCGGCAATGATGCTCGTGCCGTTGGTGCCGGGGGTGAGGTGAAGCAATTCGCTGCCGCCTCGCCCGTCCCGGGCCCAGGCGTGACGCTCGTTCAATCGGCGACCTTGGCTTCGGCGAAGGCGACCAAGGCACCGAAGGTCGCCAACATGTCGCCGTCGACCTCGTCGTCGTCGATCATCATGCCGAGCCGGTCCTCGAGT
>JAZKGJ010000031.1:4168-6235 GCA_040385975.1 Pseudomonadota bacterium | reverse complement strand
GCCGACTGGTGCGCGATCTGGCCCAGCGCGACGAACACCCGCACCTTCGGCAGCGCGGCGATCGGCGCTTCGAGGAACGGCCGGCAGGTGCGGATCTCCTCGGGCGTCGGCTTGTTTTCGGGCGGCAGGCAGCGGACCGCGTTGATCAGGATCGCGCCCCGCAACTGCAGCCCGTCGTCGGCGCGGGCATCGAATGTCCCCTCGCTCAGCCCGAATTTCGCGAGCGTCGCGTAGAGCAATTCGCCCGCGAAATCGCCGGTGAAGGGCCGCCCGGTCCGGTTCGCGCCATGTTTTCCCGGCGCGAGCCCGACGATGCCGAGCCACGCCTGCGGGTCGCCGAAGGCGGGGACGGGGGCATTCCACCAGCCCGGATGCTCGACCCGCAACGCGTGCCGGAACGCGACCAGCCGCGGGCAGCGCGGACAATCGTGCGGCGGTTCGGTGGCGGGGAGCGGGCTTGGCGAGATCACCGGGCGGCGATACGCGGGGCGGCGTGACGCCCGCAACCTACATCGTTGCCCTCGGCTCGAACCGGCACGGGCGTCACGGCAGCCCGGTCGCCGAAGTCGTCGCCGCGCTGACGCTGCTCGACCCGCTCGCGACATCGCCGATCGCGTCCAGCGCGCCGCTCGGACCGTCGCTGCGGCGGTACGCCAATGCCGTCGCGGTCGTGGCGGACACCCGCGACCCGCCCGCGTTCCTGGCGCTGCTGAAGGCGATCGAACGCGACTTCGGTCGGCGGGCGGGACGGCGCTGGGGCGCGCGGGTGCTCGATCTCGACATCGTGCTCTGGTCGGGCGGGATCTGGGCCGATGCAGCGCTCGCCATCCCGCACCCGGCGTTCCGTCACCGCGGCTTCGTGCTCGCGCCGCTCGCCCGCCTCGCCCCCGGCTGGCGCGATCCGCTCACCGGGCGTACTGCGCGCCAGCTGGCCGCGCGGTTGACCCGGGCGAAGCGTCTCCCTAGGCGCGGGCGCCGTGTTGGTGAGGGTCCGTAGCTCAGTTGGTAGAGCAAGCGACTTTTAATCGAGAGGTCCCGGGTTCGAGCCCCGGCGGACCCACCACGCGTGCGGCCGACGATTTGCGGAGCAAATCGCGGACTCGTCACGGCGGGCGGCAGGCCGGCGCAGCCGGCATGTCCGACGGCGGGGCGCGACTTAAGTGACCGACCTCCACAACCTCTCCCGCTTCCTCACCGCGCAAGCCGGCACATACCCCACCGCGCTTGCCGAACTGTGCGCCGGCGCGAAACGCACCCACTGGATGTGGTTCATCTTCCCGCAACTCGCCGAACTCGGCCACAGTCCGACCGCGCAGCATTATGCGATCCGCTCGCTCGCAGAGGCGCAGGCCTATCTCGCCCACCCCATTCTCGGCGCGCGGCTGCGCGAATGCGTCGCCGCGTTGCAGGCGCTGCCCGCCGAGCGGACCGCGGAGCAGGTCTTCGGCGCGGTCGATGCCGCGAAACTGCGCTCCAGCCTCACCCTCTTCACCGCCGCCGGCGCCGCTGATCTCGCGCCCGCGCTCGGTCGCTGGAGCGGCAGCCCCGACCCGCGCACGCTGACGCTGCTCGGCGAATGACCCCGCCGCTCACCCCCGACGGTCGGTATCTCGTCGTGCGCGGCCGGCTGTGGCGCGCCGCCAATCCGCATTTGCCCGCAGCCGAGCGGCAGGCGATCGTCGACGAACTGATGGCGGCGCGCCGCGCGGTCGGCGCGGGCCAGCGGCAGCGCGATCCCGCCGCGGTGCAAGCGGCGCGCGCCCGGGTCGATGTGGCGAAGCGGCGCCTGGGCGAACGCGGTCCGGTCTGGTGGACCGACGGCAGCCCCGACTTCAACCGGCACCTGGCCAAGAACACGCCCTATGCCAACTGGTTCGCAGGGCTCGGCGAATGAGCGAGCCGCTTCTCGCCGAGGCCGAGACCGCCGCCCCCGGGGTCGCGCATCCGCCGCATTTGTTGTGGGCGCTGGGGTTCGGCGCGCTCGCCGTCGCGGTCGCGCTCATCGCCGGTTTCGCGGTCGCGCGCTATCCGTTCGACTTCGACCGGGCATTGCTGCTCGCGCTGCGC
>JAZKGJ010000031.1:0-4158 GCA_040385975.1 Pseudomonadota bacterium | reverse complement strand
GGCGATCTCGCGCATCCCGCCGGCCCCGACTGGCTGCGGCTCGCGATGGTCGACGTGACCGCGCTCGGCGGCGGGACCGTCCTGACCACGCTCGTCGTGCTGACGCTCGGGCTGCTCGCGCTGCGCCGGCTGTGGCTGACCGCCGGGCTCGTGCTCGCCGCGACCTGGGCCGGGTCGGTGCTGGCGGCGCAGGCCAAATTGCTGTTCGCGCGGCCCCGCCCCGCGCTGGTCGATCATCTCGTCGAGGTCCGCGGCCTGAGCTTCCCGAGCGGCCACGCCACCAACAGCGCGATCATCTACCTGACGCTCGCGCTGCTTATCAGCCAGATCGTCACCGGTCGCCGCACCCGCGGCTACATCATCGCTGTGGCGGTGTTGCTGACCGGCGCGGTCGGGATCAGCCGGGTGTATCTCGGCGTCCACTGGCCGTCCGACGTGCTCGCCGGGTGGAGCATCGGCAGCTGCTGGGCGCTGGCGTGGTGGTTCTTCGGCGCGTGGTTACGGACCCGGATAGCCGGCCCGCGCCAGTAATGCCTGCGCGGCTTTCAGATGCGGCGCATCGACCATCCTGCCATCGAGCTGCAACACTCCCGCGCCCGGGTGCGCCGCGAACAGATCGACCACTGCGCAGGCCTGCGCGATCTCCGCGTCGCTCGGGGTGAAGGCGGCGTTGATGATCGCGACCTGCGCGGGATGGATCGCCATCATGCCGGTAAATCCGTCGCGCCGCCCGCGCGCGGCGTAGGCTGCGAGTCCCGCGTCGTCACGAAAATCTGGGAAGATCGTCTCGATCGCGGGCACCCCGGCGGCGTGCGCGCCGAACAAGGCAAGGCTGCGAACCATTTCGAACGGCTGGGTGTAGCGCCCGTCGTCGGCGCGGCTGACCGACCCGATCGCTGCGGGCAGATCCTCCGCGCCCCAGGTCAGTCCGATCAGATTGGCCGCTACCTCACGGTAGCTGCCGAGTTGAAACAGCGCGAAGGGCGTCTCGGTCGCGACCGGCAGCACCGGCAGGGCGAGCCGCGCGGCCAGCGCCGCAACCGACGCCGCGCCTTCGGCCTTGGGCAGCACCAGCCCATCGGGTTTCGCCCCGGAAAGCGCGGCGATGTCGTCGGCGATGAGATCCGAATCGAGCGGGTTCACTCGCACGAACAGCGGCACTGTGCGCGGGATTGCCAGCGCCGCTGCGACCGCTTCGCGCGCCGCGTCCTTGCGCGTCGGCGCGACCGCATCCTCCAGGTCCAGGATCAGCGCGTCCGCCTCCAGCCCCAGCGCCTTCTCGATCCGCTCGGGCCGATCCCCCGGCACGAACAGCAGCGAGCGCAACCTCATGCCATGCGCTCCGTCCCAAGCTCAGACAATTTGCGCTCCCAAGCCAGCGCATCCGCGACGATCGTCGTCAGCTTGTCGCGCTGCGGCGTCCAGTCGAGCGTCGCGAGGATCGCGGCATTGTCGGCGATCAATGCATCGGGATCGCCGGCGCGACGCCCTTCGTAGCGGCGCGCGATCGTCACATTGGTCGCGGTATCGACCGCGTCGAGCACTTCGTTGACCGAAAAGCCGCGGCCGTAGCCGGCGTTGAGCGTGTGGCTCTTCGCCGGGTCGGCTTCCAGCACATCGAGCGCCGCGACGTGCGCCGCCGCCAGATCACTGACGTGGATATAGTCGCGCACCCCGGTCCCGTCGGGGGTCGCGAAATCGGTCCCGAACACGCTCACCCCATCGCGCTTGCCCGTCGCCGCCTCGACCGCGACCTTGATCAGATGCGTTGCCCCCGCGGTTGATTGTCCCGACCGCCCGGCCGGATCGGCCCCCGCGACGTTGAAATAACGCAGCGCCGCATAGTTCAGCGGATGCGCCGCCGCGACGTCGCGCAACATCCCTTCGGTCATCAGCTTCGACCAGCCATAAGGATTGATCGGCACCGTCGGGTCGCGCTCCGCCACGGGCACTTTCTCGGGCACGCCATAGGTCGCCGCGGTCGAGCTGAAGATGACATGCGGCACGCCCTCCGCCACCGCGCTTTCGATCAGGCTGCGGCTCGCGGCGGTGTTGTTGCGGTAGTATTTGAGCGGATCGACGACCGATTCGGGGACCACGACGCTGCCGGCGAAATGCATGATCGCGCCGACCTCGAACGCGCCGATCGCGGCGCGGATCGCGGCGTCGTCGGCGACGTTCGCTTCGACGAATTCGGCGCGGGGATCGACCGCCCAGCGGAACCCGGTGATCAGGTTGTCGACCACCACCACCCGCCGCCCGGCATCGAGCAGCGCCAGTACCGCGTGGCTGCCGATATAGCCCGCCCCGCCTGTGACCATCACCGACTTCGTCACGTATGTCTCCTGCAGGCCCGAGGCTTGGGGCGGCGTTAGCGGCTTCCTATATTGGTCGCAAAGGAGATCACCGATGACCGACTATGCCACGCTCGCGGGCGGCTGCTTCTGGTGCACCGAAGCCGTGTTCAAGGACGTGATCGGCGTCGAAAGCGTCGCGAGCGGCTATATCGGCGGCCACACCGCCGACCCGACCTACAAGGCGATCTGCCGCGGCGACACCGGCCATGCCGAGGCGATCCGGGTGGGGTTCGATCCCGACCAAGTCAGCTACGCCGACATCCTCGACATCTTTTTTGCGACCCACGACGCGACCACGCTCAACCGCCAGGGCAACGACGTCGGCACGCAATATCGCTCGGCGATCTTCCCGCTTGATGATGCGCAGAAGGAGGCGGCCCAGGCCGGCATCGCCCGCGCGCAGGCGGACTCGTCCGCACCGATCGTCACCACGATCGAGGCTGCCGACAATTGGTATCCGGCGGAGGATTATCACCAGGATTATTGGGACACCGAGGGCCGCTCGAACCCCTATTGCGTCGCGACCATCCCGCCCAAGCTGCAGAAGTTGCGCAAGTCGTTCGCGGCGCGGACGAAGAGCCAGCACGCGCTCTGACTCCGTTCGTCCCGAGCGAATTTTTACCGCGTTGCCGCCCTCCGCAACCGGTCGTTGATCGCCACGCCGATACCGGCCTCGGGCACCGGCGCGACCGCAATTCCGCTCCGCGTGCTCGCATCGGCGCGGTGGAGCGCGTCGAACAGATTCGCCGCCGCCTCTTGTAGCTCGCCTGCCGCCGACAGCGTATCGTCGCCCCCGACCGCGCCGAACCCGATCAGCCATTCGTCCGGCGCCGCGCTGGTGGCGTCCAACCGCAGCGGCTTGGCCGGCGCGTAATGCGACGCCAGCTGACCAGGCGCGACGATTGCGCCGTCGCTACCCCCCGCATGGACGCCGAACGCCGCCAGCATCTCCGCCGTCACCGGTCCTGGCCGCAAGATGCGCTCGCCCCACACGATGGTCGATTCGAGTCCCGCCCCGGTCCGCCCGTCGTCGATCACCAGCGGCACGTGCTCCCCCAAGGACTGGGTGACGTGTTCGGCGCGGGTCGGGCTGATCCCCCCGCTCGCGTTCGCCGACGGTGCCGCCAGCGGGCACCCACATGCCGCCAGCAGCGCCTGCATCGCGCGGTGCGCGGGCACCCGCAGTGCGATCGTGCGGAGCCCCGCGGTCGCCAGCGATGCGATCCCGGCCTGGGGCCGGAGCGGCACCACCAAGGTCAGCGGCCCGGGCCAGAACGCATCCGCCAACGCCTGCGCGCGCGCATCGAACACGCCGATCGCTTCCGCCGCGGCTAGGTCGGCGGCATGGACGATCAGCGGGTTGAAGCTCGGCCGCCCCTTCGCGGCATAGATCGCGGCAACTGCGCGCCCATCGGTCGCATCGCCCGCCAGCCCGTACACCGTCTCGGTCGGCACCGCGACGATCCCGCCGCCTGCGATCAGCGCCGCGGCCTCCGCGATCGCGGCCGGGCCGTAGGGGCGGATACCGGGGTGTTGAGGATGCATCGCGGGCGGCTATAGCGGGTGCGATCAGGAGAGAGAAATGCCCTTCACCCCCGCCGTCACCGAACAGCGTTTCGTGCTCGAACAGATCGTCCGGATCGACGAACTCGCCGCGACCGATCGCTTCGCCAGCGCGACCCCCGACGTCATCGATGCAGTGCTCGACGGGATCGGCGATCTGGCGAGCGGCGAATGGGCCCCGCTGGCGCGGGCGGGCGATAAGGTGGGCGCGAAATGGACCCCGGAAGGCGTGGTCATG
>JAZKGJ010000030.1:0-8198 GCA_040385975.1 Pseudomonadota bacterium | reverse complement strand
CCTGGCTGCTATGGGGCGGCGACGCCGGCAAGACCTGGGCCGACCGCAAGGCGAAGGCGCTGGATAAGTAGGGGTTGCGGCGGTTGGCGGAGACGGAGGGATTCGAACCCTCGATACGGTTTCCCGTATGACGCTTTAGCAAAGCGTTGGTTTCAGCCGCTCACCCACGTCTCCGAAACCGGCCCGGGGGCGCGGTGTCGCGGGGCTATAGCGACGGCTCCGGCCGCGTTCAACCGCATCGATTGGTCCGGCGCGCGGGGGACTCGCTTCATCGCGCGGTTCATTGCTTGTGCAGCCGCGGCGTGGTTGATTCGCGGACGAACGCTGATTGGGGATGCGGCAATGCGAACTCTGAACCGTCTGATCGCCGCGCTGGCCGGCGCCGCGTTGGCGACCGCGCCGCTCGGGGCGCAGGTCCGCACGGTCGATCCCAACACCGCGATCGATGCCGATATCGCCACCCCGCCGCCCTATGCCGCCCCGTCCGCCAGCGCGCCCGCGGTCGCAACTCCACCCAGTTACGCAGATCCGGTGCCGGCGCAGGCGATCGAGCCCGCTACCGATCAGACCCGGCCGGTACAGCCCGACGCGACCACCTACGAACGCGACGACGTGTTGGGCGCGGCCGAACGCACCTTCGGCAAGGGCGCGGCGGGGCTCGCCGAGATCGTCGAAAAGACGCTGAAGGATCAGGGTCGCCCCAGCGCCTATATCGCCGGCAGCGAAGGCTCGGGCGCGGTCATCGTCGGGCTGCGCTACGGCTCGGGCATGATGTCGCACAAGGTCGAGGGGCAGCGAAAGGTCCATTGGACCGGCCCGTCGGTCGGGTTCGACCTGGGCGGCGACGCCAACAAGGTCTTCATCCTGGTCTACAACCTCTACGATACCGAGGACATCTATCAGCGCTTTCCGGCGGCCGAGGGGCGGCTGTATTTCATCGGCGGGTTCGCCGCGACGTATCTCAGGCGCGGCAACATCGTGCTGATCCCGATCCGGCTCGGGGTCGGCTACCGCGCGGGGGTCAATGTCGGGTATCTGAAGCTGACGAAGAAGGGGAAGTGGTTGCCCTTCTGATTTGCACAGCCGAGCGCCGCCGCCGAGACAAATCAGAAGCGGCCGGCGGGTTCGCCAGCTAGCGAACCCGACCGACGACGCGGCTTTGCCGCGGCGCTATTCAACCACCCGCCAGCCCAGCTCCTCCCCCGCCTGAAACGGCACCACCGCGGTCTCGCCTTCACCCACCAACTCCGGCACCGCGCAAACCCCGCGTTCGAGCGTCACCGTCCCCGCGTTCAGCGGCAACCCGTAGAACCGCGCGCCATGGTCGCTGGCAAACCCTTCGAACCGGTCGAGCGCACCCTCGGCATCGAACACGCCCAGATAGCTCTCCAGCGCGAACGGCGCGTTGAAGATCCCCGCGCAGCCGCACCCCGATTGCTTCGCGCCGATCACGTGCGGCGCGCTGTCGGTGCCGAGAAAGAATTTCGTCGACCCCGACACCGCCGCCGCGCGCACCGCCAGCCGGTGCCGCTCGCGCTTCACTACCGGCAGGCAATACGCGTGCGGCCTGAGGCCCCCGTCGAACAGCGCATTGCGGTTCAGGATCAGATGCTGCGGCGTGATCGTCGCTGCCAGCTGCGGCCCCGCGTCCGCCACGAACTGCGCGGCATCGGCGGTGGTGATATGCTCGAGCACGACCTTCAGCGCCGGAAAATCGCGTAACAACGGCGTCAGCACGCGCTCGAGGAAGACTGCCTCGCGATCGAAGATATCGATGGTGCGGTCGGTCACCTCGCCGTGGATAAGCAGCGGCATCCCCGCGCGCTCCATCGCCGCGAACACCGGGCTCAACCGCGCGAGATCGGTCACGCCGTGCGCCGAATTCGTCGTCGCCCCGGCCGGATATAGCTTCGCGGCAGTGAAAATCCCCGCCGCATGGCCGCGCACCAGCTCGGCGGGGTCGGTCGCGTCGGTCAGGTAACAGGTCATCAGCGGGGTGAAATCCGCATCGGCCGGCAACGCCGCCATGATCCGCGCGCGATACGCTTCGGCCGCCGCGACGCTGGTCACCGGCGGGGTAAGATTGGGCATGACGATCGCCCGCGCGAAGCGCCGCGCGGTGTAGAGGGCAACCGCGCGCAGCATCGCGCCGTCGCGGAAATGGACGTGCCAGTCGTCGGGACGGCGGATGGTGATGCGGTCGACCGTCATATCCCATTCCGTTCGGGCTGAGCGTGTCGAAGCCCCGTTCTCCTTCTTGGCCCGATGGAAGGAGGACGGCCCTTCGACAAGCTCAGGGCAAATGGGATGACTTGGTTGGGCCACATCCCTACCTAGAAGCGATGCCCGCCACCACCCTGTCCGATCGCGCCCTGCTCAGGATCGCGGGCGACGATCCGCGCGGCTTCCTGCAGGGGCTCGTCACCCACGACACCGCGCTGCTTGAACCCGACCGGCCGCTCTGGGCCGGCCTGCTCACCGCGCAGGGCAAGGCGCTGTTCGATTTCATCCTCTGGGACAACGGCGACACGGTCCTCATCGATTGCGAAGCCGCGCAGGCCCAAGCGCTCGCGCGCCGCCTCAGTCTCTACCGGCTGCGCCGTGCGCTCACGATCGAACCGGTCGTCGGCGCGGTGCATTGGGCGCCCGGGCCCGGCCGGGGCGTCCCCGACCCGCGCCTCGCCGCGCTCGGCCACCGCTGGCTCGGCGATTCGGGTGAACCCGCAACCGGCTGGCTGGCGCACCGCCTCGCGCTCGGCGTCACCGAAGGCATCGCCGAACTCGGCAGCGGTGAGACGCTCTGGCTCGAAACCAACGCCGCCGAGCTGAACGGTGTCAGCTTCACCAAGGGCTGTTACGTCGGGCAGGAAAACACCGCCCGGATGCACCACCGCGCCAAGGTCAGCCGCCGCCTGATGGTCGCGCCGCTCGCCGAGCCCGGGCCGCGCACCCGCGCGCTTTATCCCGAGCTGGGCCTGATGGTCGAGTTGCGCCGCACCGAGGCACCCGGCGACGCGCTCCTTCCCGGCTGGTGGTCGGCGCAGACCGGCTGAGATTGTGAACCGGTCGCGTTCCGAACACGACGGCGCAGGAGCGTAACAAGGCGCGGCGCTGCACGTCCGGCTGGTTCGAGCGCCTGCGCCTAACGCGCCATCGGCCCGCGGTAGAGCGTTCCGAAAAAGTCCCCGCGGTTCCACACCGGCCGGTTGTCGCCGTCGGCGATCGCGCGCGCGATCGTGTAGTTGACGGTCACGAAGCGCACCGCCTGTGCCCAGTCGATCGGTTGTTTGAGGTCGTCGGACGGGCGGTGGTAATGCGTGGCGAAGAATGCCGCCCACGCGGCCTTGCCCGGGCCCGCCTGTCCGGGCCACAGGAACACCGAGGGCACGCCCTGTTGCACGAAACGATAGTGATCGCTGCGCACGAACAGCCCCATTTCGGGCGCCGGGTCGGGCGACATCGTCACCCCGACCGACGCGGCCGCGGCGGCAACGATCGGCCCAAGTGTCGAACGGTTCGCGCCGTACACCGTCATGTCCTGAAATGGATAGGTCAGCAGCGGCATGTCGAGGTTCACGTCGGCGACGATCTTGGCCGCGGGCACGGTCGGGTGGTGCGCGAAATAATCCGCGCCGACCAAGCCCTTTTCCTCCGCGGTGACCGCGAGAAACAGAATCGAACGGCGTGGCGATTGACCCGACGCCTTGAAGCGTTTCGCTTCCTCGATCAGCGCGGCGATCCCGGTCGCATTGTCCTCCGCGCCGTTGCAGATCGTGTCGCCGGCGACCTCGGGACAAATCCCGACATGGTCGAGATGCGCCGACAGCACGACATATTCGTCGGCCAGCCTGGGGTCGCCACCGAGAAGCAGGCCGACGACATTGGACGAAGGCAGTTTCTCGAAGCTGGTGCGGGTCGCCACCGCCAGCGTGCCGGGGGCGACGATCGGCCGTTTCGCGCCTGCCCATTTCGGTCCGAACAGCGTATCCGCACCCGCCGCGCTTAGGGTGCCGAGCGGGGTCGCGCCGTCGGCGGGCGCGAACCCCTTCGGCCCGGCCCAGGTCACGCGCTGGCGGTCATAGCTGCGCGCGGTCCGGGCGAATTCGCCGCCCTCGACCAGCAGATAGCCGATCGCGCCGCGCTCCGCCGCCAGCTTCGCCTTGGTGCCGACGCTCGCGAAATGCGCGCGTTCCTCGGGATCGGCGATCGCGGCGGCACCGCTGGTGAACGCGACGATCCGACCGCGCACATCGGCACCCCGGTAATCGTCGCGCTGGTACCGACTCGCGATCAGGCCCTCGCCGACGAAGACGACCTGCCCGCTGCGGCTGGTCAGTTCGGCGACAGGATTTCCGGCCGGGACATAGTCGGTCCCGAAGCGCAGCGGGACGGGGTCGGCGCCCGGCCGGGTCAGGACCGCGTCGCCCTTGTCGGCGGGCTTGTAGCCGATCAGCGGCACCTTCTGAAGAAACTCGCCGTCGCCGCCCGCGGGTTGCAGGCCCGCGGCATAGAATTGCGCGGCGACGTATTGCGCGGCGATGTCGTATTCGGGCGTTCCCGCCTCGCGCCCCTTCATCGCGTCCGACGCCAGGAACATGACGTGCGCGCGGAACGCGGCCTGATCGTCGGGCAGTGGCGGCGATGGTGATGGGGCGGCCGCCAATAGCGCGAGCACCGGGACCAAAGCGGAAAGTCTCGCGTTTCTCATCGCAATCGGACTAGCAGAGTCCCGGGTGCGCGCAATGCTGTGATAGCCGCATCATACACCGATGAAAGTGCGCCGATGCTCGATCTCCACGCTGCCGCGACGCTGCCTCCGGTCAAACACCGCGAAGACTATCGGGCGCCCGACTGGCTGGTGCCGGACATCGCGCTCGACTTCGCGCTCGATGCGACGAAGACGACGGTTCGCGCGACGCTGAGCGTGACGCGCGGCGGCGATCACGATCGCCCGCTGCGGCTGGAGGGTGGCGGACAGGTGCCGCTGTCGGTCAAGGTCGACGGAGTCGCGATCAACGACTGGCGGCTGGACGACGATGCGCTGCTGATCCCGCTCAGCGGCACGGCGCACACGATCGAGACCGAGGTGGCGATCGCCCCCGACCGCAATACCCAGCTGATGGGACTTTACGCGAGCGGCGGCAACCTGTGCACGCAGTGCGAGGCGGAAGGGTTTCGGCGGATCACGTTCCATCCCGATCGTCCCGATGTGCTGAGTATCTACCGGGTGCGGATGAGTGCCGACAAAGGCCGCTATCCGGTGCTGCTGGCGAACGGTGATCCGGTCGCGGCGGGCGAGGGCACCGACGGCACGCACTGGGCGGAATGGCACGACCCGTTTCCTAAGCCGTCGTATCTGTTCGCGCTGGTTGCGGGCGATCTGCAGGCCAATCGCTCGGCTTTCACCACGCGTTCGGGTCGCGAAGTCCAGCTCGCGATCTGGGTGCGCGCGCCCGACCTGCCCAAGACCGCGCACGCGCTCGCCGCGCTCGAGACCGCGATGGCATGGGACGAGCGCGTCTACGGCCGCGAATACGATCTCGACGTGTTCAACATCGTCGCGGTCGACGATTTCAATTTCGGCGCGATGGAGAACAAGGGGCTGAACGTCTTCAACAGCCGCTACATCCTCGCCGACCCCGACACCGCGACCGATTTCGATTACGATGGGATCGCTGCGGTGGTCGCGCACGAATATTTCCACAATTGGAGCGGCAATCGCGTCACGTGCCGCGACTGGTTCCAATTGTCGCTGAAGGAGGGCTTCACGGTCTTTCGCGATCAGGGCTTTTCCGCCGATCAGGGCTCGCCGGCAGTCAAGCGGATCGAGGACGTGCGCAGCTTGCGCGCGGCGCAATTCCCCGAGGATGCCGGACCGCTCGCGCACCCGATCCGCCCCGAAAGCTATCTCGAGATCAGCAATTTCTACACCGCGACGATCTATCAGAAGGGGGCCGAGGTCATCCGGATGATCGCGACGATCCTGGGCCCCGAACGCTTCCGGATGGGAACCGACCTGTATTTCGACCGCTTCGACGGGACCGCCGCGACCTGCGAGGATTTCGTGCGGTCGATGGAATTCGGCGGCGGGGTCGACCTTACCCAGTTCCGGCGCTGGTACGAACAGGCCGGGACGCCCAAGGTCACCGCCGCGCTGACGCAAACCGGCGCGCAGACCACGTTGACGCTGTCGCAGCGCACCCCGGCCACCCCGGGGCAGCCGGACAAGCCAGCGATGGTCATCCCGCTTCGCCTCAAGCTGTTTGGTGCCGACAGCGGGCAGGCGCTGGGCGACGAACAGACCTTCATGCTGTCCGAGCGCGAGGCGCAGTTGGTGTTCGATACGGGCGAAGAGCGCCCCGTGCTGTCGATCAACCGCGGCTTCTCCGCCCCCGTCATTATCGAAAGCGACCGCACCGCCGCCGACCTCGCGTTCCTGAGCGCGACCGACGACGATCCGTTCGCACGCTATGAGGCGATGCAGCAACTGATGCTCGATACCCTGGTCACCGCGGTACAGGGCGGTACGCCCGATCACGCCGCAGTGATCGCCGCGGTCGCGCAGACGCTTGCCGATCCGGCGCTCGACCGCGCGTTCGTCGCCGAAGCCGTCCTGCTCCCGTCCGATGCGTTCATCGGCGACCAGCTAAGCGTGGTCGATCCCGACGCGGTGTTCGCGGCGCGCGAGACACTGCGCGGCGCGCTCGGCAAGGCGCTCGCGCGCGAATGGCGCACCGCCTACGACGCCGCCTCGGGGCAGAGTTTCGCCTACACCCCCGAAGCCAAGGGCCTGCGCCGGTTGCGCGGGGTCGCGCTCGGCTACCTCGCCGCGAGCGGAGTCGCCGACGCCGCGGCGCTCGCGTTCCGCCAGTTCGAGAGCGCCGACAACATGACCGACCGGCAGGGCGCGCTGACCACGCTCGCCAGCATGGAGGACGGCAAGGACGGCGGCGAGCGCGTCGCGGCGCTCGACATCTTCTATCACCGCTACTCCGACAATCCGCTCGTGCTCGACAAATGGTTTCAGGCGCAGGCGCTGTCGGCGCGCGCCGACACGCCCGCGGCGGTGCTCGAGCTGTCGCAACACCGCGATTTCACGCTCGCCAATCCCAACCGCGCCCGCGCGCTGATCGGCGCGTTCAGCGTCAACCAGCACGCGTTCCACGTCGCCGGCGGCGCGGGGTATCGCTTCGTCGCCGATCAGCTGATCGCGCTCGACAAACTGAATCCGCAGACCGCGGCGAAGCTGCTCCCGCCGCTCGGGCGCTGGCAGCGCTTCGACGGACCGCGCGCGGCGCTGATGCGCGCCGAACTCGAACGAATCGTCGCCACCCCCGGCCTGTCCAAGGATGTCTTCGAACAGGCCTCGAAGAGCCTGGGTTAGGCGGTCATGGTCCGCGCGCCGCGACGTATTGTCGCGGTGTGGCCGACGTTCGCCGCCGGATTGCGCGCAAGCACCGTATCGGCGAATACCCAGGTGTTGCTGACCCGGTCCGGCGTCAGCGTCAGCGCCATATAGCCGCGGCGGCTCATGTCGCACCATTTCAGCTCGGGGTTCTTGGCGATCAGCGCGGCGGCGATGGCGCGCGGGTCGGCGGAGAATGCGCCTTCGTAACCGGGCGAGGTCACCGCCTGTCCCGCGAACTCGACCCCGGCAGCGCGACCCGCGTTGGCGAGGTCGTAAGCCCAGGCGTTGTGGCTGTCGCCGCTGACGACGATCAGATTCGCATCCGCCGCCTGCGCCGCCGCGAGGAAGCGGGACCGCGCCGCGGGATAGCCGTCCCATGCATCGAGGTTGGAGGGCAGCCCGACCTTCGCCGCCGCGACCCCGCGCCGGACCCGCGCCTTGACGCGTTCGTCGGCGTCGGGGCCGAGCCAGCCGACCACCCCGTCGGGGGTGCGGGTGCGCCCCATGACGGTGCCCGATCCGACCACCTGCCAGCGCTGGCCGCGCCCGACCGAGGCGGCCAGCGCGTGCGCCAACCAGCTTTCCTGCGCGCTGCCGAACATCGTCGCAGCGGGATCGGACCAAGGCCCGTCGCGAAACACGATCAGCCCCGCTGTCGGATCGGCCGCCTTCAGGAACGGCGCCAGGTCGGGTTGCTTGGAGCGGGCGAGCTGGCGGGTATCGGTGCGGAACAGGGTCGCGAGCCGGCCGATGTCATACGCCTTCCACGGCTCCTCGCCGACCGGCATCC
>JAZKGJ010000029.1:32259-46092 GCA_040385975.1 Pseudomonadota bacterium | reverse complement strand
AAGCTCGCCCCGCGCGACCATCGCCAGCACCTTGGCGCGACCGCGCTCGCGGTTGGGGTCCATGCTCGCCGCGAGCGAGGCCAGCGACGCCCGGCCCTTCCGCCCCTTCGTCGCACGGGCTACGGTGGCCACCGCATGAGCCAGATCACGATCCGAGAAGCGCACGTCGTGCGCGGCCGCTACGTCTCGCGCGAGGGCGAGCACCGCGGGCGTGGCGATCTGCGCCTCCTCGATGGTGTCCGTCGACCAGCCCAGCGCACGGGCGGCGACCTCGTTGATGCAACACGCCATGAAGGCGGATCCGAAGTTGGGGTGCACGTCCAGGATCATGAAGCCCTCGGCGGTCGCCAGCACCGCGGTGGGGACGTGCTCGCGCACGCGGGTGCCGTCGTCGACCTCGATCAGCAGACCGTTGAACACCGCGCTCGAGACATCCGCCCGGATGTCCAGCACCATGGCCAGCGTCCTCGCCGCGGGCGAGGCGATCTGATGCTCCGTCCTGAAGCGCGGGGACGCATAAGTCCCGACGCCGGCCTTGGGCTGGGCGAGCAGCGTGATCCGCAGCTCATCCGCCTCGTGCAGGACGATGCCGGGGTGCGCCGGGCGACGCAGGACCTCGCCGCGCGGGCCGGTCCCCGCCGCGGAATTGGTAGTGCCGAGCTCTGGCGAGGATGTTGTGATCGTGGCGTTCATATCGTAATCCTTTCGTTTCCTACATCGGAGACGGCGATATCGTGTGTCATGCGAGCGAATCAAGGGCAGATTCGACTTGTGCCTCGATGGCGGGGATGAGCGACCGTGCTCGTTGATCACGAGGCGTTGCTCGCCATCGCCTACCCCGACGGTATTCCCGCAGGCGAGGCTGCCCATCTCGCCAGTCTTGCGCCGGACCGCGCGGAGCAGGTCGCTAGGCGGCTCGCCGCCGTCCTTGAGGCCGAGCGGGACGTTCGACCGGGCTTGGCCGAGCTGGCGGCGCGGGCCGGCGTGGACCGGAGCGTGTTCTTTCACCTGCGGCGGCAGTGGCGGGAACGGCGCTCTCTCAGCGTCCTAACCCCGTTCGCAGGCACGCCGCTACGCGGCGCGGTCGACCGCGGCGGATCCAAGCCCGCCCTGCCGATCGTCCGGCGGCTGGTCGCCGAGTCGCCGGACTTTGTGTCCGCGGGCGAGATTGCGAGGCAGGTCGTCCGCGAGATGAGGGAGGAGGTGTCCTACAAGACGGCGCTTCGCCTGGTGCGCCTCGAGAGGCAGAAGTCGGCGACCGATGCCGATTACCTCCGCGGCAACTACGGCCGCACCTTGCTGCTGGACATCTCGGCCGTCGACATACCGATCAGCGGCGTCGAGACGGCGGTCGCCATCGCCGCGGTTGTCATGGACCGCTCGTCGCTCCTCGTGCTGGGCTCGGCCGCCGGCGGAAGTTCCGACATGCTGTCGTTGCAGTCGCTCGCGATCCGACGCGCGCGCCAGCTGTTGGCAGATGAGCGGCTGGACCGCGCGATGCCCCCCGACGACGTGAACGTCGAGTTCGTCCTTGCGGATGGCGCCGCCCCGCTCACGGCCCTGCCGTCCGCAATCGATAGGCGGGGCGGCATGGATGTCGTCACTAGGGGTCCGCGGCGTTTCGGCCGGCGGGCGAGCGGCCTGCTCGGCGGCAGGCTTGGTGGATTGCGGCTAATGCCCCACGCCACGGCGACGGGCCGACCGGAATCGGCGGCTCTGGCCACGAAGCGATCGCCCGTGACCGTCGGGCACGCGGCTGAGTTGGTGGACCGCGCCGTCCTCGATCATAACGGGCCCCGGATCACAGCCCTTCGCGCAGCGGCCGGTTCGGAGATGGCTCTCGTCCCCGATGGCGCGATGGCGGAGGTGCTCGACGGGCTCGGACAGTTCCTCGAGTGGCAGTAGCGTTCGTGTCGGCTCCTTAGGGCGCCAGCTTCGACAGCGCGACCTCGAGCGATTCTGCCACTCCGCTCTCGATCGGCAGGCTCAACCGCTCGCCCGCCGCCGGCGTCCAGCGCGCGCGCACGAAGTCCTCGGCCTCGGCAAGCGTTATCGGCCTAGCACCGACCTCGATCTCGGCCGGGCGTGCGATGAACGGCCGCCGCCCGAGACGTGGCATGGTGCCGATCCCCGCCAGCCTGCGGCCGATCAGGCGGATGGTGGCGTTGGGCGGGGACACCAGGTCGCCGATGTGGTGGATCAATTCGACGCCGGGTCGGTCCAGGGTCTCGCGCAGCGACTGCCAGGCCCCACCCTGGAGCGAGTGCAGGTAGATCTTGACGGCGCGGCTCGGCGTGGCCGGTGATAGCCGCTTCAGCGCCTCCGCCAGCGCGAGCGCCGTGCCGGCGGCGGTCGGCGCCTCCTCCGCCATTCTCAGTCCGAGAACCCGCGGCTGCGTCACGCTGGTGACGAGCGTGGCGATCGGCATCCATCCGGTTGCCGATGCCGGGTCGCCGACCGGCAGATCGATCACGCAGTGCTCGATGACGAGGTCGGCCGCCGCCGCGGGCGAGTTCGCCGGCAGGCGGCCGGTCGCGAGGATGCCGACGTGCTTGGTCAGGGCGGCCCAGCCCACCATCGGCACTCCCCGGTCCCGCGCGACCTCCATCGCCCGCTCCGCGATGCGCTCGATGATGGAGCCTGGCATTTCGGCCACCGCCGTAGCGATGATGTCGATCTGAACCTGGTTGAGCGCTTGGCGGTCGACCTTGATACGGCCCGCGCCGGACAGGTCCGTCGCCGAGCGCGCGTGCGACCAGGCCCTGACCAGGCGGTAGAAGCTCGGGAGCGTCAGGCCGAGCTCCCCCGCGGCGGCGCGGGCGGCGCCCGGGCCCCTGTCCCCCAGGAACCGTCGGATGACGAGGATGCGTCGCCGCACGGTCTCGCGGAGATGAGGCGGCACCTGCGCCAGGCCCGGGATGTCGATGTCTGCCATTTGAACTACCTTTCTGTTCGATATATGTTCTGTTTACTCAACTGCGAGGTTCTGGGCTCTGAGGCTGCGGGTTGCCCCCGCGCGCAGGTGCCCGCACAAGAGCGCGGTGGCATCGTCTGCAGGGCGGTGGGAATCTCGATGGGGAGTGGTGGATGGACGGAGCGGATGGACTGACGGCGGACGGCGCCTCGGCTGCGGCAGCCGGGGCCCCCGAGGCCGATGGCGGTTTCACCTTTGTCCGCAGCGGCGACCACGCGACCCAGCGGCTAGACTGGGACAAGGGTCCCGAGCAGGTGCGCAAGGCGCTGGGCGAGGCGCTCGGCGCGCGCAACGTCGCGTTCCTTCTCGGCGCGGGCTGCTCGTCGATGAAGAAGGACGGGACCGAGCGCGGCATCGCCACGATGGCGCCGCTGGCGGCGGAGTTCTGCGATGCGGCCGCCGCCGCCGCGGGCGGCCCCGCCTGGGCGCTTGACGCATCCGACCTCTCATGCCTGGCGGGGCACGGCCTGACCCTGGCTGGCGACTACACGCGCAACTTGGAAAGGTTGATGGAGACGCTGCATGCGCTCCGGTTCGTGCTGTCGCGGAGCGATGACGCCGGGGACGTGGACGAAGTCGCGGCGATCGACGGCATGATCGCCAAGATCCAGGCGTTCCTGTGGGAGCGGTGCACGGCCGGGGCCTTCGCCAACGGCGACGACCAAGTGCTCGGCCTCTACGAATCCTTCTACCGCCGTCTGGTGCTGCGCAACCGCTCGCTGCCCCGGCCCTGGATCTTTACGACGAACTACGACCTGTTCAGCGAACGGGCGATGGACCGTCTGGGGCTGCCATACGCGAACGGGTTCTCAGGCGTCGTCGAGCGCCGCTTCAATCCGGCGACGTTCAGATACGCGCTCGCCGAGCAGCTCGACATCTCAAACCGCAAGTGGTCGGCGGTCGATGGATTCGTGTACCTGTGCAAGCTGCACGGCTCGATCAGCTGGACGGAGGACGACCACGGGCTCTTTCCGATCCGTGAGACCTGGCCTCAAACAGCGCCTTCGAAGGTCATGATCTTCCCGACGCCGGCGAAGCAGAACTCGAGCCTCGGGTCGCCGTATTCCGACCTGTTCCGCGAGTTCCAGTCGCGCATCGTGCGAGAGCAGAACGTCCTGATCACCATGGGCTACGCCTTCGGCGACGAGCACCTGAACAACATCATCTACCAGGCGCTGACGATCCCGACCTTCCGCCTTATCGTTTTCGCCGATCCGGGTTCGGGCGGCGACATCGCCAAGCTGCGCGCGCTGGCCGATCCGCGAATCTGGATCATCGGCGGGTCGGGGCCGCCCGACGGCGCACCCGCCCATTACTTCAGCACCATCGTCGAGCACTTGCTGCCGCGACGCCCGTCCGACAGGATCGACGACGCGGTTAAGCTGGTGCTCCAGACCATGGCCGCCGGCTCGGCCGCCGCCGCGGTGCCGACCGATGACGACTGACGATCGGCGCCGCGCCATCGGCTCGGTCGTCGCCGTCGCGGCCGACAGGTTCGTGATCGAGATGCATGGCGGCACGGACAGCTTCACCGTGGTCGGCTTCGACGACATGCATTACGTCGCCCGTCTGGGATCGTTCGTCATGATTCCGGCGCAGGCCGAATACGTGGTGGCGGAGATTGTGGGGCTTCGCGAGCGCGACGCCGGCGCAGGTGGCGAGATGGACAAGGCCAGCTCGGCCAAGTTCCTCGACGTCGTGCCCGTGGGCATGCTGCCCGTGGAGGGAGGCAGGTTCCGCTTCGGTGTTTCCATTTTCCCCTCCCTCTACGCTGATGCCCTCTACGCGCTGGACAAGGAGCTGGACCGCATTTTCGACACGAGCCCGGCTTCGGAGAGGTCGTCGGGTCCCGATGGCGGCGACTGCGTGCCGGCCGAGGCGACCCGTCTGCGCATCCTCGAGATCGGCCAGTCGGTCGTATTCGAGGATTACCGGGTCAAGGTGCGCATCGACGAGTTCTTTGGCGGCCATGCGGCGGTGCTCGGCAACACCGGAAGTGGCAAGTCGTGCACCGTCGCGTCGATCCTGCAGGAGCTGTTCGACAAGCCCGACGAGCATCATGCCAGGGGCGCGACCTTCGTCGCGCTCGACGTCAACGGCGAATACCACCAGGCGTTCGGCAGGCTGGCCGCGGCGGGCGCGATAGGCGTGGATCGTCTGGTGCTCGACGGCACGGCCGCTACCGACCGGTTCAGGATTCCCCATTGGTTCCTGGACCTGTCGGAATGGGAACTGCTGCTCCAAGCGAGCGAGCGCACGCAGGTGCCGATCCTGCGCATGGCGCTCGGCCTGGCAACGCTGTTCGGGGGCGCGGCCGACCAGCAGCTCAACGGCATCCGCAACCACATCCTCGCCAAGTGCATCACCCAGATTCTGTCCGACGAGAGCCCGCCCGGCGCTAAGGAGACGCGGATCCTCGGCATCCTGCAACGCTTCAGGACCGCCGAGATCAGCTCGGGCACGATCGGCGCAATGGTGCACGTCCACTACGGCAACATGGCCAACATCCAGGATGCGTTCGCGTATCTCGTCGGTGACGACGGCGATGGCGGCTTCGTCATCGAAGATTTTAAGCTGCCCGACTATTCCAACAGTCCGTTCGACTTCGAGACCCTGGGTGACGCGATCGACTTGGCGCTGCTCTACGAGGAGGCGCACGGCAACCGCCAGATCCGCGACTATTGCTCGCAGATGGTCACGCGCTTCAAGGCGCTGCTGGAGCGTGAGGATTACGCCTTCCTCCGCTACCCGGCGGCGGGCGCGACGAGGGACACCGGGCCGTTCCTTGCCCGACTGCTGGGCCTGGGCGTCCAGAACAGCTGCCATGTGAAGGCGTCGCAGATCGTGATCATCGACATGAACGCGGTCGAGGACGAGGTCGTCGAGCTCGTCAGCGCGGTGGTCGCGCGCATGGTCTTCAGGCTGCTGCGGCGTGCCGACCCCCGCAGCCGTTTTCCCGTCCACCTCCTGCTCGAAGAGGCGCACCGCTACATCTCTTCGGCGCCGTCCCGCTACGCGCTCGACGCCGGGCGGGTGTTCGAGCGGATTGCAAAGGAAGGCCGGAAGTATGGCCTGTTCCTGCTGGTGGCGTCGCAACGGCCGAGTGAGCTATCGAAGACCGTGCTGTCGCAATGCTCGAACTTCGTCGTTCACCGCATCCAGAACCCCGACGACCTGTCGCAGATCAGACAGATGTCGCCGTCCATATCCGACGGCGTGCTGCGCCGGCTGCCGACGCTGCCCAAGCAGCACGCTCTCGTGTTCGGCAACTCGGTCAACCTGCCGACCACCTTCAAGGTTCGAAGCGCTGACCCGCTACCGGCGAGTGACGACGCGAAGATCGTCGACCTTTGGTTTCACGAGGCCGGTCGCAAGGCCGGCATCGCGCTGACCACAGCGCCCGCGAACTTGATCGAGGACCACGACGACCCGCCTGCGTAGAATGGCCGGCTTGCCATTCGTTCCCGTCTTGTTCTATTTTTCATTCACGCGAATCGCGCGACCGTAAACCCATGGAGACTTGCATGCGGCACGACCTGCAGCTGCGCGCAGCCGCGCGCGCAACCTACGATGCCTGCTATCCGAGCGAGGACTGGGCGCCGACCGGTTTCGACGAGGCGGAACGCTTCCGCACCGTCCATTACCGTCAAGCGGTGGGCGCCGCCCAGCTTGCGCGGGCGGTCCTGGGCGAGCGGGGCGAGCAGCCCGAGTTGTTCCCGCGGGGCGTCGAGACGGCGCGTGTCTGCCGCAGGTGACTCGGCGGGCCATCGACCCTATGCTGACATGATGGGGGAAGATGGCGCACACGTCCGGCTCTACCTGGGCACGGACGAACCGGTCTCGCTTACTGACTTTGTCGGCAGCTTCGTCGGCATCGGCAACCAGTTCGAGAAGTTCGTCGCGGCGGATCATCCCGACCTGAAGACCGAGACCGAGTTCTTCGTGAAAAGCGTCCGCAGCGGGTCGATCGAGGCGGATCTGATCATGCTGATGGTCACGAGCGTCGCGATAGGTCTTCCCGGCATCCCGCAGGTGATCGACGCCATCGACAAGGCGCAGGTGCTA
The DNA here is from genome assembly GCA_040385975.1 of Pseudomonadota bacterium. Lineage (GTDB taxonomy): Bacteria > Pseudomonadota > Alphaproteobacteria > Sphingomonadales > Sphingomonadaceae > Sphingomonas. The sequence goes on along the minus strand of JAZKGJ010000029.1, from coordinate 39,053 downwards.
TCCAAGTTCGTGCAGGACTTTGGCGCGCGCGTCGCGCGTTACTTCGTGCCGGGCGGTCGCGATGAGGGCGCGAGCAAGAGCGATCTGATTGACTACCTGAAGACGGTCCGGTCCATCGCCCGGGACCCGAAAGCGACGGCGCGGATTGAGGCCGCCGTTTTCGAGGACGGCTCGCGCGATGTCCGCGTCGCCTTCAAGTTCTCCTCGCAGGATGCCCGCGAAGCGGAGCGTCAGATCAACGATCACCGGCGCGAGCTTGAGGCGCGTAGCGACGACCAACACAGCCGCGTTCTTCTTAGGTTCGTCCGGCCGAGCGTCGAGACCGGCAAGCCCGGCCGCAAGACCGGCGAGCGCGGCTCGATCGAGAGGATTCACGCGCGGCCGCTGCCGATCCTCTACGCGTCGGACTTGGCCGAACAGCGCTTGAGGCACGAGCTGGTCTCAATCGAGGGCAACGTCTTCCGCCGCCTGTTCGACGTCGACGTGATCGTCGAGCGGGATGCCTTGGGTAAGCCGATGGCCTTCCGCATCGTCGAGCTGCATCAGGTGATCGACGACGGGTCGGAAGGACGCGACGGGGAGCCTGCCTGACCCCGGACGGTCGCGTTCAGCCCGCCGTTCTCAGTGGGGGCGGACAATCGGTATTTCCGAGTTTCAACAGAAATCTCCGACGGACCGATTTTCCGGCAACAGAAACTCCGGCGATCAGATCAGGTTCGCCATGGCCGCTTGCTGTTGGACAGCGGCAGCCCGAGCGCCTGCGCCCGCCCCCTGACTGCATCGACCGTGCGGCCGAGCACGTTCGCGATCGTCGACGCGTTGCCGCGCGCGGCGACAAGCTGACGCAATCGGCCGTCCTCATCCACGGTCCACGGCGTGCCGCGGGGCTTGCGATCGGCCATGTGGCTGAGCCTACACGACGCCGTCCGGCTCTAGCGCGCACTCGGTCCCCGGATCGGTCTCGATCTGGACCGTGGCGTGGTCGATCCCGAAGCGCCGCTTAAGCTCGTCTGCGATACGGACCGTGTAGATATCGCCGGGGTAGCCCTCGGGAATGACCAGATGCGCCGTGAGCGCCGTCTCGGTCGTGCTCATCGGCCAGATGTGGAGGTCGTGCACCGCTGCGACGCCCGGCTGATCAAGTAGGAACACGCTTACCTCGTCCGCATTCATACCGGGTGGCGTCGCCTGCAGGCTCATGTTCACCGAGTCGCGCAGCAGGCCCCACGTGCCGATCGCGATGACCGCCACGATCACCAGGCTGACGGCCGGGTCGAGCCAAGTCCATCCGGTCCGCAGGATAACGAAGCCCGCGACGACGACCCCGGCCGAGACCGCCGCGTCCGCCGCCATGTGCAAGAACGCGCCGCGGATGTTCAGATCGCCCTTGCGGCCGCTGGCGAACAGCCAGGCAGTGGCGCCGTTCACCAGGATCCCGACGGCGGCGACGATCATCACCGTGACGCCGGCGACCGGCGCGGGCTCGGCGAAGCGGCGGACGGCCTCAATGGCGATCAGCGCGATGGCGACCAGCAGCAGCACGGCGTTGAGCAGCGCGGCCAGGATCGACGAGCTGCGCAGGCCGTAGGTGAAGCGCGTGGTCGGGCGGCGCCTGGCCAGCGTGGCCGCCCCCCAGGCAATCAGCAGGCCCAGCACATCCGACAGGTTGTGCCCGGCGTCCGCGACGAGTGCCATCGATCCGGCGAGATAGCCGTAGACGCCCTCGACCGCGACGAACCCGAGGTTGAGCGCGGTGCCGATCGCGAAGGCGGTGCCGAAGCTGGCGGGCGCGTGGCTGTGGCCATGTTCCGCATGGTCGTGGTCGTGAGCCATCAGGCTGCTCCTTCCAGTTTTCCGTCCGTGGCGTTCGGGACATCATCGTCAGCGCTTGGGCGGGGACTCCATCCGCCGAACCGCGCGTAGAGCGTCGGCAGCACGAACAGCGTCAGCAGCGTGGCCGAGATCAGCCCGCCGATGACGACAGTGGCGAGCGGCTTCTGGACCTCGGCACCCGCGCCGTGGCCGAGCGCCATCGGCACGAAGCCGAGGCTGGCGACGAGTGCGGTCATCGCGACCGGCCGCAGCCGGACCAGCGCGCCCTCGCGCGCCGCCCGCGCCCGGTCCATCCCGCCGCGCATCAGGTCGTGGATAGAGCTGACCATGACCAATCCGTTGAGGACGGCGATGCCGGACAATGCGATGAATCCCACCGCCGCGGAGATTGAGAACGGAAGCCCGCGAAGTAGCAACGCGAGGATCCCGCCGACAAGTGCAAGGGGCACGCCGGTGAATACGATCGCGGCGTCGCGGATCGAGCCGAGTGCGCCGTAGAGCAGCAGCATGATGACCGCGAAGCAGATCGGCACGACTATCGCGAGACGCGCCCGAGCCGCCGCCAGGTTCTCGAACTGCCCACCCCAGTGGAGGTAGGTGCCGGGTGAGAGCTGGACGTCGCGGTCGATCGCCGCCTGCGCGTCCGCGACGACGCCCACAACGTCGCGTCCGCGCACGTTCGCCTGCACGACGACGCGGCGCTTGCCGTTCTCACGGCTGATCTGGTTCGGCCCTTCGCCGATGGTGATGTCCGCGACGCTGACAAGCGGCACGAACGATCCGCCGGCGGTGGGCACCGGAAGCTGGCCGAGCGCCTGCACGTCCGACCGCGAGCTGTTCGCCAGGCGGATCACCACCGGGAAGCGGCGGTCACCCTCGAAGATCACGCCGGCCTGCCGCCCGCCGATCGTCGCCGAGACTAGATCCTGCACATCGCCAGCGGTGACGCCCACGCGGGCCATGGCGTCCCGGTTCGGACGGATGTCGAGGAGCGGTAGCCCCTCGGTCTGCTCGACCCGCACGTCGGCGGCCCCAGGCACCTTCCGCAGAACCTGCGCGATGCGCATCGCGGTCTGGTTCATGCTGCCGAAGTCGTCGCCGAACACCTTCACGGCGATGTCGCCGCGCACGCCCGCGACGAGTTCGTTGAACCGCATCTGGATCGGCTGGGTGATCTCGTAGCCGTTGCCGGGGATGGTGGAGACCTTCTTCTCGATGCGCTCGACTAGCTCCTCCTTGGGCAGGCTCGGGGTCGGCCACTGCTCGCGTGGTTTCAGCATGACGAACGTGTCGGTGGCGTTCGGCGGCATCGGGTCGCTGGCGATCTCCGACGTGCCGGTGCGCGAGAAGGCGTATTGGACCTCGGGTTCGCGGCTGATCATCCGTTCCACCGCGAACTGCATCTGCTGGCTCTGGTCGACGGACGTGCCGGGCGGACGCCATGCCTGGACGAGGATGTCGCCCTCGTCGAGTTGCGGCAGGAACTCCTGACCCAGCGTCGTGAAGGCGAGCGCGGCGAGCACGACGCCGATCACGGCACCGCCCATGGTGACCGTCGGCCGGCGCATGGCGGCGTCCAGCCCCGGCTCGTATCTTGCGCGCAGCCAGGCGACGACGCGTCCCTCCTTCTCTTCGACGCGGCCGACGAGGAACGCGGCGATGGCCGCCGGCACGAAGGTCAGCGACAGCACGAAGGCGAAGGCCAGCGCGATGATGACGGTCAGCGCCATTGGCTCGAACATCTTGCCTTCGACGCCCGAGAAGGTGAGCAGCGGGGTGTAGACGAGGATGATGATCGCCTGCCCGTAGAGCGACGGACGGATCATCTCGCGCGCCGACGCGGAGACGACGGCCAAGCGCTCCTCCAGCGACAGCTGCACGCCGGCTTCATGCTGTCGTTCGCCGAGGCGCCGAAGCGCGTTCTCGACGATGATGACGGCGCCGTCGACGATCAGGCCGAAGTCGAGCGCCCCCAGGCTCATCAGGTTAGCGGACACGCCGACCCGCAGCATACCGGTGGCGGTGAGCAGCATGGTGATGGGGATGACCAGCGCCGCGATCAGCGCCGCGCGGAAGTTGCCGAGCAGGGCGAACAGCACGATGATGACGAGCACCGCGCCCTCTGCGAGGTTGCGGGCGACGGTCGACACAGTCGAGTTCACTAGCTTGGTCCGGTCGAGCACCGGCTTGGCGACCACGTCGGCGGGCAGCGACTTGCCGATCATGGCGAGCCGGTCGGCGACGCCGGTCGCGACGGTGCGGCTGTTCTCGCCGATGCGCATCACGGCGGTGCCGACGACGACCTCGTGCCCGTTCTCGGACGCGGAGCCGGTGCGTATGCCCTGTCCGGCGCGGACGGTTGCCACCTGGCTGAGCTGTATCGGAACGCCTTCACGCGATGCGATCACGGTGCGCGCGAGTTCGTCGGCGGTTCTGACGCGGGCATCCGAGCGCACGAACAGGCCGGAGCCGTTGATGTCGACCGTGCCGGCGCCGACGCTGGTGTTGCTGCGCTCAAGCGCGGTCGCGAGGTCGTTGATGGTCAGTCGCATGGCGGCGAGCCGCTGAACGTCGGGCACGACTTGGTATTCGCGATCGTAGCCACCGAGCGAGTCCACGCCCGCCACACCCGCGGTCCCTCGCAGCTGCGGCGCGACGATCCATTCCTGCACCGTGTGGAGGTATGTCGCCTTGTCCGCCTCGCTGACGAGATGCTCGCCCTCGGGCGTGATGTAGCTGCCATCGCGCTGCAGGCCGGGCTCGCCGTCGCGGTGGCGCACCTTGTCGAGTTCGCGGAATTCGACCGTCCACATGAAGATGTCGCCGAGACCGGTGGCAATTGGTCCCATCTCGGGCATGATCCCGGCGGGTAGCCGCCCCTCGGCCATCCGCATCCGTTCCGTGACCTGCTGGCGAGCGAAGTAGATGTCGGTCTTGTCGGAGAAGACGGCCGTGATCTGCGCGAAGCCGTTCCGGTTGAGCGACCGCGTGTATTCCAGACCCGGGATGCCGGCGAGCGAGGTCTCGATCGTGAATGATACCTGCCGCTCGATCTGGTCGGGCGACAGCGACGGCGCGAGCACGTTCACCTGCACTTGGTTGTTGGTGATGTCCGGGACTGCGTCGATGGGAAGGCGCTGCAGAGCGAAGACGCCGAGCAGCGCTGCGGCGGCGGTGAGCAGCAGGACGAGCCAGCGGCGCTCGACCGAGAAGTCGACAAGACGGCTGATCATCAGTCCATGTCCATTTCGCCGCTCTTGCCGAGTTCGGCCTTGAGCGTGAACGAGTTCGTGGTGGCGATCCGCTCTGTGCCGGTCAGCCCCGAGGTCACGATCACCTGGTCGCCGCTCCGGCGGCCGGTCGTGACCGGCACGGCGCGGAATCCGGTCGGGGTGCGGACGAACACGACGGTCCGGTTCTCCACCGACTGCACGGCGGTCGATGGCACGGCGACGCTGCGGTCGCCCGCCGCCGCCGGTAGCAGGATTGACGCCTTAACCGGCTCGCCCGGCCGCCACTGGCCACCGGCGTTGTCGAGCGTGGCGATGACCTGGACGAGGCGCGTGGTCTCGTCGAGCACCGGGGACACGAAGGTGACCCGGCCTTCCTGCCGGCGTCCGCCCGCGGTCACCTCGACGCGCATGCCCGGCCGGACCCGCCCGGCGTCGGCGGGTGGAAGCGATGCTGTAATCGCCACTGTCGACAGGTTGGCGACGCGGTAGAGTTCCGCGTTCGCCTCGACTGCCTGTCCGAGCGTCGCCGGACGGGCGATGACCTGGCCCGAGATGGGCGAGCGCATAGCGATGCGGTTGAGCGCGCCTCCGCCGCCGCCGGTCGCGCCGAGCTGCTGGACGGCAAGCCGGAGGGCGATGCTCGCCTCCGTCGCCGCCGTCCGCGCGGCGATCAGGTCCTGCTCGGGCGAGACCCGCTCGGCGAACAGGCGCTGCTCGCGGCGCAGGTTGGACTGGGCGAGACCCAAGCGGGCGCGCGCCGCCTCGACCTGCGCCTTCAGCGACGCGACGTCCCGGCTCTCGATCACCGCGAGCGGATCGCCGCGGCGCACGGTTTCGCCGAGATTGCGTGTCAGCGACACGAGTCGGCCGCCGATAGTGGCGGACACGACCTGCACACTCTGCGGATCGCCCTCTATTAGCGCCGGCACCTCGATGGCGCCGGCCACGCCGCCGGTGGTCGGTCGCGCGACCTCGATGCCGGCGTCCGCGATCTGCCGGTCGCTGAGCGCCACCGCGTCCTTGTCAGCGGGCTTGCCGGCCTCGCCACTCTCCATGCCAGCCATCCCGGCCATGTTGTCGGCCGCCTTGTCGCCGCTGCCGCAGGCTGACAGCGCAAGCGGGATGAACGCGGACAGCAAGGTCCGTGTGGTCTGGGTCTTCATCGTGGTTGCTCCGCGTCGGTGGGCGCCGGGGTGGTGAGCCGCTCCAGCCGCGCCTTTGCGTCTTGGTAGGCGGCGAGGGCGTCGATGGCCTCGGCGCGGGTCGTGGCGAGGGTGCGCTCCGCCTCCAGCAGGTCGAGCTGCCCGAACTTGCCTTCGCGGTAGCCGATCCGCGCGATGCGGGCGGCCTCCTGCGCGGCGGCGAGTGCTGGGCCAACCGCGTTGCGCGCCGCGGTGGCGGCGTTGGCCAGGTCCGCTTCCGCCGAGGCGATGTCCTGCTCGGTGTCCAGCACCGCCATGCGGCGCCGCGCGTCAGCCTGCTGGCGTTGGGCCGAGGCCACGTCCACCGCCGCCCTGCCGTTGTTGAACAGCGGTAGCGGGACAGAGATGCCGAACACCCCGGCCATGTCGTTGCTGGCCTCGAGGCGGCGTGCGGCGGCGCTGATGGTCACGTCCGGCACACGCTGGCTGCGGGCGAGCCGCACCTGCGCGTTCGCCGTCGCCAGGTCGGCCTGTGCGGCCGCGACCGAGAGGGTGTCGCTGGCGCTGATCGGCGCGCGGGGGCCGA
>JAZKGJ010000029.1:28288-32249 GCA_040385975.1 Pseudomonadota bacterium | reverse complement strand
CGCGGTCGAACCAGGCGGCGTCGAGCAGGGTTGCGCGCCGGCCTGTGAGCCGCGCCAGGTTTTCCAGCGCCACCTGCGCTGAGCGGTCGGTCCGTTCGGCCAAGCCCTCCGCCGCGATGCGCGCGACGTCCGCGCGCTGCTCCTCGAGCGGGGACGCCCGACCGGCCCGGACGCGCACCCTCGCGGCGCGCAGTGTCTCGTTGGCGATGCCGACCTGCTCGCGCGCGTTCGCCGCACGGCGCTGTGCGGTTGCCGCGATCACATATGCCTGGGTGACGCGCAGGCGGAGGTCGGCCCGGGTGATCGCGCCTTCCAGCATCGCGCGGTCGAGCTGCGCGCCGGCGACCGCGACGCGCGCCGACCGCTTGCCGCCCAGCTCGATGGGAAGGGACACCCCGACCGTCGTCTCGGACGAGCGGAGGCCGCTGTAGGCGCCAGTGCCGGCGACGTTCTCGCTCATCGCGTCGAGGGAGGGGTTCGGCCGGAGGCCGGCGACCCCGCGCTGCGCACGGGCGCCGTCGACGCCCGCCCGTGCGGCGTCGACCGCGGGCGAGCTCGCGCCGGCCGCCGCGATCGCGTCGTCCAGGGTCAGCACCGGGCCCGGCGGGTCCGGCGGTAGGGTCTGCGCCTGCAGCGACGATGCGCAGACGGCTGCGGCCAGAAGGGCCGCGAGGATACGGTTCATGTGGTTGCTCCTGACGTTGTCTCGGCGGGCGCCTCGCGCCCGCGACAAGGTCAGGCCTGCGGGGGTCGGAGCGTCTGGTCGACCTGGTGCGCGGTGAGCGCGGGCTGTTTGGAGAGCGAATACGCGCGGACCATAGCGAAGGCCGGTGCGGGCGCGCGGGTCGGGACGGCGGCGGTCACGTAATGGCCGTGGCAGCCAGTGTGGCAGTGCGGGTAGTTCTTGTGCGCGTCGGCCGGCACCTCGTCGCAGTCGCCGGCGACGTGTACCGCAACTTGGTCCGCCATTTCGCTGCACGCCGGGCTCGCCGCTTGCGCAGCACCGCCCCAGGTGCTGACGACCAGCATCAGGCAGGCGAAAATGGCGAAAAGCGAACGCATCGGCAGAAGCCTAGCACGAAAGTCGACTGCCGTAACCTGGTGCCTGAGGCCCCGTCCGCCAGTTAGGACGCTAGCGCTGGCCACCAATAGCCACCGCTGAATGATCCTCGACTTCAACGCGCGTGCCGGCAGCCCTGCGCTCCGAGTAGCGATCAACAAGCTGGGTTGCGTGCGGGCGCATCAGCACGGTGAAGCGCACCAGTTCCTCCATCACGTCGACGATGCGGTCGTAATAGCTGGACGGCTTCATGCGGCCCGCTTCATCGAATTCCTTGTAGGCCATCGCGACCGACGACTGGTTGGGTATCGTGAACATCCGCATCCAGCGACCGAGCAGGCGCAGCGTGTTCACCGCGTTGAACGACTGCGATCCGCCGGACACCTGCATGACGGCGAGCGTGCGGCCCTGAGTCGGCCGACGCCCCTTCATCTCGAGCGGCAGGTGGTCGATCTGCGCCTTCATGATGCCGGTGATCTGACCGTGCCGCTCGGGGCTGCACCACACCATGCCTTCCGACCAGAATGCGAGTTCCCGCAATTCGTGCACGGCGGGATGGTCGTCGCCCGCGACCTGGTCGGGGAGCGGCAGGTCGGACGGATCGAAGATCCGGGTCTCGGCGCCGAAGAACTGAAGCAGGCGAGCAGCTTCCTCGGCGGCTAGGCGCGAGAACGAGCGGTCCCTCAGCGAGCCGTAGAGCAGCAGGAAGCGCGGCGGCGGCTGATCGTCGCCGATCCCAAGCGCCGGGCGACGGATCGCGAAGCCTGGGTCGAGCGCCGGCAAGTGGGTGGGATCGGTGAGAACGCGGACTCGGCTCATATGAGCTCCTTGACGAGATAGGTGGCGCTGCCGGGGCAGAGAGACGAGAATTGGGCGGTGGACCGGATCGCCTCCGGCGCCTTGGCGCGGTTGGCGGCGCGGTATCCGCGGGCATGGAAGAACTCGGCTACCGTCGTCGTGAGTAGGTGGACGCGCTCGACGCCGTCCTGGCGCGCGGTCGCTTCGGCATAGGCGACCAGCAGCCCGCCGTGTCCCATGCGCTTGCGGCTGGGCAGCACGACGAGCGAGCGGAGCAGGCGGTCGGCTCCGGCACCCTCGATCCCGACGAAGCCGATCGGCCCCTGATCATCGGAAAGCTCGAAGAACGCGCGGCCGGGCAGGTCGAGGTCGTCGGTCGGCAGTAGCGCTGCGGCCAGCGCGAGGCGCAGAACCTCGTGCTGGCCAGCTGCCAGGGGCGAGAAGGTTACCCGGCTCATGCGGTCGCGGTCGTAGGTTCAGCGAACAGCGCCTTGGCGACCAAGTGGGCGGTGACCGCCGCGATCAGCTGGGCCAGGACGAACGCCGGCACGGACGAGGGCGCGATGCCGGCGAACGTGTCACTGAGCGACCGAGCAATCGTGATGGCGGGGTTCGCGAAGCTGGTCGATGACGTGAACCAGTATGCGGCCGTGATGAATAGCGCGACGCTGGCCGGAGTAGCCGACGGGCGAACCCGCGTCGTGCCGATGATCGTTAGAATCAGGCCGAACGTCGCGACGGCCTCGCCGGTCAGCTGTCCGGGACCGCCGCGGATCTTGGTCGATAGCTCTAGGATGGGGAGGTCGAACATCAGGTGGGCGAGCCAGACGCCGACAGTGCCACCGGCCACCTGCGCGCCGACGTAGGCGATCGCCAGCCGGGTGGTGAGATGTCCGCGCAGGCGCATGACCAGCGTGACGGCCGGGTTGAGGTGTGCACCGGATATCGGCCCCAGCATGGTGATCAGGACGAACAGGATTGCGCCGGTCGCGAGCGTGTTGCAGAGCAACGCGATCGCGACGTTCCCGTCCGCGAGCCGCTCGGCCATGGTCCCCGAGCCGATGACGGTCATGAACAGCATCAGGCTGCCCAGCGCCTCGGCAAGGAGAGCGCGCCGTCTCATTCCGGCGACACGCGCTGACCATCCGCCCCGATAACATGCTCGCCATCCTCCTTGGCGAAGGCCCCCAGCTGCGCTGCGGGCAGGATGTCGAGCACCGCTTCGGACGGGCGGCACAGCCTTACGCCGAGCGGCGTGACGACCAGAGGCCTGTTGATGAGCATCGGGTGGTTCATCATCGCGTCGACGAGCGCGTCGTCGGTCAGGCAGTCATCGTCGAGGCCCAGCTCGGCGTAGGGCGTGCCCTTCTCGCGCAGCAGCTGGCGCGGCGTCATGCCCGCGCGGTCGATGAGCAGCATGAGCAGCGCGCGAGCCGGTGGCGTCTTCAGGTACTCGATCACGTGCGGCTCGATTCCCGCGTTGCGGATCATCGCCAGCGTGTTGCGGGACGTGCCGCACTCGGGGTTGTGGTAGATGATGACGTCGGTGGTCATGGGTGCTCTCCAGATCAGCAGCAGGCGAGGTCGGCGAGGAGTGGCTCGCACAGCTCCGGCCTGCTCTGGCAGCAGTCCTTGGCCAGGAAGAGCATCAGGGCGCGGAGCGTGGAGATGTCCGCTCGCTGCACGAAGTGGCGGCCGCGGCGTTCGGTCGAGACGAGCCCGGCCTTCGCCAGCACGGCTAGGTGCGTCGAGAAAGTACTCTGCGATATAGCGGCGCGCTGGACAAGTTGGCCAGTCGTCAGGCCTTCCGGCTCACGCGCGACGAGCGCGCGGAAGGTTTCCAGGCGTGTTGGATGCGCGAGAGCCGCGAGCGCGGCGAGGGCTTCACTGTCGGTCATTCATCGGCCATAACCGATGCATTCGGCTCGATCAAGAAGGATCGGTTTTTGCCGATGCGACTTTGCGCGTCTCCGCCTTCCGCCGCTCGCGCCCGCGCTGGCACTCGTTCAGATCGTCCTGCAGGTGGCCGCACACCTCGGCGCAGCCGTCGCAGCAGTCCTTGATCAGGAACACCGTCAGCTGCCGTATCGCGTCGGGCAAGGC
>JAZKGJ010000029.1:27521-28278 GCA_040385975.1 Pseudomonadota bacterium | reverse complement strand
TCATTGTATTCGCCGGCGTGCCCGTCCGCTCCGCCAGGTCGCCGGCGGTCATCCCCTCTTCGCCGGTTCGCGCGAGCAGCGAAAAGACCGCCAGCCTGGTTGGCTGGGCCAGCGCGCTCATGATCGTGATCGCCTTCATCTTTTCCATTCCTCCAGAATAACCGAAGTGCTCGTGATCACAAGGCGCTCAACCGGCACTGATTCAAAACGGCACAACGGCATATACTTCGACATATCCAGAAGTATTGAATAGTCGCTAGCCTGTCGCTACTTCGGTTTTGCACCCCGCCTCACCGCCGGGCGGGACGCACGTGAAGGGATCGGCGGATGGAGACGACGCATGAACATGGTGACGATGTTCGATGTGCCCGCCGCAGCGGCGGTGCCGCTGGCGCGATACGAAGACCCGCTGGACGACGACGCCCCGACCGACGCCGCCGTCACGACCACGCGTCGCGGGCTGGTCCGGCTGGCGCTGGTCGCCGCCGAGACCGGCGCGCGGTTCCAGCGCGAGGCTGTCGAGCACGATCCGATGAGCTGGCTGCTCGCGCCGCGCGCCTTGTTCGGGGGAGCCAGCGCGATCGACGCGTGCCTCGCCCGGCAGGACTGCATGCGCGGCATCCTGCTTCACGGACTGTCGCTCGGGCTCGACGCCGACGCTGCCGACATCGACGCGCTTGGTGCGGACAGCGACGGCGTTGAAGTTGGCGACGGCACGGTCACGGCCGCGCCCAAGTCGAAGCGGCGGCGCCGGCCT
>JAZKGJ010000029.1:11202-27511 GCA_040385975.1 Pseudomonadota bacterium | reverse complement strand
CAGCGTCCACCGCGTGGCCGCGAACGAACTCCAGCGCGCTGTCGACGGTGCCGAACCTGGTGCTGTTCGGGCGCCAGGAATCGCTTCGCCTGGTCAGGGGGCAGCCGCGCTACAAGATCAACCTGTCAGGGGATTATGACCGTGACTGGTTCGGCCTGACGGTCCGCGCCACGACAACGTGCTCCCGTTCCGCCAGGCCGGCGAACCGCAGCCGCGGCTCTTCACCGCCACCGTCGTGCACGACGACGGCTTCGAGACGGTCCACGCCTTCCACGCGTCGTTCGCCACCGACGAGGCGGAGATCGCCGGGCGGCTCTACGCGCGGATGGGCGCCGCGGCGGCGGACGCCGCGATCGTCACCGGGTTCGACCACACCTCGCCGATCGTCGAGGCTCTCGTGTCGCAGGCGATCTGCGACACGCTGATGATGATCGACGCTGAGCCGACGTCGCCGCTGGCGGCGGGCCTCGACCTCAACATCGAGCAGCGCTTCCTGGCCTGATCCGGTTCCAGCGATCTGACCCGCCCCGCGGCGGTTGAGGTCACCCGGGACCGGGAAGCCAACAGCATCGGAGAACTTATGCGGGACGGAATTCCTGCGCCGGACGCGCTGTGCGCGGTCAACGGCGAAGACGACGTGCGCCTGCTGCGCCGCCTCGACGTGCGTGACGGCGAGACCGGCGTCGGCGGGCGTGTCGACACGACCATCGGTGTGGTGGTCGACGTCGAGACCAGCGGCCTCGGTGACGACGACAAGGTCATCGAGCTCGCGCTGCGCCGTTTCCGCGCGGATCCGGACGGCGTGATCGTGAAGATCGACCGCGGCTACTCTTGGCTGGAGGACCCAGGGCGCAACCTGCCCGAGGACATCGTCAGGTTGACCGGCCTGACCGACGACGACGTGGCGGGCCAGGTAATTGACGAGGACGCGGCGGTGCGGCTGCTGAAGTCCGCCGACTTCGTCTGTGCGCACAACGCGGTTTTCGACCGGGCGCATGTCGAGCGCCGTCTGCCGGACGCCGCCGGGCTCGCCTGGTGCTGCAGCTGCAAGGACATCGACTGGCGGGCCGGCGGCTACGACGGGCGGTCGCTCGGCTGGCTGCTGGCCCAAGCCGGCTACTTCCACGGCGCGCACCGCGCTGGCGACGATGTCGACGCGGTGATCCAGATCCTGCGGCAGGACCTGCCGAACGGCGGCACCGCGCTCGCCGAGATGCTGGCGACCGCCCGTGCGCCCAGCTGGCGCTTCCGCGCGGTCGGTGCCGCCTTCGAGCTCAAGGACGAGCTGCGCGCTAGAGGCTACCGCTGGGACGCCGCCGGCGATCCCAAGTGCTGGTGGCGCGAGGTGCCCGACGCCAATCGCACAGAGGAGGAATGGTGGCTGGCCGGCCACGTGTACTCGATCGACGCGAACCCCAGGGCGCTCGGCCCGATCGTCGAGCGCGTGACGTGGCACAAGCGCTACGCCCCCCCGGAGCGGCCGTCGTGAGCGGCGGCCGCGGCGCGTCCGTCCGCACCTATCGGCTCACCGATCCCGCAACGGCTTCCGACCGGCAGCGGTTCAGAGAGGCCAGGGCGGCCGCGCGCATCGCGATCAGGGAAGCGAATCGCGACGACCCGGGGGCGCGGCGCGCGGCCTTCCGGCAGGAGATTGGGACGAACGTGCGCTCCGCGTCGCCCTTCCTGCTGTCGCTCGTGATTTCGGCGGGTGAGAAGGTGGAGCTGCTGCTCGACCGGCTCGACCCGGGGCTGCACTGGCCGCGCTACCCGGCGCTGTCGTCCAACCCGGCGTCGCGCTTCCAGCGGCTGCGCGAACCGCCCCGCCGGTTCGTGATCGCCACGCCCAATGGCGACCGGGAGGCCGTGCGCCGCCGCGGCTTCGGCCACACGGTGCCGTTCATCTACTCGCGCAGGGACTGGGCCTGTCTCGAGGTGGTCGAGCATTCGCTCGAGGTCGAGGCGCGGATCGGTCCGGCGAGGCTCGAGACGCTCTTCGGCGTGCTGCGGGTCGAGCTCGACGCGCCGCTGCCCGACACCGTCGCCGCCGCGACGATCGGGCGGCGGATCGGCGACGTCGTCGATCACACGTCGCTGCACGGGCACCCGTGGCCGATCGTCGCGATCGAGGAGCCGCCGTCGCCGTCGTCCGGCCAGACGCTGGTCGTCGAGACCGGTTCGGTGGCCTTCCGCATGCCGTGGGCGCGCTGATGCGCACGCCCGCGTGCCGCGACCCGCCGATGCGGCGATCCGTCGGATCAGCCCGGCATCCCGCCTGACCCAACCCCCGCAGCTTACCCCCACGAAGGAAACTTCCACATGTCCAAGAAGCCGACCAAGTCCACCGCGCTTGTCCCCGCCGGCCAGCGCAAGCCGCCCGCCAAGCGCAAGCCGGCGGCGCCCGCGGTCATGCCCGCCACCGCCGACACGCTGCTGCCGGCCCTCCGCTCCGAGCTCGCCGTCGCCAAGCTGGTCGGCACCGGGGGCGACGTCGCGCGCGACGAAGGCGTCGCGCTGGTCACCGGTCGCGGCTACGCCACCCGCGAGTGCATCGTGCCCGCCGCGGAGGTCTACTACGACCGTGAATCCCATCCCGATGGCGAAGGACCGTGGCTCGGCGAGGCCGACAAAATCAGCTGGCGCGACGAGGCCAGCGGCTACGAATGCATCATGCTGCGCGACACCCGCGGCGGCTTCCTCTCCGGTTACGTCGGCGTTCCGTCTGACCACCCGCTGTGGGGTTGGGACAAGGGGGCGGTGCCCGCTGACATCGGGATCGAGGTCCACGGCGGCATCACCTATGCGCGGCTGTGCCAGGCCGGACCGACCCCGGCCCGGCGCCTGGCGGTGGAGGCGCGCCGCATCTGCCACGTCGAGCTGAGCCCGGCGGCATACCACGAGGTCGCGCACGCGTCCGATCACCGCGTCCAGGACCCCCACGCGTGGTGGCTCGGCTTCAGCTGCGACCATGCTTATGATCTCATCCCCGGCGACGGGCGCCGCCCCATGCCCACGTCATCGTCGGAACTCGCCCGAATCTATCGCGACGACGCCTACGTCGTCCGCGAGACGATCGCGCTGGCTGCGCAGCTGCGCGCCATCGCCGACGGGACCGAGGCGCCGCCGCGTCACGGACCGCCGCCGCCGATCGGTCTGGACCCCAGGCACGGTGGTGGCCGTGGCTGAGTTCGAGCGCCACCTCGGCGAACTCCCGTGGGGCTGGTGGCTGCGCGCCGGCCCCCACGGCCTCGAGGATGCCGACGGCCGGAAGTGGCGGAGCGTGAGGGACGCATTCTGGCAGGGTGAACTCGGCTTCCCGCCCGTCCACTTCGCGCCCGAGCAGCACGAGCTGATGCTTCGAGTCATGACCGCGATCCACTCGGGATGGCACGGCCGCGAAGGTCGGCACGACCTGTTCGACGGCGACATGCAGGCGTGGAGGTTCCACCAGTGCTGGCTCGCGTCGGTCGGCATGATCGCGGTGTCGCCCTTTGGAAATCCGCTCGAAGGGGGATTGAGCCCCTTGGGCCGGTCCGTGCTGATGATGCTGCAGGCCACCCGCGAGCCGGAGTTCGAGCGGCTTCCCATGGCGTCGGTCCTGGCATCGGTGACGGCCGCGAAGGGCCTCGACGCCGAGGCCCGCGAGCGGGCGCTGCTCATGTTCGAGCGCGAGGTCGGGTTCCGTCGCCACATCTTCGCGCGCGAGCGCGTCGGCACGCGCCATCTCGTGACGCTCACCGGGATCACGGTCGGTGCGCGGATGCCGACGCGGAACGTCGCCTGGTCGCAGACCTTCACCGACACGGTGTCGCGCGACGACCTGTTCGCCTGGCTGGCGAAACGGGTCCACGCCTGGGACGCGTGGGGCGAACTGGCCTACGGCAAGGGGGCCGACGCGCTCACCCGCCATCTGCTGGCGGTGATCGTCGGGACGGGCGGGCTGTCGCGGTGACGGCGCGGCAACTTCACCGTGTTGCGGCAGCCGCCGGGGGATTGCTCGACGCCCCGACCGATGGCGATCGCCGTCGCATCCGAAACGCGCGTCGCAAGGCACGGGCCCGTTACCGCGAGATCGACGCCGAGCGGGATGCGGCCTTGGTAGATGCATTCCGGATGGAACTTGGGGTCGGTGTCCGATCCGCATCGCCCCTGCTGATCTCGATGCTGGCGATTGAGGGGCTTACGCTCGATGATGCGGTCGAGGCTATCGCGCCGAGGCACAGTTGGCCGGCCCGCCCACGCTTATCCAGCTCAAAGACGGCGCAACCGGCCCACGCCAAAGTATTGCAACATTACGTGGCGGGGCGTCCGTCGCAATTCACGATGCGCCCGCCGACTCAGATCACTCAGCGCCCGCTGGTTTCGCGCATGTTCGACCGCGCGCCGGATGGCTATCTCCAGCTGAACGTGGTCGATCATTCGCTCGAGATCGAGGCGAGGATCGGTCCCGTGCTGATCGAAACTCGATTCGGGGAGCTCAGCCTCGAGCTTGATTTCGAGCTGCCCGCGACGGTGTTCGCCGCGAGCGTCGGTCGGCTGCTCGAGGAGATCGTTGACCACCAGGCGTGGCGCGGGAGGGGTTGGCGGATCGCGGCGATCGCTGAGGAGGACTATTCCTGGGGCCCGCGGCTGATCGCGGTTACGGGATCAGTGCAATACCGAATGCCTTGGGCGCGCTAGCGCGCGACAGCGTCAACTGAAAAAACTCGCCAACCACCTCTGTGACAAGCAGGCTGTCGGAATGACAGTTCCAGCTTATGGCAGCGTATCTTGACAGTGCGGAGCCGGGCCATGTGAGCGTGGCACGGCATTTCAGGTGCTGGGCATGCGCCAGCCGGACCGCGCTTCAGAGCGTGATAGGCCGGCGTACTTCATCACGAGCTTCGGAAACGCTGCGGGTTATGGGGGCGAGCGCCGCATCGGGAGGCGAACTGTGCTGGCGGGCATGAGCCGGGAGGGTCACCGACCTGCAGTTTTTCATGTTCGCGGCACGGTCGCTCGCATCGACAATGAATTCCTTGTGTCACGCAGCGTAGCAAGGGGATGCCGCTGCTGCTTTGTTAAGTGCCCAAGCTGGCGCTAAGCTGTTGAACTTGCATGATCGCGCAGAGTGTTCGTTAAGTGGCCGCCGCATTCGGCGAACGATCGGTAAATAACCGGCGTGACCGAAGTGCGAACCGATCCGGTGGCGATGCGTTCGATCGTCATGATCAAGCTATTTCACGTCAGCGATGTGCACTTCGGGGCGGAGGATCCGGCCGCATTGGCGTGGTTCGCCGAGCGGGTCGTGGCGGAAAAGCCCGACGCGGTCATTATGACCGGTGACCTGACCATGCGCGCGCGGACCCGCGAATTCGAGGCGGGGGGCGCATGGCTCCGTTCGCTCGGCGTGCCGCTGACCGTAGAGGTCGGCAATCATGACATTCCCTATTATTCAGACCCTTTGCGACGAATGTTGCGACCATATTCGCGCTACGCCGCGATCGAAAAGATGCTCGAAAAGCCGCTTGACCTGCCTGGCGTGGCAATCGTGCCGCTCAAGACCACCGCGCGCGCGCAGTGGCGCTGGAACTGGTCTAAGGGCCATGTCAGTGAGGGGTCGCTGGCCCGGACGTTAGCCTTGGTCGGCGCGGTGCCGACGGGCAAATTGATCTTCGTCGCCGCGCATCATCCGCTGGTCGATGCCGGGACGGTGTCGCTTGCCAAGACCCGGCATGGGCCGGAGGCCCTCGCGGCGCTGGCCGACGCGGGGGTTCACGCGGTGCTGACCGGTCACGTCCACGACCCGTTCGACGTGCCGTGGCAGCGCGGCGACTGGACCGTGCGGCTGATCGGCGCGGGAACGCTCAGCAAACGCACCCGCGCCAGCCCGCCCGCCTTCAATGAACTGCGGATCGACGGCGATCGGTTCGAGACGCTGGCGCGGACGCTGTCGCCCGCGCCGAAGGAGCCGCTCAGCAAGACGGTCGAGACCGGGACTGGCGGATAGCAAAGGGGCGGCCCGTTGCCGGACCGCCCCATCATTTGCGACCACGCCGATCGAAGCGGCGATGCCACGCCGTCGGCCGACGCCACAAGTCCTAGAATAGCGCCGCTATCCCAGGCTCTATTAACGCTTGGAGAACTGGAAGCTGCGACGCGCCTTGGCGCGACCGTACTTCTTGCGCTCGACCGTCCGGCTGTCGCGGGTCAGGAACCCGGCGGCCTTGACCGGCGCGCGCAACGCCGGCTCGTATTTGGTGATCGCCTGGCTGATGCCGTGCTTCACTGCGCCGGCCTGGCCCGACAACCCGCCGCCCTTGACGGTACAGACCACGTCATACTGACCGGTCCGCTCGGTGATGCCGAACACCTGGTTCAGCACCAGACGCAGCGACGGGCGTGCGAAATAGACTTCCTGATCGCGGCCATTGATCGTGATCTTGCCGCTGCCGGGCTTGAGCCAGACGCGAGCGACCGCGTCCTTGCGGCGACCGGTGGCGTAGGCGCGACCCTGCTTGTCGAGGATCTGCTCGCGCAGCGGCATCGGCTCAGGCTTCGGGCCGCTGTTGTTGACTGGAGCATCGTCACCAGCTGGCGCGGTCGTCGCGGCGACAGGAGCGGCGCTGGTCAGCGCAGCCAGGTCGGCGAGCGACTGGCGGCTGTCCGAACCGGTTTCGGGCGTGTTGGCGTCAGGCATTACTGGCCCACCTTGTTCTTGCGGTTCATGCCCGCGATATCGAGGACTTCGGGGTTTTGCGCTTCGTGCGGATGCTCGGCGCCCTTGAAGATGCGCAGGTTGCGCATCTGCTGGCGGCCCAGCGGCCCACGCGGGATCATCCGCTCGATCGCTTTTTCGAGCACACGCTCCGGGAAGCGGCCGTCGAGCACCTTGGCCGCGGTGATCGCCTTGATCCCGCCGGCATAACCGGTGTGCTTGTAATAGATCTTGTCGGCCAGCTTCTTGCCGGTGAAACGTACCTTATCGGCGTTGATGATGATGACATTGTCACCACAATCGACGTGCGGGGTGAAGCTGGTCTTGTGCTTGCCGCGCAGGACGTTTGCGATGATCGTCGCCGCGCGACCGACCACCAGCCCGTCGGCATCGACGATATGCCATTTCTTTTCCACCTCGTACGGCTTGACCGACTTGGTGGTCTTCATGAGCGCCTTCATGGCGTTGGACCTTCCCGTGATTAAACGCAGCGCGCCGCCCGGGTTGCGGACGGCGCGAACGGGCGGGCATTGCGATGAGGTGGCCTGAAAGTCAAGCAAAGCGCGCTATTGCTGACCGGTATCCCGTTACCTGATGCGCAGCGACTGGGTCGAGGTGACCTTCAGCGTGCCCGCGTCGGCGGTCTTCGTCACCTCGGTTTGACGCACCGACCGTATCAGCCCGGTCGCCGGATCGATCGTTCGGTCGATCATCATTTCGGTCGTCGCGCCCGCCGGGGTCGCACCCCGCGCGGCGATGTGATGCCGCACCTCGTCGCCGGCGCGAACGCTGCTCGCTTCACCGGTCAGCGGCGGCCCGCCGAAGAGTGGAGAGGCGGTTACGGATACAGTGCGCGCGTCGGCGACGACGTAATCGTCTCGCTTCGCAATCAATCCGGTGATCATCGACGCGATGATCGCCAGCTTTCGATCGTCGGGCAGCTGCGCCAACGGCGCGCGCACCGCCTTTGCCCCGCTTCCGTTCGGGTTGCCCGAAAGCCGCGCCGCCGCCGACAGTCCCGCGGTCCAGGCCACCCATGCCCCGGACACGTCCTCGACCGAGCGCACGTTACCGTGAGTATCGAGGTGAAACACGATCGGGAGCCCCAGCAATCGCGCGTTGGCCGCCGCGAACATCCGCGATTCGGTCGCTCCGGCTTGCGCGTCGGCTCGAACCAGCGTGACCGTGGCGGCAAATCCGTCGGGTTCGGTGGCAAATACGACATCCCGTTCGATGACGAAGCGACGCGACCGGGTGCCGTCATCGCGCGTCTCGTCGGCGGTATGGCGCAGGATCACACCCGGCACTGGCGCGATGATCGGCGATGGAGCCAGTGCAGGCGCGACCAGCGCAACGGGGACGAGCCACGGCGGCAAGGCTCAGCCGCGCCGCCCGAGCGCGTGTGCCGCCGCGGTAACCGCGATGACCAGCAATGCGGCGTTGGCCTGATGCGCGACCGCCACCACGAGCGCGACGCCGCTCAGCAACGTCGCGATGCCGAGCGCCATCTGCCCGATCACCAGGACCACTAGCGCACTTGCTGCGCGCCGCGCCCCGGCTCCGTTAGCGCGCCACGCCAGCCCGAGCAGCGCCCCGGCGGCGGCGAACGCCAGCCAACGGTGCACGAACTGCACCGCGATCGGGTTGTCGATCGCATTGCGGACCAACGACCAGCCCTGCTGCCAGCCCTCCGCCGGAAATAGCGTGCCGCCCATCAGCGGCCAACTCGCGAAGGCGTATCCCGCATCGAGGCCGGCGGTGAACGCTCCCCAGACGATCTGCAGCGCCAACAGAGCGCACGCGAAGATCGCAATACCGGTCAAGCGCGCCGGGCGCGCCACCCCGCGCTCGAGCCGGCGCAGGTCGAGCGCGGTCCACACCAGCCCGCTTAACGTGATCAGCGCGGTCAGCAGATGCACGGCCAGCCGCAGATGGCTGACGTCGGTGCGCTCGGTCAGCCCCGATTTCACCATCCACCAGCCGATCGCGCCCTGTAGCGCGCCAAGCGCGAGCAGCGCGAGCAGGCGGGGCAGATATCCCGCCGGAATCGCCCGCCGCCACCAGAACCACGCCAGCGGAGCCGCGAACGCCAGCCCGACGATACGGCCGAGCAGGCGGTGGATATATTCCCAAAAGAAAATGAACTTGAATTCGCCCAACGACATACCGCGGTTGACCTGCTGATATTCGGGCGTCGTTCGATATTTGGCGAACTCGGCGTGCCACTGCGCGTCGCCCAGCGGGGGGATAGCGCCTCTGACCGGCTTCCACTCGGTGATCGACAACCCTGATTCGGTGAGGCGGGTGATCCCGCCGATCACGACCATCGCCAGCACCAGCCCGGCGATCGCATATAGCCAAGCGGCGACGGCGCGGGGGCGGGCGGTTGCGGCGATGAACGACATGCCCCGCGCCTAGGGGGTGGGCACGATTGCGGCAACCGGAGTGCGCAATGATATGTTGTAACTTGCACGAAGCGGTGGCATATCGTCGCCATGACCGCGATCGCGCATTTCTGGCGGACCGAGACTCGATTCGATCGGTGGGCGATCTGGCTGTCGGGCGTGTGCCTGGTCCACTGCCTCGCGAGCGCGGTCCTGTTCGCCTTGCTGGCGTCGGCCGGCGGGTTGCTGCACCCGGCATGTCACGAAATCGGACTGACGCTGGCGATCGGCTTCGGCGCGCTCGCGCTGGGGCGCGGGATCGTCGATCATGGCTACATGATGCCGTCCGCGGTTGGCGCGCTGGGGCTCGGCGTGATGGCGGGCGCGCTGACGTTGCCGCATGATGGCGGGCTCGAGACGTTCTGGACCTTGGTCGGGGTCGGCATCCTCGCGCTCGGACACGATCTGAACCGCCGCGCGGTCGATTGAGGCAACTTGCCGCTGCGCCCGGTCGGGCGTAGTCGTTCCACATGGCTCACGCACACGCTCATCATGAACCGAAGGGGGCGGCGCTGGCGACGACCGCGCAGGCCACGCTCGAGAAATCGGGTGAACAATGGACGGCGATGCGCGCCAGCATCTTCAAGGCGCTTGCCGGGTTCGACAAGCCGGCCTCCGCTTATGACATCGCCGAAGCGGTGTCGAAGTCCGAGGGCCGCAGGGTCGCGGCCAATACCGTGTACCGGATCCTCGATCTCTTCGTCGGCACGAATCTGGCGCGGCGGGTCGAAAGCGCCAACGCCTATGTCGCGAACGCGCATCCCGATTGCCTGCACGATTGCATCTTCCTGGTTTGCGACAGCTGTGGGCAGACGGTGCATCTCGACGACGACGTGGTGACCAGAAGCGTCCGCGCGACCGCTGCCGCGACCGGATTTTCGCCGGTCCGCCCGGTGATCGAGGTCCGCGGAACCTGTGCCGACTGCGACTGAATTCGGCGCTTACGTTTCCTTACGTTTACGCTGTCGCACCTAGTCGCGCGGTCGAACCGGTAGAGATTTCAAAGACCGCCGTCGGCAATCGCTGCCCGGCCAGACCGCTATCGCAAATTTTCGGCGTGTAGGACAGCGGCACTCAACCCGCGGCCGGCACGCCGTAGAGATCGTGGTCGTCGGCGTCCTCGATCGTGACGGCGACGATAGCGCCGACCGTTAGGTGGCCAGCGTCGCGCAGGAACACCGACCCGTCGATATCGGGCGCGTCGGCATAGGAACGGCCAGTCGCGCCATCTTCACCGACCTCGTCGATGAGCACGTCGAGCGTACGGCCGAGCTTTGCCGACAGCTTGTCCGCACTGATCCGCGCGGTCAGTTCCATCAGGCGGGCGTA
The DNA here is from genome assembly GCA_040385975.1 of Pseudomonadota bacterium. Taxonomy (GTDB): domain Bacteria; phylum Pseudomonadota; class Alphaproteobacteria; order Sphingomonadales; family Sphingomonadaceae; genus Sphingomonas. The sequence continues at coordinate 17,044 of JAZKGJ010000029.1, read as the reverse complement.
GCGCTCTTCCTTGATCGGCTCGGGCACATGATCGGGTAGCGCGTTGGCGGCAGCGCCTTCGACCGACTCGAATCGAAACGCACCGACGCGGTCGAGCTGCGCTTCTTCCAGCCAGTCCATCAGATAGGCGAAATCGTCCTCGGTCTCGCCCGGAAAGCCGACCACGAAGGTGCTACGGATCGCGATGTCGGGGCAGATCGCGCGCCAGCCCTTGATCCGCTCCATCACCTTGGCGTCGTTGGCGGGGCGTTTCATTCGGGTCAGCACGCTGCGGCTGGCGTGCTGGAAGGGGATGTCGAGGTAGGGGAGGATTAGCCCCTCGGCCATCAGCGGGATGACCTGATCGACGTGCGGGTAGGGATAGACGTAGTGGAGGCGGACCCAAGGCGCGATGTGGCCGAGTTCGCGAGCCAGATCGGTCATGTGCGGAACGACTTCGCGGCCATGCCACTGGCGCGGTTCGCGGCGGATATCGATGCCGTAGGCGCTGGTATCCTGGCTGATGACCAGCAGCTCCTTGGTCCCCGCGGCGACCAGTTTCTCGGCTTCGCGCAGGATCGCGTCGGGGCGGCGGCTGACGAGGTCGCCGCGCAAGCTGGGGATGATACAGAAGCTGCAGCGATGATTGCAGCCCTCCGAAATCTTGAGATAGCTATAGTGGCGCGGGGTCAGTTTGAGGTCGGTCAGCTCGATCGCGCCGCCCGGCACCAGATCGAGATAGGGTGACCGCGCGGGCGGGGCGGCGGCGTGGACCGCTTCGACGACCTGTTCGTACTGATGCGCGCCGGTGACCGCGAGAACGCCCGGAAACCGGCCGCGGATGACGTCGGCTTCCTTGCCCATGCACCCGGTGACGATGACGCGACCGTTCTCGGCAATCGCCTCACCGATCGCCTCGAGACTTTCCTCCTTCGCGCTGTCGAGGAAGCCGCAGGTGTTGACCAGCACGACATCGGCACCCGCGTAATCGGGTGACATCGCGTAACCGTCGCTGCGCAGCCGGGTCAGGATGCGTTCGCTGTCGACCAGATTCTTGGGACAGCCGAGCGAAACCATCCCCACTTTGGGGGGCGAGGGAAGACGGGTAGCCATGCGAGCGCGTCGCCATAACGGCTTTCGCGAAAATTGGTAGCGTCAGCGCGGCAACTGGCTCGCGGGATCGACCGCGGTGCGGCCCTTGCGCAGTTCGAAGTGCAGCTCGGGCCGGTCGGCGAACCCCGAATCGCCCGACAGCGCGATCGTGTCGCCGCGTTTCACCGCCTGGCCGCGCTGGACCAGCAGCCGGCTGGCGTGACCATACACGCTGGTCCAGCCGTCGCCGTGCTTGAGCATCACCAGCCCGCCGAGCCCCGCCACTCCGGTCCCGGCATACGCGACGGTTCCGTCGGCGCTGGCCTTCACCGGCGTGTCGAGCGGGAGCGCGATCTTGATGCCGTCGTTGCGCACGCCGCTGGCCCCGCGACCGAAGCGGCTGACGATGTCGCCGCGTGCCGGCCAGGTGAACCCGCCGCGCAGCGCCGCCGGGGCGGCGACCGCGACAGTCGGCGCCAGAATGCGACCGGTGCCGGCGACCGGGCGGGCAGGGCGCTGGCGCTCGGTCAGCGCGGGCTCGCCGCCGGTCAGAATGTCCTCGATGTCGAGCCGGAAGGCGGCTGCGCGCTCGGCGGGGGTGCGCGGGACGCGTTCATTGCCGGGAATCGCGACGCGCTGCCCGACGCGCAGGATATAGGGCTGGGTCAGCGCGTTGGCGGTGACGATCGCCGACCAGTCGACTCCATAGGCGCGCGCGATGGCAATCCCGCTCTCACCGCCGCGCACGAGGTGATAGCGCCCGCCGGGGATGGTTAGGCGCTGTCCGGGCTGAATCACGAACGGCTCGGTCAACAAGTTGGCGCGCGCGATCGCGTCCGAGCCCGCGCCGGTCGCGTTGCCGATCGCGCGGAGCGTATCGCCCCGCCGGACGACATAGTCACCATCGGGCACCACCGCGGCGTCGGCGACGACGGGGCGAGCTTCCCAGGCCGGGCGCGGGGCGGAGACCGCGGTGACACCGTCGTCGAGCCGCTGCGGCTCGTAATCGCGCGGGCCCGCGGCGGGCGCGGGCCGGTCGCTCGGGTAACGCGCGGGTTCGTCGTAGCCGGGCGGAATGCAGGCGGACATCGCGCTTGCTGCAAACAAGGCCACCAGCCGCTTCACGCATACGCCCCTGTCAGCGTCGCAAGCGACTCGAAATGCGTCAGGTCGAGATGGAGCGGCGTGACCGCGACGAAACCATCCGCGATCGCTTCCAGGTCGGTGGCGTGCGCGAAGGTGCCGATCGGCGGGCCGAGCGCAAACCAGTGATATTCGTAGCCGCGCGGGTCGCGATTGGTGACGATGCTGGTCCGACCGTAGTCGCGCAGCCCCTGACCGACCACGCGGATGCCCTTTACCTGATCGGCGGCGAGCGGCGGAAAGTTGATATTGACCAACGTGCGCGGGGCCATTTCCAGCGTCAGCAGCGGTTCGAGCACGCGCTTGCCCCATGCGGTCGCGGCTTCGAACGGGACGGTGTCGCCCATACCTTCGCGCGAATAGGTCTGGCTGAGCGCGATCGAGCGCACCCCCGCCAGCGCGCCCTCCATCGCCGCGGACACCGTGCCCGAATAGGTCACGTCCTCGGCCAGATTGGCGCCGCGGTTGACCCCGGAAAGGATGAGATCGGGCGGCGCATCCTTCATGATGCGGGCAAGCGCGAGCAGCACCGCGTCCGTCGGGGTGCCGCTGACCGCGAAGCGCCGGTCGCCGTGGCGGCGGATGCGCAAGGGGCGGCTGAGCGTCAGCGAATGACCCGCGCCGGACTGCTCCTCGCTCGGCGCGACGACCCACACGTCGTCGGAGAATTGCCGCGCGAGGTCTTCGAGGATTTTCAGCCCCGGCGCGTGGTAGCCGTCGTCGTTGGTGCACAGGATGCGCATCAGCTACGCGGTTCCAGCCGGTTGCGCCCGCCGAGATACGGCTGCAGCACCTCGGGCACCGCGACGCTGCCGTCCTCGTGCTGATAATTTTCGATCACCGCGACCAGCGTGCGACCGACCGCGAGGCCGGAGCCGTTGAGCGTGTGAACGAACCGCGTCGCCTTCTCACCGGTGGGCCGATAGCGCGCGTTCATGCGGCGGGCCTGAAAGTCGGTGCAAGTCGAGCACGAAGAGATTTCGCGATACCGGTCCTGCCCGGGCAGCCAGACCTCGAGATCGTAGGTTCGCGCGGCCGAGAAGCCCATGTCGCCGGTGCACAATTTCATCCGCCGGAATGGCAGGTCGAGCGCGGTGAGGATGCCTTCCGCGCACGCGGTCATCCGCTCATGTTCCGCGTCGGAGGTCTCGGGCGTAACGATCGACACCATCTCGACCTTGTCGAACTGATGCTGGCGGACGAGCCCGCGGGTGTCGCGCCCCGCCGCACCGGCTTCCTTGCGAAAGCAGGGGGTCAAAGCGGTCAGCCGAAGCGGCAGCTCGTCTTCGCGCAAAATCTGTTCGCGGACGATGTTGGTCAGGCTGACTTCGGCGGTCGGGATCAACCAGCGGCCGTCGTCGGTGCGGAACTGGTCGTCGCGAAACTTCGGCAGCTGGCCGGTCCCGAACATGACCTCGTCGCTGACCAGCAATGGCGGCGCGACGATCTCATAGCCGTGCTCGCGCGACAGCCGGTCAAGCATGAACTGCCCGAGCGCGCGATTGAGCAAGGCAGCGGCACCGCGCAACACGGTGAACCGTGCCCCGGCGAGGCGGACGCCGGCTTCAAAATCGAGGCCGAGCGCGGGGCCGATGTCGTCGTGCTCACGTGCCGGGAAGGCGAAGGTGGTCGGCACGCCGACGGCCTTCTCGAGCGCGTTATCGTCCTCGTCGGCACCATCGGGTACGTCGGCGAGCGGCAGGTTGGGGATCGCGGCCAGCGCGGTGTCGAGTTCGGTGCCGAGCGTCGCTTCGTCTTGCTCCAACGCGGGAAGCCCCGTCTTGAGACCCGCGACTTCCGCCTTCAAAGCGTCGGCGGCGGCGGCATCGCCCTTCGCCATTGCCGCGCCGATCGCTTTCGATGCTTCGTTGCGACGCGCCTGCCCGGTCTGGACCTCGGTCGTCAGCGCGCGGCGGCGCTCGTCCAGCGCCAGGATTGCATCGGCCAGTCCGGGGAGCCCGCGCCGGGCCAGCCCAGCATCGAACGCGGCCGGGTTTTCGCGGATATAGCGCAGGTCGTGCATGGCCGCGGGCTATGGCGCTCGGGGCAGGGCGGCGCAACCCGGGCGCGGGGCGGGGCGTTGACCCGGTATAACTAGCCAAGGAGCAGCCATGCACGTCCCCCACAACACCCGCGTCGTCGTCGTCGACGGCCGCAAGCTGCTGATGTTCCGCAACGAGGGCGATGCGACCGCGCTGAACCTGGTGGTCGAAAGCGCGGAGGAACGGATCAACCCCGCCGACCGCGACCAGAAGACCGACGCGGCGGGGCGGTCGTCCTCGCCGCAGGGCGCCGCGCAGAGTTCGCTGGGCGAGGTCGATTTCCACCAGCAGGAGGAAGACCGCTTCGCCGCGGAGACCGCCGCGCTGCTGAAGCAGGGCGCGCTCGCCAACGACTATGAGAAACTGATCGTGGTTGCGCCGCCCAAGACGCTGGGCGAATTGCGCAAACATTATCACAAGGAGGTCAGCGACCGGCTGCTCGGCGAACTCCACAAGGATCTGACCGGGCATCCGGTCCCGGAGATCGAAAAAGCGTTGCTGGCGGCGGACTGAACGCGGGCGCGGGCAAAGCTCGCGTCACACAAAAAAGGGGCCGCGTCTGGGAGAGACGCGGCCCCTTCTCGTTCGCGCGGGTCAGGCGGTTTCTTGAACCGGCTTCTTCGCGAAGCGCTTGCGGGCGACGAGCGCCGCGGCGGCCGCCCCGAACAGGAAGATCATCGGCGGCGCCGGCACCGGGTCGGGGCCACCGCCCGACGAGCTGCCGCCGTTGGAGCCACCGTTGCTGCCGTTGCTGTTGCCGCCATTCGACGACCAGCCGCCGTTCGACGACCAGCCACCGTTTGACGACCAGCCGCCGTTGGAACCGCCCTTCGACGATCCGCCGTAGCTCGACGAATTGCCGTAGCTCGAACCGCCCTTGGACGACCCGCCGTAGCTGGAGCCGCCCTTGGACGAGCTGCCCATGTCGCCGTTCGACCCGCCGCTGCTGCTGCCGCTCGATGCCGACGAGGACGACGACGATCCGCTCGAGTTGGACGAGACGTCGCCCGACGAGCTGGCCGACGAGGTGATCCCCGACGAGGTCGAGGATGACGCCGACGAGGTGATGCCGCTCGACGATGCCGACGACGAAGAGACGTCGCCCGACGAGGACGACGACACGTCGCCGCTCGAACCGCCCGCCGAGGTCGAGCTGGACGAGCCACCCGACGAGGTCGAGCCGCCGCTGGTCGAACTCGACGAGCCGCCGGTGGACGATCCGCCGGTCGAAGACGATACGTCGCCGCTCGATCCGCCGGAACCGCCGGTCGAGGAGGTGGACGATACCGTCCCGCCGCCACCGCCCTGTCCGGTGCCGCCGCCGCCGCCCTGTCCGGTGCCGCCCGCGCCGCCCTGACCACCGGTCGAGGTGGAGCCGCCGCTGGTCGATGAGCCGCCAGTCGACGACCCGCCGGTCGACGAACCGCCGGTCGACGATCCGCCCGTCGAGGTAGACGAACCACCGGTTGAAGACGTCGACGAGATGTTGATGATGATGTCACCGAAACTCGACGAGCCGTTGCTTCCGCTTGCGCTGGAGGTGCCGGGCGTCCCGCTGCTGGTGCTGGTCGAGGTCGAGCTGCCGC
>JAZKGJ010000029.1:0-11102 GCA_040385975.1 Pseudomonadota bacterium | reverse complement strand
GCGCTGGAGGTGCCGGGCGTCCCGCTGCTGGTGCTGGTCGAGGTCGAGCTGCCGCCCGAACCGCCAGCCGACGACGCCACGCCGCTGCTCGAAGCCGAACCGCCTGCCGACGATGCGACGCCGCTGCTCGATGCCGAAGTGCCCGACGACGACGAAGTGCCGCTGCTGGTGCCCGACGACGTGCCGCTGCTCGTACTGCCGTTATTGTTGTTATTGTTGTTGTTCGTGCCGCTGGAGGTCACGACCACGACACCGCTGCTGCCGCCAGAGCTGCCCGACGAACCGCCACCGAAGAAGCCGCCCGAGAAGAAACCGCCGCCGAAGCCGCCGCCGCCGCTGCCGCCGACCGCGGCTGCCGCAGCCCCGCCGCCACCGCCGCCGCCCGCGACCGGGAACTGCTGCGATGCGCCGAACGCGCCATAGGCCGGGGGCAGGGGGATGGGGGCGCCCTGCGCCGTCACGGTCAGCCGCCCGCGGCTGCCCGCGCCGTAGTCGCAACCATCGGATTCGACCGAGTTACTGGCGTAGTTCGCGCCGTAGCCGTTATCGTAACCCGCACCAGGCGCCGCGCCATACGGCGGCGGCGTCGCCACTCCACCCGAGCTGGCGGTATAGCAGTCCGCGCTCGAATAACCGCTGCGGGTGGTTGTCGTGACCGTCCGCGTGACGCGCTTGACCGGGCGGTTCACCACCCGGCGCACATGGCGCGTTTGCTTAGCCGAGCTGACGTAACCGGTGCGGGCGCCCTCTGCGACGTGGACCGCGCCACCGCCGATCACTGCCCCACCACACGCACAAGCGCACAGTTTTGCCAATGCCATCCGGACCGACATATGCATTCTCTCGTTTCGGACCGCCGGGTGCGACGATCAGGACCTCAGACAACTTGCGATGCCTATCGAACCAAAAGCCGAAACAAAGAATTAAGTTCAAGCACGTTAACCAACACTCACCGATTTATTTGTAAAAAAAGGCCGAGGCCGGTCATGAATAGTTGGTTAACGTCTGATTACGGGACAGATACTTGCGACCGGGCCATTCGACGACCGCAAACTGTTCGGTAGCTGAATGGGACGTTCAGTCGCTCGACAGCCATCATAGAGCATGTGTCGACGCCTCGGCATGGTCCGCGAGGGCCGCTTGTCGCGGACTATGCGCACGCGTATAGGCGCCGCCAGCGAGAGGGCGGCGTCGGGGAACGAGCGCATCAGCGCCGGGGTGCCGTGGGCGGGAGAGCGTTGATGGCGACTGCGTTGAAACACGTGCGCGACGAGGCCGAGTTTGCGGGCTTCGACGGCAATTACCGGCCGCACGCCGGCGAACCCTTCATGGGGCAGCGCCAGGCGGCCTATTTCCGGGCCAAGCTGCATGACTGGAAAGATGCGATCCTGCGCGAGGCGCAGGACACGCTGTCGCAGCTCCAGGCCGATTCGCTGCGCGAAGCCGACCTGACCGACCGGGCGTCGAGCGAAACCGACTGGTCGATCGAACTGCGCACCCGCGACCGCCAGCGCAAGCTGATCGCCAAGATCGATGCGGCGCTGCGCCGGATCGACGAAGGCGAATATGGTTTTTGCGAAGTGACAGGTGAACCGATCAGCCTCGCGCGGCTCGAAGCCAGGCCGATCGCGACGATGACGGTCGAGGCGCAGGAACGCCACGAGCGCCACGAAAAGGTCAGCCGCGAGGAATAGGGCGTCCGCTTACCGAATCGGTCCTTAACCGATTGGATAGGGATTGCGGCGCAAGGTCGCGCGCGTTGAAGCGCCACTTCCGGCGCACTGGAAAGCCTGCGTAGATGGACCGCTATTCCTTCGATCCCGTCGCCTCGCTCCCGGCCGACGATGCCGCGCATCAACGCGGCGAAGTGCGCGACAGCCTGTTCCTCGCCGCGCATCTCACGGTGAGCGGCGAAGCCACCGAACAGGTGCGGGTCCGCAACCTGTCCGCCGGCGGAATGATGGCGGAATATGCCGCGCCGGTCGAGATCGGTACCAAGGTGGCGGTCGAACTGCGCGGAATCGGCGCGATCGCGGGGCGGATTGCGTGGGCGACCGACGGTCGGATCGGCATCGCGTTCGACCAGCACATCGACCCGATGCGCGCGCGCAAGCCGGTCGCGGCGAAGCCGACGCTGCGCCGTTAGGACACAGCGTCCGCCGCCGCGATGGGCGTTACAGCGTCGCCATTTCCTCTTTCAGTCGCAATTTCTGTTTCTTGAGGTCGGCGATCACCGCCGGGTCGGGCAGGGGTCGGTGCTCTTCATCCGCGAGCCGCGTTTCGAGCGCCGCGTGCTTGGTCTCCAAGGCATCGAAATGCGCAGTTGCCATCGGGGCTTCCTCCTTCGTGGGTGAGAACCGGACCAACGAATAGATCACGAACCGGTTTAGCTGTCGTCAGCAAAATTGGTTGAGACGGCGCTGCGCTGCGCCGAGCGGTTTGTTCGGTCGGCTGGCTGCGCTAAGGCGCGGCGATGAACGATGCCGGCATCGCCCAACAGCTCGAACATCTGCGGGTCGAACACCGCGATCTCGACGTGGCGATCGACGCGCTCAGGGCATCGGGCGCGACCGACCAGTTACAGCTTGCGCGGCTGAAGAAGCGCAAATTGCGGCTGAAGGACGAGATCGCTCTGCTGGAAGATCAGCTGATCCCCGACATCATCGCCTGAACGGATATGGTTAGAATGTGCGGGCGCGTACAATTTCGGCACGCCCCGAAACGGGACGGCGATACCCTGTAGGGTTAACGAAATGTTTCTGTCACTCCAGCGCAATGGAGGGGGCCGCGCAACATTTTCGTTTCAACCGGCGGTTGGTCGATTCGCTCTATATCGACGCGATGGTGCTGGCCGATGAAGCGCGCAGCTATTTCGACGACTATGGCCGGGCCGAACGCGACATACTGGCACCGGTGGCGCGGGTCGGGTTCTCGTGCGAATCGATCAAGGTGACCACGCGGCTGATGCACGTAATCGCGTGGCTGCTAACCCAGCGCGCGGTCGCCGCCGGGGAATTGAGCGCGGCCGCGGCGCGCGACCCGTCGCGGCGGCTGGGCGACGCGCCGCTCACCGATGCCGAAGCGCTGATCGCGATGCCCGCCAGCGCGCGTGCGCTGATCCGCGCGAGCATCGAATTGCACCGCCGGGTCGCGGTGCTGGACGCAGAGGAAGCCGCGGCACCCAGCCCCGCGCGCGCAATGCTCGACCGGCTCGCGCTGGCCTTCTAGACGCCGAGCCGCTTTCGCGCGGCCCGATATTCGCGCTCCAGCCGATCGACTCGATCGGCAACGCTTTCCACCTGATCGACCGCGCCGATCCCCTGGCCCGAGCCCCAGATATCGCGCCATGCCTTTGGCTTGGCGCTGTTGCCGCCGCCGAAATCCATCGTCTTGAGGTCGCCTTCAGGCAGATTGTCGGGGTCCATTCCCGCCGCGACGATCGACCCGCGCAGGTAATTGCCGTGCACGCCGGTGAAGAGGTTGGAATAGACGATGTCGCTCGCGCGGCCCTCGACGATGCCCTGTTTGTAAGCGGGGTCGGCGTTCGCCTCTTCGGTCGCGATGAAGGGCGAGCCGATATATCCGAAATCGGCACCCATCGCCTGCGCGGCCAGCACAGCGTCGCCGGTCGCGATCGACCCCGAAAGCGCCAGCGGGCCGTCGAACCACTGGCGAATTTCCTGGATCAGCGCGAACGGCGAGAGCCGCCCGGCGTGGCCGCCCGCACCCGCTGCGACCGCGATCAGCCCGTCGGCGCCCTTTTCCACGGCCTTGCGCGCGAAACGGTCGTCGATAACGTCGTGGAGCGTAATCCCGCCCCAGCCGTGGACCGCGTCGTTCAACTCCACCCGCGCACCCAAAGAGGTGATCGTGATCGGCACCTGCCACTTGGCGCAGGTCGCGAGGTCGGCCTCCAGCCGGTCGTTCGACTTGTGAACGATCTGATTGACCGCATAGGGCGCAGCCGGTCGGTCGGGATGGTCGCGGTTATGCGCGGCCAGTTCTTCGGTAATCCGGTGCAGCCATTCGTCGAGCAACGTCTGCGGCCGGGCATTGAGCGCGGGGAAGGCACCGACGATCCCCGCCTTGCACTGCGCGATCACCAGGTCCGGCCCCGAGATGATGAACAGCGGCGACCCGATGATGGGCAGGCGCAGGCGGTCGAAGATGGCGGGCAGGGTCATACGAATTTCATACCGCAACCCGAAGGCGTGTAAACTCAATCCACCCGGGTCAGCCCGGCGGCGAAGCGGCGCTGGCGCTCCACATAGTGCGTGGCGGACAGTTTGAGAATCGTCTTCGCAGCGTCGTCGAGGGTGCGGACCGCGCGGGCCGGGCTGCCGACGATCAGGCTGCCGGGCGGGAAGCTCTTGCCCTCGGTCACCAGCGCGCCCGCGCCAACGATGCAGTCATCGCCGATGATCGCGCGGTTGAGCACGACCGCGCCCATCCCGATCAGGACGCGGTCGCCGACGGTGCAGCCGTGCAGGATGGCATGGTGCCCGACGGTGCCATCGGTCCCGATCGTCAGCGGCGCGCCTGGGTCGGAATGGAGCATCGCGCCTTCCTGGATATTGGTGCGGTCGCCGACGTGGATTTCGGTGTTGTCGGCGCGGATGACGGCGCCGAACCAGATGCCGACATCCTCGCCCAGCCGGACCGCACCGATCAGGTCGGCGGAAGGCGCCACCCAGGCGCTGGCGGGCACGGTCGGTCGCGCTCCGTCGATCTCATAGTGCGGCATGACGGCCCTCCGTGGCGCTCAATGGAAATCGTGGCTCTTGATCGGAATGACGTCTTCGCTGCGGTCGCGGTAGTGATAGTCGCTGCGCCCCTTTGGACGCCAGCCTGGATCGCCGCGGTCGGGAGCGCCCGGATAGGTCGCGCCGTCGCCGCGCGACACCAGCCGCGGCAGGTCGATGTCGCCGACTTGGCGCAGCAGCGGGGTCAGGTCGGTCAGCCGGTCGACGATCACGTGAGTCACGCTACCTTCGGTCTGCACGCGCCCGGCGATCCCCAGCATCGCTGCCGACATAACGGTGCGGCGGTTGGCTTCGAACCGGTCGGGCCACAGGATCGCATTGGCGACCCCGGTTTCATCCTCCAGCGTGATGAACAATACGCCTTTCGCGCTGCCCGGGCGCTGGCGGACCAGGATGATGCCGGCGACTTCGACGCGGGTACCGTCCTTAATCGACTTCAATGCACCGCACGTCACCATCCGCCGCCGGCTCAGCTCGCCGCGCAGGAAGCTCAAGGGATGAGCGCGCAGCGACAATTGCGTCGCGCGGTAATCCTCCACCACCTCGCGCCCGGCGGTCAGCGGGGTCAGCACCGGGTCGGGCTCGCGCGTCTCCAGCAGCGCCAGCAGGGGCGGCGGGCGTTCGCCCAGGCCCCGGATCGCCCACAGCGCTGCGCGCCGGTTGAGCCCAAGTCCGGCGAACGCATCGGCCTGTGCCAGCTTCTCGAGCGCGGCGGCCTTGACCCCCGATCGCCGCCAGACATCCTCGACCGAGCGGAATGGTCGATTGCCGCGCGCCAGCAGGATCCGCCCCGCATCGTCGGCGGCGAGGCCGGCGACGATGCGCAGGCCGAGGCGCAGCGGGCGATAGCACGCGTCGCTCGCCGGGCCGACCGTCGTATCCCACTCGCTCGTCAGCACGCACACCGGCAGCACCTCGACCCCATGCTCGCGCGCGTCGCGGACGATCTGCGCGGGGGCATAGAAGCCCATCGGCTGCGCGTTGAGCAGCGCTGCGCAAAACACGTCGGGATGATGGCATTTCATCCAGCTCGATGCGTAGGCGATCTTGGCGAAGCTGGCGGCGTGGCTTTCCGGGAAGCCATAGCTGCCGAACCCCTCGATCTGTTTGACCAGGCGCTCGGCGAATTCGATTTTGATCCCGTTTTTCAACATCCCGGAGATCAGCCGTTCGCGAAACTCGCCGACCCCGCCAGTCATCTTGAACGTCGCCATCGCCCGCCGCAGCCGATCGGCTTCGCTCGGCGGAAACCCTGCACCGATGATCGCGACCTGCATCGCCTGTTCCTGAAACAACGGCACGCCCAGCGTCTTTTCGAGCACGGTGCGCAGTTTCGGGCTTGGATATTCGAATAGGGTATCGGGGTTGGCGCGCAGCTGTTCGCGGCGCTTCAGATAGGGATGCACCATGTCGCCCTGGATCGGGCCGGGACGGACGATCGCGACTTGGATCGCGATGTCGTAGAAATTGGCCGGGCGCATCCGCGGCAGCATCGACATCTGCGCGCGGCTTTCGATCTGGAAAACCCCGAGCGTGTCAGCACGGCACATCATTGCATAAGTGGCCGGATCCTCGGCCTGCAAAACGGGATGATCGAGCGTGAGATCAACCTGCTTGTGCTGCGCCAGCAGGTCGAACGCGCGGCGCATACATCCCAGCATCCCGAGCCCCAGGATATCGACCTTCATGAAGCCGAGTTCCTCGATATCGGTCTTTTCCCATTCGACCACCTGCCGGTCGATCATCGCGGCGGGTTCGACGGGAACGAGCTCGGCGAGCGGTGCGCGGGTCAGTACGAAGCCACCGGGATGCTGTGACAAATGGCGCGGCGTACCGACCAACTCCTTCGCCAGTTCGAGCGCCAGCGCGAGCCGCGGCTCGGTTTTGTCGAGATTAAGCGCGGCGACATGCGCATCGGGCACGCCTTCGTTCGACCAGCCCCATATCTGCCCGGCCAGCCCCGCGGTCATGTCCTCGCTCAGCCCCAGCACCTTGCCGACCTCGCGGATTGCGCCGCGAGTGCGAAACCGGCTGACCACCGCGGTCAGCGCGGCATGTTCGCGGCCATAGGTCTCGTAGATCCACTGGATCACTTCTTCGCGGCGCTCGTGTTCGAAATCGACGTCGATGTCGGGCGGTTCATGCCGGTCTTCGGAGAGGAAGCGTTCGAACAGCAGCTGGTGCTTGACCGGGTCGATCGAGGTGATGCCAAGCACGAAGCAGATCACCGAGTTCGCCGCCGAGCCGCGTCCCTGGCACAGAATATGCTGGCTGCGCGCGAACTGGACGATTGAATGGACCGTCAGAAAATACGGCGCATAACGCCAGTGACCGACCAGTTTCAGCTCCTTGGTCAGCAGCGCGCGATAGCGTTCGCTCGGGCGCCCGGCGAAGCGCGCGTTCAATGCCTGCCATGCCATCTTCTCGAGCGCCTTTTGCGGCGAATGCGCGGTCATCACCCGTTCGTCGGGATATTGATACGACAGTTCGCGCAGGCTGAAGCTGCAGCGCTCGACGATCGCCTCGACCGCGTTTAGCGCGCCCGGATGATGACGAAACAGCCGCGCCATCTCGACCGGCGGCAGGAGATGTCGTCCGGCATTGCGTTCGCGACGATAGCCCAAGTCGTCGATCGTGCACTTTTCGCGGATCGCGGTCACGACGTCCTGCAACATCCGCCGGCCGGGCGCATGATAGAGCACGTCGCCGGTCGCCAGCGGCGTCAGCCCGAACCGCCCGGCGGCGGCGGCGGTCTGGTGCAAGCGGCGCGCCTCGCCGGGACGGCGCCAGTGGGTCAGGCAAACATGCCCTCGTTCGTCACCAAACACGTCGGCCATCCAGCGTAGTGCGGCATCATCGGGCGTATCACCGGTTGCGACCAATGCGGCGACCAAGCCCGCGGCATGGGCAGCGACGTCTTCCCAGTGGAGAAAGCACTTGCCCTTTTCCCCGTGCTGCGGATCGGCGCGCGCTTTGCCTAGCGTCAATAATCGCGTCAGCCGCGACCACGCCGCCAGATCTTCGGGCCAAACCAGCAGCGACGTTCCATCGACCAGATCGAGCCGGCAGCCCGGAATCGACCGCACCTTGAGCCCGCTGTCCTTCGCTACCTGATCCGCCGCGAATAGCGCCTGCACGACGCCCGCCACCGAATTCCGGTCGGTAACGCCCAGCGCCGGCATCCCCATCAGTGCAGCGGTCGCGAACAACTCCTGTGGGCTGGATGCGCCGCGCAGGAAACTGAAATGCGTGGTGATCTGTAGCTCGCTGTACGTCATCGCGCGAAATGACTATATAAAGTGTACAGATCGAAAGGCCGCCCCGTGAACAAGATCGTCAGCGCCAGCGAATTCAAGGCCAAATGCCTGCAACTGATCGAACAGATGCAGCGGGACGGCCAACCGGTAACGATCACGAAGCGGGGCAAGGTTGCCGCGGAGCTGCGGCCTAAAGCCAGTATCGACGAACCATTGGCTTCCTCGTTCGGCATCTTCAAAAGCGAGCGATATCGGTTCGACGCTGAACCCGAAGACCCCGCTTGCGACCCTGAAGATTGGAAAGCGCTGCGTTGATCCTCATCGATACGCATGTGCTGATCTGGCACATCGAGGGCCATGCCGGATTGGGCCAGCGAGCCCGCGTACTGATCGAGACGGCGCGTCGAGAGGATGGGGTGCTGATATCGGCAATCAGCGCTTGGGAGATAGTTCAACTGGTCACGGGCAGGCGATTGATATTGTCGCGCGAGTCGAGTGACTGGATTGCCGGAGTGATGTCGCTGAGCGGTTATCAATGGTCGTCGGTCGATGCCAATATCGCGATGCGCGCCGCGGGGATGGAATGGCCACACCGCGATCCGGCCGACCGGTTTCTGGTGGCGACGGCACAACTGCTTCGCACACCACTGCTGACCGCCGACCGGGGGATCCTCGAATATGGCGCTGCCGGTCATGTCGAGGCGATCGACGCGCGGGTGTAGCGCATCACCCGAACCGGCCGTGCAGATACCAGCTCAGGTCGCCGGTCACGTTGCGCTCGCCATCGCCGCGGCGGAATAGCCAGAAGCGCTGGCCGGCTTCGTCCTCGACCCGGAAATAATCGCGCACCGCGTCGCGTTCGCCGCTGCGCCGCCACCATTCGCCGGTGATCCGTTCGGGACCGTCGGCGCGGACGATCACGTGGCGCTGGCCGCGCCAGGTAAAGCGGCGCGGGGGCAGATCGGGAAGCTCGGCCATGACATGATCGAGCCGTTCGGGCCGCACGAGCAGCCTGACGGGCCGCGGCCAGCGCGGGTGCCACGGATGATCGGACAGACGCCGGTCGAGCTGGCCGACCGCGTCACGCTTCGACCGGGTACGATCGACGAGCGGCGCGTCGAGCGCGGGAATGCGCATCACGCTGCGTTCCGGAACGTAGCTTTCGACCGGGGCACTGCGCCAGCTGGGGGTGTTCCGATTGGCCAGGGTATCGACCAAGGGACCCGGGTCGGGGCTCCGTACTTCCAGCGTCTCGGCAAACGGCTGGGCCCCGAGCAGTTCGGCGCGACGTACCATTAGGTGCAGCGCGTCGATCCCGAACCCCGGATCGATTTCCTCGATCCGTCGCACAATCAGCCGCAGGATGTGCGCCGGGTCGCGGTTGGGGCGCGCGAAGCCGATCCGGATCGGCTGCGGCACCCCGTCGATTCGTTCGGCCGCGAACAACAGGACACGCGCGCCTTGCCCGGCCTGCGCCAGCGCATCGGTCAGCCGTGGGACCAGAATGCCCAGCCAATGAGCGATCGCATCGGCGGTGGCGATCGGCTCGGCGAAGCGCTGGCCGACCACGATCGTCTCGGGCGGGACGATCGGGTCGAGCGGCTCGGGGACCCTACCGAGCGCCTGGTCGAGCCGCCGCGCCGCCGCCGCGCCGAACCGGCGCGCGAACGGGGCGCGGGGCAAAGCGGCGACATCCGCCACCGTCGCCACGCCAAGTCTGCGCAGCAGTTCGAGCGGCTTCGGTTCGAGCCTGAGCGCGTCAGCGGGCAACGGCGCAATCGCAGCAGCATGAGCGCCCGGCGGGCACAGCATCACCGCAAGGCTGCCATGCCGCGCCAATCCCCAGGCCGCCCCGGCGGTATCCGCGATTGCGATGCGCGCGACGAAGCCGCGCCGCGCCAGCAGTCGTACCAGCCGCGCCGCGAACCGCGCTTCGCCGCCGTGTAGATGTGCGACCCCGGTCAGTTCGAGAAACAATCCGTCGGGGTCGGACAGAGCCACCGTCGGGGTCCAGCGCCGCGCGAGCATTGTCGCCAGCGTCAGCAGATCGCGCGCGTCGCCGCCCGGATCGGCATCGCGAACCACCGCCTGGGGCACCGACGCGCGCACCTGCGTCAGCGCCATGCCCGGTTCGATCCCCAGCGCGGCGGCGGCGGGGGAGGCGGCCGCAACCTCGATTCGCGACCCGACCTTTTGCGTGGTGACCAGGATCGGCCCTGCTGCTGACCGCTGCGGTTGTGCCCCGGCATCGCGACAGACTTGGCCGATCAGCCCGGACATCGTGCGTCCGGTGTCGAAGAACGCCGCTATCCCCGGCGGGGCCGAATGCGGGTCGTTCGATCCGCGACGATTGTACTTGTCGGGACGCGGTCCTTCACCGGGGAAGCTGACCGACGGCACCGCCGAGCCCCGGCGCAACGCGGGCGTGCCTCCGTCATCCCCGGGTAATCGCCGAAAGGGATGTTCCGCCGCTTCGCTCGAGCGGCCCAGCATCCGCATCGGCGGGCGCTGATGCGCGGGGAGCGCGGCGATCTGCATCTCCACCTCGACCCGCGATTGCCCTTTGGGCGCAGTATTTCCCCGCGCCCAGCGCGCGACGTCTTCTTCGGGCGCGCGTGCCCAACGCGCGCCGGGCCGCCAGCCGGTATTCTTGGGCGCGTCGCATTGCAGCACCTGCTCGGCCTGCGCCGCGCCGATCAGCGCGGTCAGGTCGGCGGCGGCAAGGGTGCGCTCAGGCGGCGGCGCGAGTGTCGGCTCCGCGCGGCAGATCCGGTCGATCGACCAGTTCGGCAGCCAGAGCGCAGCGACCCTGCTCATCGCAAGCCTCCACCATGAGTTCGAACGGTGCGCCGCCCCGCTGGCGGACCAAGGCGACGTGCCAGCGCGCGCGGCCGACCCCCTCGACCGCAAGCGGCGCGGACGGAGCGGGGGCAATCCGCCACCGCGTCAAGGCCGCCGACGGCGCCGCCAGCGGATCCTCGTCGAGCCGCGCGGGCCGGCGCAGCAACAGCGCCAGCGTCGGCCCGCCCTCCGCCGCCAGCTGCAGCCGCCGGGTCGCCGCCAGTCCGGCGCGCTTCACCTC
>JAZKGJ010000028.1:0-10554 GCA_040385975.1 Pseudomonadota bacterium | reverse complement strand
CGCCGACCCCAATCCCTCACGGTACTCGACTGCATAGCCCGCCCGCTCGAGCCGGCCACCGATCAGCCGCGCGAGGATGAACTGTTCGGAGAAATTCTTGGCGCCGACCACGACCGTGTCGCGCTTGCCCCCGCCGGCGAGCGCATAGCCCGCCAGCAGCAGCGCGAACGCGACGCCGATCAGTCCTGCCAGCCAGCGCCAGCGTTGCCGCCGCGCGATACCGTGCTCGATCAATGCGAGCAGCCCGTCGACGCCGAGCGCCAGCGCCGCCGCGGCCACGCAGCCGGTCAGCACCAGGGTCCAGTTCTGCGTCTGCAATCCCGCGAAGATCAGGTCGCCGAGGCTGGGTTGGCCGACCGTCGTCGCCAGCGTCGCCGCGCCGATCGTCCACACCGCCGCGGTGCGGATGCCGGCCATCAGCACCGGTGCGACCAGCGGCGCTTCGACCCACCACAATTTCTGCGCAGGCGTCATCCCGACCCCGTCGGCGGCCTCGATCACCGCCGGGTCGAGGTTGGTCAGCCCGGTCACCGCGTTCCTGAGGATCGGCAGCAAGGCATAGAGCGCGAGCGCCAGCAGCGAGGGCAGGAAACCGAGCGCGGGGATGCCGCCCCCGACCAGCGCGGACAGGCTGAGCAGCACCGGATAGAATAGCGCGAGCAAGGCCAGGCTCGGGATGGTCTGGACCAGCCCTGCGAACCCGAGCGCAACCCGCGCCACCCCCGGCCGCCGCGCCGACCACAAGGCAAGCGGCAGCGCGACCAGCAGTCCGAGCCCCAACGCCGCCGCGGCGAGCAGCAGATGGCTGGCGGCAAGTGCCGGCACGCGGAGCAGGGCGTCGTTCACAGCGCCTCCAGCCGTTTCATCTGCTCGCGCGGCACGGCGACCAGCGCCTGCGCCTGCGCACCCCCATCGCCCGCCATCAGTTCCGCCGGGGTGGCGTCGGCCACTACCTGCCCGGCCGCCATCACCAATACGCGGTCGGCCAGCAGCAGCGCCTCCGCCATGTCGTGCGTCACCATCACCGTCGTCAGTGCCAGCCGATCATGCAGCGCGCGCAACTCGCGCCCCAGCGCATCGCGGGTCACCGGATCGAGCGCGCCGAACGGTTCGTCGAGCAGCATCAGCCGCGGTGCCGCGGCCAGCGCGCGCGCGACCCCGACCCGCTGGCGCTGCCCGCCCGACAATGCCGCGGGCATCCGCGTCGCGACCTCGAGCGGGAGCGACACCAGCGCCAGCAACTCGGCGACCCGCGCCATGCTGGCGTCGCCGGTCAGCCGCAGCGGCACCGCGATGTTTTCCGCCACGGTCATGTGCGGGAACAGCCCGACGTTCTGGAACACGTAACCGATCCGCCGACGCAGCGCCGGCGCCGGCCCCGCCATCACGTCCACGCCGTCGATCGTCACGCGACCTGCGCTCGGCGCGATCAGCCGGTTGACGGTCTTGAGCAGGGTCGACTTGCCCGACCCCGACGCGCCGACCAGCGCGGTGAAGCTGCCGCCTGCGATCGTCAGCGTCACCCCGACGAGCGCGCGGGTCCCGTCGGGATAGCGTTTGGCGACATCCTCGAACGCGACGGCGGGGCTCGGGTCTTCCATTACCGACCGTTGTGGGGGATGGCCACGAAGCCGTCAAAGGGAGCGCGCGCATGACCGACCGCAAGGCCATCTTCATCACCGGCGGCGCGTCGGGCATCGGCCAGGCGGCCGCGGCGCTGTTCGCGGCGAAGGGCTGGCGGGTCGGGATCGCCGACGTCAATCTGGCAGGCCTGCGCGAAACGCTCGCGAGTCTGCCGGGCGCCGGACATTCGCTCCACGAACTCGACGTGCGCGACCGCGCTGGCTGGGTCGCGGCGCTCGACGCCTTCACCGCCGCCGGTGGCGGCAAGCTCGACTGCCTGTTCAACAACGCCGGCATCCCGGCCGGCGGACCGTTCGCGGAGATCGCGTTCGCCGACCTCGACCGGGTGATCGCCATCAATCTGGTGGGCGTGCTCAACGGCGCGCGGATCGGCCATTCCTACCTGGCGAAGGCGGCACCGGGCTCGTGCCTGCTCAACACCGCCAGCGCGTCGGCGATCTACGGTTCGTCGGGGCTCGCGGCCTATTCGGTCACCAAATTCGGGGTCCGCGCGCTGACCGAGGCGCTCGACGGCGAATGGGCGGAAGCGGGAATCAAGGTCCGCGCGATCGTCCCCGGCTTCATCGACACGCCGCTCCTCAAACAGTCCCCGCATGGCAGCAACCGCGCGATCCGCGATCTGGTGCAGGAAGCGGGCCTCGAGTTGACCAGCGCCGATACGGTCGCCGAGACGGCGTGGGCGGCGGTGCACGGCGACAAGCTCCACAATTACGTCGGCAAGACCGCGTTCCGGCTGGCGTTCGCGGCGCGGTGGCTGCCCGGGCGGCTGCGCAAGCAGATGCGCCGCGGATTGGGGCTCAAGGACGAAGTGGCCGGCTGAGCAGGAACACCGCGTGTTCGGCGCGGAAATTCGCCGCCGCCGCGCTGGTGCGCCGGTCGCCGGTCAGGAACCACGCGTCCTCGACCGCAATGCCCGCGTCCTTCAGATACGCGCGGAAATCGTCGATGCTCAAATGATGGATGTTGGGGGTGTCGTACCACTGCGCCGGCAACAGCCGCGTCACCGGCATCCGCCCGCCCCACAGCAAACTCAGCCGCCCGCGCCAATGCGCGAAATTGGGAAAGCTGACGAACGCGCGGGCGCCGATTCGCAGCAATTGGTCGAGGACGTCGTGCGGGCCGCGCGTCGTCTGCAACGTCTGGCTGAGGATCGCATAGTCGAAACTGGCGTCGGGATAATCGGCCAGGTCGGTATCGGCATCGCCCTGCACCACCGACAACCCGCGCGCGACCGCGGCGGCGACGTTGCCGGGGTCGAGCTCCAGCCCGCGCGCATCGACCCGCCGCTGGTCGCGCAGCGCCGCCATCAGCGCCCCGTCGCCGCAGCCGATATCGAGGACCCGCGCACCCGGCGCGACGTTGGCGGCGATGACCGCGAGATCGGGGCGAAGGGTCATGGTTTCCCCTCTTCCGTTCGCACCGAGCGAAGTCGAGGGGTCGGTTGGTCAGGCGATAATGGCTCGACTTCGCTCGTCACGAACGGGCGGGGATCAAACCGGTTCACGCCACCGCCCCCAAAAACCCGCCGACCACCCGGTTCAGTTCCGGCACGTCGAGCAGGAAGGCGTCATGCCCGAACGCGCTGGCCAGTTCGACGAAGCTGACCGCCGCGCCGGCGGCGTTGAGCGCGTGGACGATGCTCCGCGATTCGCATGTCGGGTAGAGCCAGTCGGTGTCGAAGCTGACCAGGCAGAAGCGCGTTTTCGTGCCCGCAAAGGCATTCGCAAGCCGCCCGCCATGTTCCTCGGCCAAATCGAAATAGTCCATCGCGCGGGTGATGTAGAGATAGCTGTTGGCGTCGAACCGGTCGGTGAAGCTCAGCCCCTGATGCCGCAGATAGCTCTCGACCTGAAAATCGGCGTCGAAGCCGAAGCGGGCTTTCGTGGAGTCTTGCGCCTCTCGCGCCTGCAAGCGCCGCCCGAATTTCTCGGTCAGCCCGGCTTCCGACAGATAGGTGATGTGCGCCGCCATCCGCGCGACCGCCAGTCCCGCCGCCGGCGCGGTGCCGGCATAGTAACCGCCCCCCGCCCAGTTCGGGTCGGCCATGATCGCTTGCCGCCCGACTTCGTGAAAGGCAATGTTCTGCGCGGTGTGGCGCGCGGTCGACGCGATCACCACCGCGGCCTTGACGCGCTCCGGGAAGGTCGCGGCCCAGCTGAGCGCCTGCATTCCGCCCATCGATCCGCCGACGACGGTCACTTCGTCGACCCCGAGATGATCGAGCAGCAATGCCTGCGCGCGGACCATATCGCGGATGGTGATGACCGGGAAGCTCATCCCGAACGGCTGGCCCGTCACAGGATCGATGCTGGCCGGTCCCGACGAACCCATGCAGCTGCCCAGCACGTTGGCGCACACCACGAAATGCCGCGCCGGGTCGATCGGCCGCCCCGCCCCGACCATCCGCGTCCACCAGCCGGGCTTGCCGGTGCGCGGGTGGGCGGAGGCGACGTGCTGGTCGCCGGTCAGCGCGTGGCAGACCAGGATCGCGGGGTGGGCCGGATCGCCATAGCTCTCGTAGGCGATCTCGACCGGCGCGAGCACCGCCCCGCTGTCGAGCGCGAGCGGGCCGGCGAGCGTGACGCGGCGGTCGAGACCGAAGCGTGGATCGGTCACGGTGCGTCGGGCTGACGATCGGTGAACACCGCGCGCTGCGCCGCGAACGCGCGTTGATAGGCGGGCCGCGCTTCGCCGCGCGCGACATAGGCCGCGAGGTTCGAATATTCGGCAACGATCCCGGTCCCGTCCAGTCGCCGCAGCACCATCACCATCATCAGGTCGCCCGCGCTGAACGCACCGTCGAGCCAGTCGGCATCGCCGAGCCGCGCGGAGAGCCGGCCCAGCCGGTCCCGGATCGGCGCGTGGATCAGCGGCAGCCGCGCATCGTACCACGGTTTGTCGCGCTCGGTCAGCATCGCCGCTTCCAAGTCGACGATCGGCGGCTCGACGGTGTTCAGCGCGGCGAACAGCCACGTGATCGCCCGCGCCCGCGCGCCCGGATCGGCGGGGAGCAACCCGGGATGCCGTTGCGCGAGATGGAGAATGATCGACCCCGATTCGAACAGGGTCAGCCCGTCCTCCTCGAACGCCGGGATCTGCCCGAACGGCTGCCGCGCGAGATACGCAGGCCGCTTCATCTCCTCGAACGGAACGAAATCGACGTCGTAAGCGAGTCCAAGTTCCTCGAACGCCCACCGCACCCGCATGTCGCGCGCCAGACCCTGTCCTTCGTCGGGTGAGGCCTCGAAGGCGCTGATCGTGATGGTCATGACTCTCCTCCCGCCGATGCAGCCGCGTCGCCGAGCGGCTGCCGGTAACAGGTTCCCGACAATCGAACCGTATCCCCCGCGACCGCGCTGTCGTCGATTTCGTGCAACCAGTAACGCCCCGGTGCCGGGCCGTGGTCGGCAAATTTCCGCAGCCATTCCTTTAGAATGTGTTCGTCCCGGAACACCGCCAGTATCGCCGGATCGGCCAGCACGCGGTCGAGATCGGGATAGCCGAACGCCGCGAGTTCGACGGGATCGCCATATTCCTCGTCGTCTGCCCGCACCTCGTCGAGCCACCGGCGGAACGGCGCGGCGTGACCGGCGGTAAACGACGCGCTGTCGACCGTCAGGTCGAACCGGTGCTGGGTCATCGCCGAACGCGCGGAGCTGAGATGCATTTCGGGCACGACGAAGTCGCTGACCGCGGCCTCGACGCCATCGATGCTCAGCGACCGGATCGGGTTCACGCGCGCGCTCCCGCCTAGCCGATCCGCCGCGCCGGGGCGCGCGCGGCGACGATCGCCTGCGCCGCCAGCCGTCCGGTCTGCGCACCGCCGTTCATGTAGCCGGGATAGGCGTCGGACAGATGTTCGCCCGCGAACTGGATCGGACCAGCCGACAGCGGTGCCGACGCGATGCCGTTCGCTTCGGTCCAGATCAGTTCGGCGAATTTGGTCAGCTGACCCGGGCGGAAGTTGACGTAGCCGCCCATCGTGAACGGGTCGGTGTGCCAGTTGGTCCGGCGCACCGCGGCGCCGGTCGCGGCGGTCATGCCCTTGACCCCGCCATCGGCCAGCCGTGCGAACTTCAGCGCCTGCGCGCGCGGGTCGCCGCCGTCGCCCGCGGCGACTTCGCTGCCGCCGGTGAACCAGGTCCAGACGCTGCCCCCGCCCGGCGAAGGGCGAACCCCGCCGTCCCAGCCGAGCGACGACCCGACCGTGTGATCGGTCTGCCAGATCTCACCGCCGCGGCCCACGCTGCCCTCCCACGGCCGCGCGGTCGCCGCCGCCTGGACCTTGCCGACCCGGCCCAGGCCAACTTCGGCGATGAACTGACGCCACAGCGGCGGGAGGGGCGTGCCATAGGCGATTCGGCTCATGATCGACGCCGGCGTGGTGACGATCACGGCGGCTGCGGCGAGCGTCTCGCCATTGGAGAAAGTGACGCGCGCGCCGCCAGCCGCCCCAGGGTCTATCCGCGTCGCCCGTCGGAACGGCGTGATCCGGTTCTTGAGCCGCGCCGCCATCGCATCGACCAGCGCGCTGCTGCCCCCCGCCAGCAGAAAGCGTTCGTCGCTGCGGCTCAGCACCTCGATCCGGCGCCCGTCGACGGTCGGCAGATTAAAGACCAATTCGACCGCCGACGCCTGGGCCGGCTCGACTCCGTATTCGGTGCGGGCGGTCGCCTCCATCAGGTCGCGGACCCACGGTTCGGGCATCAGCCGCGCGTACCGATCGAGATAGCCGCTGAACGACATGCGATCGAGCTCGGCGGCGACCCGCGCATAATCCTGGTCGAGGCGTTTGGAGTCGAGATCGATCTGACCGGCGATCCCGCGCAATCCGCTGACCAGCCGCTCGCGCGAGATTTCCTCGCTCCCGGCCAGCACCATCGTGCGGTGGGTGCCGACCTTGCGGTCGATCAGCGCGACGCCGAATTCCTTCGCCAGCGCGTGCATGTCGGCGTGGTCGGTGTTGACCAATTGCCCGCCCATCTCGAACGCGGGCTGGCCTTTTGCGCGCGCGGTATACATCCGTCCGCCGAGCCGGGTGCGCGCCTCGTACAGCCGCGCATCGACCCCGGCGCGGGTCAGGTGCCAGAGCGCCGAGAGCCCAGCGATCCCGCCGCCGACGATCGCCACCGGACCGTCGCCGAGCCGTGCGAACGCCGGGCGCGGAAGCAGCGCCGTCACCCCCGCGCCCGCCAGTGCCGCGATCAGCGCGCGGCGGGTCAGCCCGGTTGGGCCCGCGACCGGCGCGTCCTCCCCCGCCGCGGCCAGATTGGCGCGGCGCGCGTCGGCCAGCGCTTCCCAGACGAAACTGCCGCTGCGCATTCCTTTGCGTTTCCCCGCTTTGCACACCCCATTTCCGTTCGTGCTGAGCGAAGTCGAAGCACCTGTCACGAAACAAGCCCTTCGACTTCGCTCAGGGCGAACGGAGGTGGAAAGTCCTCCCTAGCAGCCCCGCCGCGCTGCGCCAGTTGCCTTGGCGAGCCCCTTGCGCCAAGTCCCCGCGCCATGACCGCCCCTGTCCCCAAACCCTATATCATGGCGATCGCGCCTTACATTCCGGGGCGCTCGACCACCGACGACGGGCGCCGCGTCGTCAAACTGTCGTCGAACGAGAATCCGCTCGGCACCAGCCCGGCGGCGCGCGCGGCGTTCGCGGGTGCGCAGGGCAATCTCGAACGCTATCCCGACGCGAGCGGCGCGGATTTGCGCGAAGCGCTGGCCGCCAAGCACGGGCTGGACCCGGCGCGGATCATCTACGGCAACGGCTCGGACGAGGTGCTGCACTTGGCGTGCGGTGCCTTTGCCGGGCTCGGCGACGAAGTGATCTTCGTTCACTATGGCTTCGCGGTGTACGAGATAGCGGCGCGGCGGGTCGGCGCGACCCCGGTGGTGGCGCCCGACAACGACTATGCGACCGACGTCGATGCGATCCTGGCGTGCGTCACCGACCGCACCCGGATCGTCTACGTCGCCAACCCCAACAACCCGACCGGGACCTACGCGACCCGCGCGGAAATCGCGCGGCTTCATGCGGAGCTCAGGAGTGACATCCTGCTCGTGCTCGATCACGCCTACGCCGAGTATATCGACGGCGATGCCGAGGATGGCGGGATGGCGTTGGCGGAGCGCGCGACCAACGTGCTGGTCACCCGGACGTTTTCGAAAATGTACGGGCTGGCGGCGGAGCGGATCGGCTGGGGCTACGGCCACGCCGATATCATCGCGGCGCTGCACCGGATCCGGCTGCCGTTTTCGATCACCATCGCCGGCACCGCGGCGGCGCTGGCCGCGCTCGACGACGAGGATTTCGTCGCGCACACCCGCGCGCACAATGCGCATTGGCGCGCGTGGTTCACCGCGGAAATCGGCAAGCTCGGCAATGCGGGCCTGCGCGCGGTGGCGAGCCAGGCGAACTTCGTGCTGGTGCTGTTCGAGGGACACTTAATTGCGGAAACCGCCTACAAGGGGCTGATGGACGCGGGCTATATCGTGCGCTGGCTGCCCGGGCAGGGGCTGCCGCACGGGCTCAGGATCACGATCGGGACCGAGGACGAGATGCTCGGGCTGACCGCGGCGCTCAGGGATTTGGTGGCGGACGTTCCAGCGCGTTGATCGCCGCGTGGACCCGCGCCTCCGCCTCGTCGCGCTTTAGCCCCGCCGGGATCGGCTCGCCGAAGCGCAGCGTGATGATCCCCGGGCGCTTCAGCCCCTTGCGCGGCCACAGCCGCCCGCTGTCGAGCGCGATCGGCACGACCGGCAGCCCGAGCGCGCGGTAGAGCCCGGCGAACCCGGCCTTCAGCGGCGGGGTCTCGCCCGGCGGTACCCGCGTGCCCTCCGGGAACAGCAGCACCGGCCGCCCCGAAGCGCGTGCCCTCTGCCCGTCGCGCATCATCTGGCGCAGCGTCTGCGCCGACCCTTCGCGCGCGATCAGCATCGAGCCGTATTTGCGCGCGGCCCAGCCCCATACCGGAATCGCGCCCAGCTCCGCCTTCATCACCACCACCGGCTCGTCGAGCAATTCCATCAGCTCGATCGTCTCGAACATCGCCTGGTGCTTGGCGGCGTAGAGGATCGCGCCGGGTTGTTGAACGCCTTCGATCCGGACCCGGATGCCGAGCAGGTAACGCGCGCACCAGCGCTGCAGCTGCGCCCAAAGATGCACGACCCGCGCCAATGGCCGATGCCCGAACAGCGCCGCGACCGGGGTCGCCAGTACGACGAACACCGACAGGCCGTAGAAAACGATCGTGAATGCGACGTTGCGCAGGAAGATCATCGCCCGGCCCCGATCCACAGCGCGACGCGGCGCAGCAGCAATTTGTGATATTCCATCAGCAGCAGCGAGAATTTGGGGTTGGAGGGCACGCCGTCGCGGACGATCTCCACCTCGCTGCCCAGCGCGCTGGCCAGCTCCATCCGCGCCCGCGCCATGTGCCAGTCCGAGGTCACCAGCCGGACCGACGCATAGCCATGTTCGCGGACCCAGCCCGCGGTCTCCTCCGCGTTCGAGCGCGTATCGACCGCGGCGGTGCCGAGATCGATGCAGCACGCGAACACCCGCCGCGGCGCCTTGTACTCGCGCGCCAGGTCGCGCGGGCGCACCCCCGGCGCGACCCCCGAGACCAGCATCCGCCGCGCCTGTTTCGCCCGCAGCAGCTTCAGCCCGCGGTCGATCCGCCCCTTTGCGCCGGTCAGCACGACGATCGCGTCGGTGGTGCGCCCCTCGACCGGTTTGGCCAGCGTCAGCATGAACACCCCGAAGCCGAGGACGTAGGCGATCAGCAACAGGCCGAGCAGCCGCCTCACAACACCCGCCTCAGCGCGCCCAGCACCGCGCCGCGCGCCGCGAAGGTCGCCAGCAAGGCGAAGGCGAACGGCAGCAGCGCGAGCGCGATCCAGTCGAGGCGGTCGAGGCTGACCCCGCTGGCCAGATCCGAACCGAGCGCGCCGACCTGCCACCCCAGCGCCACCACCACCCCCGCCGCCAGCACCGCGCCGAGCAGCCCGCCGACTAGGGTATCGCGCGCAATCCGGCGCTGAAACAGCCGCGCGACCTGAACATCGGTCGAGCCGAGCATATGCAGCACGCCGATCGTGTCGCGGTGGGTGTCGAGCCCGCTCTTCGCCGCCAGGAACACCACCGCCGCGGTCGCCAGCGCCATCAGCGCGACCAGCCCCGCCGCGAGCCAGGTCAGCACGCCGATGAAACTTGCGACCGGCGACATCCACGCGGCGTGGCGATCGACCCGCGCATTTGGTGCGATCGCCCGCGCAAGCGTCGTCACCGCGGTCACTGCACCATCGCCGGGCGCGGTCAGATCGACGTCGATCATCGCCGGGACCGGCAGATCGGGGTCGGCGCCGTCCGCCCCCAGCCACGGCCGCAGCATCGCCGCCAGCCGCGCCGGGTCGACCGCCACCGCGCTCGCAACCAGCGGCGACTGGCTCAGCCGCGCGACGATCGCGCGCGCCGCCGCGTCGCGCCGGATGGGGTCGGGCTCGACCACCTGAACCGTCAGCCGCCCGGCGAGCTGGCGCGACAGGCTCTCGCCCGCGCGCGCCATGCCGAGCCCGAGCGCGGCGGCGAGCACCGTCAGGAACAACATGATCGCCATGATCCATGTCATCGACCGGGTCGCGCGGCTTTCGTCGAGCAGCCGCTTCGCCACGCGGGTCGCGCCCGCGCTCACGACGTCGCCTTCGGCGGGAAGCGCAGCGATCCCGTCGGGTCGAGCAATCGCCCGCCGTCCAGCCGCATCATCGTCGCGCTCTGGATCCGCCCGAGCAGGTGGAAGTCGTGGGTCGCGACCACCACCGTCGTGCCAAGCCGGTTGAGCGAATCGAACAGGTGGAGCAGCCGCTCGGCCATGTCGGGATCGACGTTGCCGGTCGGCTCGTCGGCGACCAGCA
>JAZKGJ010000027.1:0-17625 GCA_040385975.1 Pseudomonadota bacterium | reverse complement strand
AGCTGCGCAGGGTGAAGACGCCCGAGGAACTGGGGGCGATGCGGCGCGCAATCCACAGCATCGGCAGCAACACGATCGCGTAGAGGATCAGCGTCTGGCCGATCAGCCGAGCGATGATCTGACCGCCCTGCCGCGGCCAGCGCGCCGACAGGACCAGCCAGCCGCGACCACCCTGTTCGACCGCGATCATCAACTCGCCATTGCCGCGCGCGAAACGCCGCGCCTTGCCGGCGGGCAATCGCCCGAGCCGCGGGTCGTCGCGGCGAATATCCTGGATCCCTGTCACGATCCGGCCGTGCTTCATGCCGGCTTCGTCGAGCGCGCGGGTGAGCGCGGCCTCGACCTCTGCCGAGCGTTCGAGCCGCGGATCGATCGGGTTCACTGGAAGCAGACGCACCCGGCCGCCGCGGTAGGGGCGGTCGTCACCAAGCAGCGCGCGGTTGCCGGCGAGGCGTTCGGCGGCATCGACCAGGCGAACGACCGAGGGCCGGGTCGCCTGTTCGAAGCGCAATTCGCGGCGTTCGCTGAAGAGCAAGGCGAGGTTGATCGCCTGTGCGACGAAGAGTGCGACCGCGATCAGCGCCGCGATCTGGCCGGTCAGGCTGCGGGGAATTAGTTTCAAAGCCGGGTGACTTCGGCGGCCAGCGTGTAGCCGCCGCCCCAGACGGTCTTGATGAGGTCGGGTTCCTTGGGATCGGCCTCGATCTTCTTGCGTAAACGGCTGACCTGATTGTCGATCGCGCGGTCGAACGCGCCCGCCTCGCGCCCCTGGGTCAGGTCGAGCAATTGATCGCGGGTCAGCACCTGCCGCGGGCGCTGCGCGAGCGCGAGGAGGAGATTGTACTCGCCGGTCGAAAGCGGCACCGACACGCCCTCACGATCGACCAAGGTGCGCTCGCCCGATTTCAGGACCCAGCCGGCGAACCCGTAGCTTGCGCTTTTGGGGGCGTGCTGGCGCGTGCCGCCGGCGGAGGCGCGGCGCAGGATGACCTTGGCGCGGGTCGCGAGCTCGCGCGGCGAAAAGGGTTTAAGGACATAGTCGTCCGCGCCCATCTCAAGCCCGACGATGCGGTCGGTCTCCTCGGTCCGCGCGGTCAGCAGGATGACGGGAATATCGCCGGTCGCGCGGATGTGGCGCGTCAGGCTGAGCCCGTCTTCGCCCGGCATCATCACGTCGAGAATGACGAGGTCGATCGCATACGCGGTCAGCCGGGTGCGCGCCTGTTCGGCGTCGCCCGCCTGCGTCACGCGAAAGCCCTGTTTGATCAGGAATTGCGCGAGCGGTTCGCGGATCGAGCGTTCGTCGTCGACCAGCAGGATGTGCGGCGTGTCTCCCATCGGATCGGCGCTTAGCATGGTTGGGTGCCTGGAAAAGGTTGGGCGAGAAAGGCCGGACGGACGGGGAGGGGAACCGCCCGTCCGGCCGCCGCCGCTTACTCGCCGTCGGCGGGCGGCGGCATGTCGTTGGCGCCGCCGGGGCCGCGACGGCCGCGAAGGCCACCGCCCATCCCGCGCTGCGCCTGCAACTCGGCTTGGTCGATCGCGCCGTCCTTGTTGGTGTCGAGCCGGTCGAAGCGCTGATCGGCCTGCGCGCGATATTCGTCGCGGCTGATCTTGCCGTCGTTATTCGTATCGGCGCGGCGCAGCAGCATCGCGCCGAGCGCCCCGCCCGCTGGTCCGTCGGGCGCCTGCATGAAGTCGCGCCCGCCGCGGCGACCGTTCTTGCCGCGCGAACCGAGCTCCTCGACGGTCAGCTTGCCGTCGCCGTTCACGTCGCGGCGACCGAATTGGGCAGCGGTGCTCGCGGCGGCTTCGGTGTAGCTGAGCGTGCCGTCGTTATTGGCGTCCTGGCGCGCGAAGCGGCCACCGCGGTCCTTCATCTCGTCACCGCTCAGCGTGCGGTCGGTGTTGGCGTCACGCTTTTTGAAGCGGGCGTCGGCGGCGGCAAAGAATTCGCTGCGTGAGACGATGCCGTCGCCATTGCTGTCGGCGCGCATCGGGCCGTGGTCGCCCTTGAAAGCATGCGCGGCGACGGTGCCGCCGCCGATCGCGGTGACCGACAGCAGGGCGGCGATCACGATGTTCTTCCTGGTCATGCGGATTGGTCCTCAAACGTGGCCGCGGGCGGTCCGGGCCTGTGACAGCGTAATGCCGCGAGTGCGTCGCGATGATGTGTCAGCGCCGCAAAAAAGTGTCACGAAGTGTCGCAGGTTCAGCCGAAGATTGCGACCGACTGCATCCCTTCGGCGACCAGATCGCCGCGTGCGTTCCACAGCCGCATCGTCTGGCTGGAACAGCCGTGCTGCGCATAGTCGGTCTCCGCGGCCAACAGCCACCAGCCGTCGTCGGTCGCGGGCGTCGCGGTCAGCAAATTGAGAATCCAGGTGAGCGAGCTGAGCGGCTTGAAATTCTTCCCGAGCAGCGGGAAGGCGGCCGGGGGAAGCGCGTCGGCGACCGCCATTACCTCGACCATCCGGTCGAGCCCGGCGCGGTCGATCAATCGGACCCAGCGTAGCAGGTCGGCGGGTTTGCGCCCGTCCTTGTGGTCGAAGAAATTGAAGTTGCCCGTGAAGAATTCGGGCGGTCCGGTGTACAGCGCGACGTCCGGCCCGGGTGGAATCTGGCTGGCGGGCTGGCGCCGGTCGTGGTCGATCTCCGAGACCTGACCCGCCATGAACACGAAAGTGGCGCGGTACCCCAGCCCGGCGGCGGACGTGATGTCGGATTGAACGAACGCGGCGTTGCGGCCGCGGCGCAGCCGGGTGGCGGTGACGGTTACGTCGCCCGCGAGCGGCCCGACGAAGGCGACCTGCGCCGAGCGGAGCGGGGGCAGGTCGGTATCGGATTCCTGCGCAGCATGGAGCGCGAGCGCACTCGACAGGCCACCGTAAGCGGTGCGGCCCTGCAGCCAGTTGGCGGGGATGTTGGCGGTGAAGCCGGAGTCGGTGCGCTGCGCGTTCGCGAGCAGTTCGGGGAGCGTGGTCATGCCGGGATCGCCAACCGGTCGCGTAGCTCGCGCTTCAGCACCTTGCCGATCGCGCTGCGCGGCAATTCGTCTGTCGCGTGGAGCGCGGACAGCCGCTGGGTCTTGCCGAGCTTCGCATTGGTGTCGGCGAGGATGTCGGCGACGCTCGCGTCCACCCCGGTGCGCGGCACGTAGAAGCCGACCGGGGTCTCGCCCCATTGCTCGCTCGGCACGCCGATGACGCTGCAATCGGCGACCGCGGGATGCTGCGCGAGCACCGCTTCCAGGTCGCTCGGATAGACGTTGAAGCCGCCCGAGATGATCAGGTCCTTTTTGCGGTCCAGCAGGATCAGGAAGCCGTCCTCATCGAAGCGCGCGACGTCGCCGTGGCGGATGTAGCGGTTGCCGTCGGCATCGAACCACTCGGCGTCGCGGCTGGCCTGCGCGCGGCCGTGATAGCCGTTCATCATCGTCCCCGACCGGCCGACCACCTCACCCATTTCGCCGGGCGCGACCTCGTGGCCGTCGTCGTCGATCAGCTTGATCGTGTGGCCGGGCAGCGGCGGGCCGACGGTGTGAAGCTTGTCGGGATGCGCGGTACAATTCAGCCCGCACGACGCGCCGCCTTCGGTCATGCCGTAGTATTCGACCAGCAGCCCGGGCCAGCGCGCGACCACATCGGCCTTCAGCGCGGCGGAAAATGGCGCGCTGGTGCAGGTCTTGAGGCGAAAGCTCGCCAGGTCGAAGCTGTCGAAATCGGGCACCGCCATCAGCCGCTGGTATTGGACCGGGACCAGCATCGTGTGCGTACCCCGGTGGAGTTGCGCGAGTTCGAGATACTTGCGCGCGTCGAACTTCTTGCCGGTCAGCACGACGGTCCCGCCCCAGCCGAGCGTCGGCAGGAACGTGACCAGCGTCGTGTTCGAATAGAGCGGCGTCGCGATCATTGTCACTGCATCGCCGAACCCTGCGGCGGCGTTGCCGGCGATATGGGCCCAACGCATCGCGTGGCTCTGGACGATGCCCTTGGGCGTCCCGGTCGTGCCGCTGGAATAGATGATGTTGAACGGGGCGACGATCGCGACCGCGGTGCGCTGTGGCACACCCTCGCGCTGCAACGCGGCGGCGACCGCGTCCATCATCCGGTCAAGCCGCGCGTAGCTCAGCGTCTGACCGGCCTCGGCGACCGCAACCTTGTCGCCGCGCTGGGCGGCGTGCGCGCGGATCAGGTCGGGTAACGTACCAAAGGTTTCGGCGAGCAGATCGGCGGCGGTCGTCATCGCCCCGACAGCTATGCGAGCCCGCGCGGCAATGCCATAACCAATCTTCGAAAATATAAGAGAGGTTGCCGATGCTGTTCTACGACACGCCCGACCCCGCGCCCAATCCGCGTCGGGTGCGATTGTTCGCCAAAGCGAAGGGCATCACGCTGCCGACCGAGACGATCTCGATCCAGGCGGGGGAGCACAAGGGGGAGGCGTATCGCGCGGTCAATCCGCTCGGGCAGACCCCGGCGCTGGTGCTCGACGACGGGCGGGTGCTGACCGAGAGCGTCGCGATCTGCCGGTATCTGGATGCGGTCCATCCCGAGCCGCCGCTGTTCGGGCGCGACCCGGCGGAGATCGGCTTCGTCGATATGTGGATCCGGCGGGTCGAGCTGCGGCTGATGACCCCGGTCGCGATGGTGTGGCAGCACACGCATCCGTTCACCGCACGCGTCGTGGTGCCGCAGTACAAGGAATTCGGCGAGAGCCAGCGCGCGCGGGCGGTGAATGCGCTGCGCGAGTTCGACGCGGCGCTGGCGGATCGCGACTGGCTGGTCGGCGACGCGCCGACGATGGCTGACATCGTGCTGCTCAGCGTGATCGATTTCGCGGGGTTCATCGGGCTGCCGCTGCCCGAGGACGCATCGGCGTTGAGGGTATGGCACGCGCGCGCGACGGAGCGGCTGGCGTGAAGGGCCGCGTTGCGATCGTCACCGGCGGCGGGACCGGGATCGGTGCCGCGGTGGTGCGGCGGTTGGCGGCGCAGGGGGTGAGCTGCGTCGTCAATTATTCGACGAGCCGCGACGAGGCCGAAGCCGTCGCGGCGGCGGCGGGCAACAGGTCGATCGCGGTGCAGGCCGATGTCGCCGACGACGCGGGCTGCCGGGCGCTGGTCAAAGCGGCGGCGGATGCCTTCGGGCGGGTCGATTTCCTGGTCAACAATGCGGGCCGCACCAAATATGTCAATCACGAGGATTTGGACGCGCTGAGCGCCGACGACTTCTTCGACATCTATAAGTTGAACGTGATCGGCGCGTTCCAGATGGTGCGCGCGGCATTGCCGTTGCTGCAGGCGGGGGACGCGGGGGCGGTGGTCAACATCGCCTCGGTCGCGGGGGTGTATGGGATCGGGTCGAGCCTCGCTTATGCGTGTTCGAAAGGCGCGCTGACGACGATGACGCTCAGCATGGCGCGGGTGTTCGCGCCGAAGGTCCGCGTCAACGCGATCGCGCCGGGCTATGTCGGGACCGGCTGGTTCGAGAAACGGCTTGGCGCGGAGGGCTTCGCGGCGCTCAACGCCCGAATTGCAGGTAGCGTGCCGATGGGCCACGCGACCGACGCCGAGGATGTCGCGGCGCCGGTGGTGATGCTGCTCGACCCGGCGCTGCGCTCGGTGACGGGCGAGGTCGTGCTGGTCGATGCGGGAATGCACCTCGACGTGGGGCTCAGCCGGCGGCCGGGGCGCGAGGGTTAACGCGCCGTCTGCCCGAACAGCATCTTTTTCTGTTCGTCGGTCATCTGGCCGGGCGGGTTTGGGTTGATCTCCTTGCCCTTGGCATAGGCCCGCTCGGTCGCGGGGCGGGCCTTGATCGCGGCGTGCCAGCGCGCGAGATTGGGGAAGTCGGCCAAATCCTGGCCCTGATCTTCGGGCAGGATCCACGGGTAGCAGGCCATGTCGGCGATCGAATATTTGCCCGCCGCAATCCACTCGCGCCCCTCCAATCGCTTGTCGAGGACGCCGTAAAGCCGGTTGGTCTCCTTGACGTAGCGCTCGATCGCATAGGGCAGCTTTTCGGGGGCGTAGCGGCTGAAGTGATGGTTCTGGCCCAGCATCGGGCCGAGCCCGGCCATCTGCCACATCAGCCATTCGACCACTTCGACATGGCCGCGCGCCGAGCCGCCGCCGAACCGTCCGGTCTTGTCGGCCAGGTACAGCAGGATCGCGCCGCTTTCGAACACAGTGATCGGGCCGCCGTGATCGACCGGGGTGTCGTCGACGATCGCCGGCATCCGGTTGTTGGGTGAGAAGGCGAGAAATTCGGGATCGAACTGATCGCCCTTGCCGATGTTGACCGGTTTGATCGTGTAATCGAGCCCGGCTTCCTCGAGGAAGAGCGTGATCTTGTGCCCGTTGGGGGTGGGCCAGTACCAGAGGTCGATCATGCCGCTTCCTTCGCGATGTCGTCGTTGTCGGCATATCTGAGGGGCGGGACCGCGAATGCAATGAGCAGGCACGCGCCGCCCATGAGCGTTCCTGCGACGATGAAGGCGAGTCCGTCGAAGCCGCGCAGTGCGCCGTAGGCCAGGCTTTGCGCGGCGAGCAGCGGGCCGGCGATCGCCGCGACCGAATTCATGCTGCCGATGCCGCCCTGGAGCGAGCCCTGCCGCGTGGCATCGACCATCCGCGACAGGATGCCGTTCATCGCCGGCCACGCCATCTGGCCGAGGCACCCGACCATGAACAGCGCGTAGATCTGCCAACCCTGTGTCACGAAGGCGAGCGCGAACAGGTTGAGCGTGCCCGCGGTGAGTGCGACCAAAGCGGTCTTGCGCTCGCCGATCGCCTTGACGAAGCGCTGCGTGACAAGCGCCTGGACGACGACGCTCCAGAACCCCACCCACGCCAGGCTCCAGCCGATCGCCTGCGCGTCCCATTCGAAGCGCAGCGCCGCCCAGAACGACCAGACCGCGGGATAGACGATGCCTGCGACCTGCCAGAGGAACCACGCGACCAGCAGGGGCGCGGCGTTTCCGGCGGCGAACAGCGGCTTGAACGAGCCGATGACGTGCGCATCGCGGAGGCGGAAGGGGCGGCGATTTTCGGGCGCCAGGGTTTCGGGCAGCAGGAAATACATCGCCACCGCGTTGAGCGCGCCTAATCCGGCGGCGATCAGGAAGGGCGCGCGGGTGCCCATCTCCGCCACCAGCCCGCCGAGCGCGGGGCCGATCACGAAGCCGATGCCAAAGGCCGCGCCGAGCCAGCCGAAGGCGGCGGCGCGCTTTTCGGGCGGAGTGACATCGGCGATGACTGAACTGGCCGGGCCGAAGATCGCGCCCGCGACCCCGGCGATGATCCGACCGACGAAGAGCCATGCGAGAGTCGGCGCCCACGCCATCAGCGCATAATCGATCGCGAACGCCGCCATCGACGCGATCAGCACGGGACGGCGGCCGTAGGCGTCGCCGAGGTTGCCGAGCACCGGCCCGGCAAAGAATTGCGCGACCGCGAAGGACGCCAGCAGCCACCCGGCGATCCGCGTCGCTTCGGGCAGCGTGACCTGCCCCAGGTCGGTGATCAGCGCGGGCAGAACCGGCATGACGATGCCGAAGCCGATGATGTCGACGACCGCCGCGGCCACTACGATCGGAACCGCGCGGTGCGCGAAGCGGCTCATCTCGGGGCTCGGAAGTGCGGGGCAAGTTCAAGCCAAAACCGCGTCCACGCCACCGTGATCGCGGTGCGAATGTTGAGAATGTTGAGACGATAGCGCGCTTTTTCACGCCCCGCTCGCTCTTCCCGATTTTGCATAGTTCGTCCTGCCCCCGCGGTCTGCCGTCGGCATCATGCCACGCGGGCGGCGTGTAAGACAGCCGGCGTGCGGCGCACGGTATTCGCGTGGCCGGTGCTGCAGATTTCGTAAGGAACCGGGCTCCGGCGACGGCCGGAGTGCCGACGGAAGCGGATCCGGTCGTGCCACGCCTCCGGCCTTCGCCGGAGCACAGGCCCCATGGCCGGACGTGTGGGTTGACCCAGCTTCGAAGGATTTGGCGTGGCGTCGCTGTCGCAACCGTGCCACAATCGAGGCCATACCCGATCTTCAGATTCGGATTTCAGGAGAGCTTGTCATGGCGACCGCCGCCGAACTCGACCGTCCCATCGACGCCAATGCGGAATTCCGGCAGGAGGTCCGCGACTGGCTGAGCGCGAATTTCCCCAAGGGGCTGGCGCACAAGGATGCGAGCCTGTCGGCGCTGGAAGGGCCAACCGACGAGAGCGCCGATGAGGCGGCCTGGCGCGCGGCGGTCGGGGAAAAGGGCTGGGGCGTGCCGACCTGGCCCAAGGACTATGGCGGCGGCGGGCTCGACCGGAAGCAGGCGGCGATCGTGCAGGAGGAGATGGCGCGGATCGGTGCGTACAATCCGATCGGCGGCATGGGCGTGATGATGTTCGGGCCGACGCTGCTCGAATACGGTACCGAGGAGCAGAAGCGCGAGCATATCCCGGCGATCGCCAAGGGCGAAGTGCGCTGGTGCCAGGGCTATTCGGAACCCAATGCGGGCTCGGACCTCGCCAATTTGCAGACCTTCGCCGAGGACCACGGCGACCATTATGTCGTCAACGGGCAAAAGACCTGGACGTCGGGCGGGCAATGGGCGGACAAATGCTTCGCGATCGTCCGCACCGACAAATCGAAGAAGCACGAAGGCATCACCTTCATGCTGATCGACATGAAGGCCGAGGGCGTCGACGTGAAGCCGATCCGACTGATCAGCGGCGCGTCGCCGTTCTGCGAAACATTCTTCACCAACGTGAAAGTGCCCAAGGAAAACCGCGTGGGGCGCGAGGGCGAGGGCTGGACGATCGGCAAGCGGCTGTTGCAGCACGAGCGCTCGAGCCTGTCGGGCGGCGGCGGCGGGGCGTCGCGGCTGTTCGCGGGCAAATCGCTTGCCGACATGGCGAAGCACTATCGCGGCGATAATGACGGCAAGGTCGCCGACAGCGATCTGCGGATGCGGATCGTGCGGCATGAGATGGACAAGCGCGCGTTCGCACTGACGCTGCGCCGGGCGGCGACCGAGGCGAAGTCGAACCAAGGACCGTCGGCGGCGACGTCGATCTTCAAGAACGTTGGCGCGCGGATCACGCAGGACCGCGCCGAGTTGGCGGTCGAGATCATGGGAATGGCGGGCCTGGGTTGGGAAGGCGAGGGGTTCGAGCAAGAAGAACTCGAACAGACCCGCACCTGGCTGTGGGGCAAGGCGGTGTCGATCTATGGCGGGTCGAGCGAAATCCAGAACAACGTGATCGCGAAACGGATTCTGGGGATGCTGGATCATCAGTGAGATTAGCCCTCTTCCCTTCAGGGGAGAGGGTTGGGAGAGCGGACGTGCGGAGGGTCGGCGATCATGCCCCTCTCCCCGACCCTCTCCCCTGAAGGGGAGAGGGAGAAGACCGTGGCCGCACTGAACGACGAACAGACGATGCTGCGCGACATGGCGCGCGAATGGAGCGACAATGAATCGCCCGTCACCGCGTTTCGCAAGCTGCGAAATGCCGCGACCGGGGCGGGCTATGACGCCGCCGCCTGGAACGCGCAGGGCGAGATGGGCTGGGCTGGGATCGTCATTCCCGAAGAGCATGGCGGGTCGGCGTTCGGGTGGCTGTCGCTCGGGCTGGTGCTGGAGCAGCTCGGCCGCAATCTGAGCGCGTCGCCGCTGGCGGCGACCGCGACCGCCGCGGCGGTGATCGCGAGCGCGGGGAGCGCCGAGCAGCAGGCGGTCTGGCTACCGAAGATCGCGTCGGGCGAAGTGATCGCGACGCTCGCGATCGATGAGGGGCCGGTGCATGACCCCGCGAAGATCGGCACGAGCGTCGGCGACGGCAAGCTGAGCGGGACCAAGGCGTTCGTGGCCGAGGGCGACGGCGCCGGGCTGTTCGT
The DNA here is from genome assembly GCA_040385975.1 of Pseudomonadota bacterium. Taxonomy (GTDB): domain Bacteria; phylum Pseudomonadota; class Alphaproteobacteria; order Sphingomonadales; family Sphingomonadaceae; genus Sphingomonas. Next base: position 7,735 of record JAZKGJ010000027.1, on the reverse strand, counting down.
GGTCGCGGCGAGCGACGGGCTGTACCTGGTCGACGGGGCGGTCGAGGGCATCACGCGCGCGACGCGAAAGATGGCGGATTCGCGCAGCCACGCGCAGGTGACGTTCGACGGTGCGCCTGCCGACAAATTGGGTGGGCCCGAGCTGATCGCGCGCGCGAGCGACCTGGCGGCGGCGGCGACGTGCGCGGAGATGCTGGGCCTCGCGCTGGCGGCGTTCGAGCAGACCAACGATTATTTGAAGGTGCGCGTCCAGTTCGGGCAGCAGCTCGCGACCTTCCAGGCGCTGCAACACCGGATGGCCAAGATGTTCACCGAACTCGAGCTGATGCGCTCGGTCGTCGAAGGCGCGCTGGAGGCGATTGATGCCAACCGCTCCGACGTCGCACAGGCGGTGAGCCTGGCCAAGGCGGTCGGCGGCGACACGCTGAAGCTGGTCAGCCGCGAGATGGTCCAGCTGCATGGCGGGATCGGCATGACCGACGAACATGACGCGGGATTGTACATGAAGCGTGCCGCGGTGCTCGACGCGATGTGGGGCAATGCGGCGTATCACCGCGAACGGTTCGCGGCGCTCAACGGCATCTGAATTTCGCTGCATCGCAGCGTTTTCAAAAATCGGGTTTCCTGCCGCGCGATGGTGCGGCTTTTGCGCAACATTGTCCGCCGCCGTGCGGTTTCAGGGCGCGATCAACGCTTGACGTTACGGCGTGCGGGGTCTCTATTCGAGCCAAGGGTATGGTGCCGACAAAGCGCACCGGCCGCGACTGGGGAGAGAGAGATGCTCAAGAACAGACTGCTTGGCGCGTGCGCGCTCACCGTATTGGCGCTGGCCTGGACCGCGCCCGCCTCGGCCCAGATCGGCACGACCGACGCCGCGACCACGCAGGACGAGCCGACCGAAGAGCAGGAAGTCGTCGTCACCGGCTCGCTGATCCGCGGCACCCCCGAAGACGCGGCGCTGCCGGTCGATGTGATCAGCGCCGACGAACTCGCCAAACAGGGCAGCCCGTCGGCGGTCGAGTTGCTGAAAGCGCTGCCGACGTCGAGCGGCGTGCTGGGCGATTCCAACCAGTTCGACAGCCGCTCGCAGGGCGCGGAAGGCATCGCCACGGTCAATCTGCGCGGGCTGGGGCCGCAGCGCACATTGGTGCTGCTGAACAACAAGCGGCTGGTGTCGGCGGGGAACGGGATTCCCGCGGTCGACATCAACATGATTCCGCAGGCGGCGATCGGGCGGATCGAAGTGCTGAAGGACGGTGCCGCGGCAACCTATGGTTCGGACGCGGTCGCGGGCGTGGTCAATTTTATCACCCGGTCGAACCAGAAGGGGCTGCAGGTCGGCGCGAATTATAAGCATATCAAGGATTCGAACGGCGATTACGACGTGTCGGCGAGCTTCGGGCACAATGGCAACGGGCTCCATGTGCTCGTCGCGGCCGGCTATCAGTACCGCGGCGAACTGCTGGCGCGCGACCGTGACTTTGCAATCCGGCCCTACGCCTTCAATCCGCAGGGAGGCTTCACAGGAAGCGGCAATCCCACCGCGTTCTTGGGGCTTGGGCCGACGGGGGCACCGAACACGCCTCTCCAGGTGGACGTCAGCTGCACTCCGCTAGGCGGCGTGTTGAGCAATCCATCGGCAACGGGCCCGCAGCGCTGTCAGAACAACTTCACGCAGTTCGATTCGCTGACCGATACCGAGAAGCGCGGGCAAGCCTACGTTGAGGTGGGCATAGACCTGACCGACAGCCTCAAGTTCGAGGCGACCGCCCTTTACGGTAGCTCGACCGTGCCGCATTATCGGACGTCGCCTTCATATCTGCTAACGCAAGCACCGTCGTCGGCGACCGGCATCACGCAAAGCGGCTTCTTCGTGCCGGCCAACAACCCAGGACTAATTGCGTATCGGGCGCAGAACCCCACCGCGTTTCCGGCAACAACCATCGGGGCCTTGTTTCCAACGGCACTGGTTCGGCCATTTCTGCTTGGGGGAAATCCGCTGTTTCCGCAATTTGAGGGGTCGTCAATCGGCTTTCGCAAATCGGAATCGTCGCGCTTTACGGCTTATCTGACCGCCGAGTTGGGTTCCAATTTCAACGCTGAGATCGGCGCGACGTATCACGAATATTATCGCTACATCGATGGGTTCGATTCGTTCGGCGACCGGGTTCAGCGCGCTCTGTCAGGCTTCGGCGGAAACAGCTGCACCGGCACGACGGCGGGCGCGAACGGGTGTTTCTTCCTCAACCCGTTCGGCAATGCGATCCAGTCGAACCCGGCGACTGGAGCCGTCAATCCCAACTTCGTCGCAAGCGTCGCCAACACTGCCGACCTGGCGAGCTTTTTCTTCGTCAAAACCTTGTCGGAAGCCAACACCAGCCTTTTCGTGGTCGATGCATCGTTGTCCGGGAGCACCGGCTTCAGCCTGCCGGGCGGCGAGGTCCAATTCGGACTTGGCGGCCAGTACCGCAAAGACAAATATTCGATTCAATACGGCGCGAACAACAATCTAGCGGTCAATCCGTGCCGTGAAAGCCCCGTCACCGGGACTCGCGCTCCGTGCCGACCGAACCAGACTACGCCGACGCTCAATCCGCCGGCAACCGGAGCGATTGCCTTCCTCGGCACCAATGCCAACGGCCAGGCGTCAGGCGATGTGTACGCCGCATTCGGGGAAATTCAGCTCCCGGTGTTCGACCGCTTCAGCATTCAGTTGGGCGCACGGTACGAGGATTACGGCGGAGCAGTGGGATCCACCTTCGATCCGCAGGCAAGAGCACGTTTCCAGATCGTTGACTGGCTCGCTATTCGCGGCGGGGCGGGCACAACGTTCCGCGGTCCACGCCCTGAAAACTTGGTGAACAGCTCGGTCACGTCGCTGCAGCCGATTGCCGGAGCGTTTAAGCCGATCGACGTCTTCGGGAACCCGAACCTGACTCCAGAATCCTCGACCAATTACTCAGCGGGCATTCTGTTGAAGGCGGGCGGGTTCAGCGCCAGCGCCGATTACTTCCGCTACGATATCGAGGACGCGATCACGGCTGAGCCGGTTTCCGGCATCATCGGCACGCTTTTTGCCGGCACGAACTGCTCCAACCCATCGTTCGCCGGGCTGCGCTCGCGTTTCCAGTTCATCGACGGCGGCGGTGTGCCGGGTGCCGGGACCTGTTCGGCCGCCAACGTGTCTCGACTGCGCACAATGGTCGTCAACGGTGCCAAAATCCGCAACTCTGGCCTCGACTTCTTGGCTAATTACCGCGGCTCGTCCGACAATGCCCGATATGGTGCAGGGGTCACCGCCACGTACACGATTGAGTATAAGACCGGCGATCAGACCGTAGAGGGCGTGTTGGTCGCTCCCGCATTCGACGCGGCGGGGAAGCTAAATTATCAGACCACTGCCTATCCGGTGCCCGAATGGAAGGGCCAGGCCTATATCGATCTCGGATCGGGGCCGATCGACGGGCGTTTACAGGTCAACTATATTGACAGTTTCCGCGACCAGCGCGCTGACAGCGTTGCCGCGGGAAGCATCTTCGGGCCGCTGGTTGAACTGGGCGGTGCCTCGGTGTCCAACGGTGCGCGGATAAAGAGGTTCGTGACGGTCGACTACAACGTCAGGATCGCGCTGCCGCGCAACATCACCGCGAACATCACCTTCAACAATCTGTTCGACAAGGCGCCACCGTTCGCGCGGCTCGACTACAATTACGACCCGTTCACGGGCAGCGCGCTGCTCCGGACGGTCAAGGTCGGGCTCAGCACCAAGTTCTAAGGTGTCGGGCTGAACCAACGAAGGGGGGCTTCGCCGTGCACGCGGCGGAGCCCCTTTGCTTTTACGAATACGGAGTTTCCAGCCGATGGCGTCCGCCCCCCCGCTGACCGGACCGCTCGCCGATCAACTCGCGATGAAACGGCGGCCGATCACGCTGATCCTGCTGACCACCGCCTATTTCTTCAGCTACATGGACCGCCAGATCCTCGCGATCCTGCAGGAGCTGATCCGCAAGGATCTGCACCTGAGTGACACGCAATTGGGACTGCTGGCGGGGTTCGCGTTCGCGATCTTCTACGCGACGCTCGGCATCCCGGTCGCGCGGTTCGCCGACCGCGGCAACCGCGTCAACATTATCGCGATCGCGCTGACGCTATGGAGCATCATGACCGCGCTGTGCGGATTGGCGCAGAATTTCTGGCAATTGTTGCTGGCGCGGATCGGGGTCGGGGTAGGCGAGGCGGGATCGAGCCCGCCGAGCCATTCGATCATCGCCGATCTCTACCCGCCCGAAAAGCGTGCCGGGGCGATGGGGATCTATTCGCTGGGCGTGGTGCTGGGCACCGCGTTCGGGACGATGATCGGCGGGTTCGTTGCGCACCTCTATGGCTGGCGGGTGGCGATGTTCACGGTCGGGTTGCCGGGAGTGGCGCTGGCGATCCTGATCAAGGCGATCATGGTCGAACCGCGCCGCGGACTGTCCGACGTTCAGATCGTCACCGAAGGCGAAGACCGCGGCACGATGCCGTCGGTCGGCGACGGGTTCCGCGCGATGTGGGCCGACCATGCCGCGCGGCATCTGGTGATGGGCGTGACCATCACCTCGCTGATCGGATACGGCCACGCCGCGTTCGGGCCCAGCTTCCTGCAACGCTCGCTCGGAGTATCGATGCTCCAGGTGGCTAGCATCGTCGCGCCGGTCGGGGCGGTGATGGGGTCGCTGTCGGCAGTCGGCGGCGGATGGCTGGCGAACAAGGCGGCGGAGCGGTGGGGGCTGCATTCGCAGGCCTGGCTGGTGTTCGGGCTGAAGCTGTTCGGGCTGCCGTTGTCGTTCCTGTTCTACGCGTCGAGCGATCCCTGGGTGGCGATCCCGCTATATTGGTTCGCGGTGCTGTTGCTGGGGTCATACCTGGGGCCGACCTTCGCGCTAATTCAAGGGCGTGCGCCGCTTCGGATGCGGGCGCTCTGGGCAGCGATCACGTTGCTGGTCATCAACCTGGTCGGGCTGGGGCTCGGGCCGACGCTGATCGGGGTGATCAGCGACCTGTTGAAGCCGCAATTCGGCGAAGGATCGCTGCGCTACGCGATGATGACCTTCGCCGCCGCATCGCCGTGGGCGATCTGGCATTATTGGCGCGCCGGCGTGCTGCTGAAGCGCGGCGAGCGTGCTGCTCAGGCGGCAGGGCCGTCGGCGAACAGCCCGAACAGCACCGTCGAGGCGTAGCGCGCGATCGCGGTTTCACGGGGCATCGTCGCCGCCCATTTGCGCATGTCGAAGGCCGCGTTCTGAAGCGCCATCAGTGCCTGGGCGGCGATGTCGGCATCGATCGCGCGGCATGACCCCTCGGCAATGCCGTCGCTGATCGTGCCGGCATATCGGCGCGCGATGCGGTTGGAGCGCGCGACCATCGCGCTGCGCACCCGCGGCGGCAGGCCGTGGAGCGCGGTGGTACGCAGCAGCGGCCCGCGTTCGGAAAACTGGATATCGACCAGCGCGGCGACTGTCGCCGACAGCCGCTGCCAGTGGCTACCCCCCAGCGCGTCGGCTTCGCCCTGCGCCGCGCCGATCGTGTCGAAGCTACGCTGATAGCAAGCGATGACGAGATCGTCCTTCGCGTCGAGATGGTGATAGAAGCTGCCCTTCGTCACGTTCAGCTCGGACGCGATCCGCTGCACCGACGCGCCGCGGTAGCCGCGTTCATTGATGAGGCGGGTCGCGGCGTGGAGAAACGCCTCACGCCCCGCGTCGCCGTCGTCGTGATCGAGCTCAAGCGCGGGCGGCTGCCAACTTTCGCCGGGGGCGGCGATGCCGTCGTTCAGCACCGCGAGCAGGCGTTGTTCGACCCGCGGATATTGGTCGAGGTCGTAGCGCGAGAGCCAGGCGGGCAGCCAGAACAGGTTTTCGAGCAGGACGTGCGCGCGCCCGCCCGCCAGGTCGGTGTCGGCGCGGGTCTGCGGGCTCCACAGGCTGCGGGTTTTGCGAAACACCTCGCGCCAGCGGTTCATCAGCGGACCGCGGATCGGCTCTTCCATCGCGCGCAGGTCGGACAGGACGGCGAACGGTCGTTCTTCGCCGCGCGCGATCCGCGCCAGCCGCGCCATGTTGATCGCCAGTACCCGCGCAACGCGATCGCGCGGGGTCGGCTCCGCCAGCGCCTCGTCCAGCATCGCGTGCAGCCGGTCGAGCGTGTGGTCGAAGCACGCCGCCGCCAGATCGTCCTTGCGCTTGAAATAATAGGTCACGCTGGTGGTGTTGAGCCCGACCCGGCGCGCGACGTCGGCAAAGGTCATGCCCTTCGCGCTCTGTTCGTTGATCGCCTCCGCCGCGGCGGCGAGGATCGCGTCGCGTTTCGCGCGGAAGCGCTTGGTCCCGGCGACCTCGATCTGAGCAGCCCCCTGCATCGTCGCAGCTTATCAAGTTGCGCCGCCAGCGATACCGGTTTTTCCGCTCATTCGACACGCCGCCGCGCTTTACCGAATATCGGGTATGCTCTAGGCCGCGGGCAAAGCGATAAGGGAGAGGCCGCATGGATTTCACGCTCAACGACCGCGAGACTTTCTATCGCGACCGCGTGAAGGGCTTCATCGACCAGCACCTCCGCCCACGCCAGGCCGAACACGACCGCCAGCATCACGAAGGCGAGCGCTGGAAGGTCATTCCGGTGATCGAGGAGATGAAGGAAAAGGCCAAGGCCGCGGGGCTGTGGAATTTCTTCATGCCGCCGCATTCGGGGCAGACCCACGTCGATGACACCTTCGAATTCGAGGGCGAGCAGCTCACCAACCTCGAATATGCGCTCTGCGCCGAGGAGATGGGCAAGGTCGGCTGGGCGTCGGAGGTGTTCAACTGCTCGGCCCCCGACACCGGCAACATGGAGGTGTTCCACCGCTACGGCACCCGCGCACAGAAGGAGCGCTGGCTGAAGCCGCTGATGCACGGCGAAATCCGCAGCGCGTTCCTGATGACCGAGCCACAGGTGGCGTCGTCGGACGCGACCAACATCCAGACCAGCATGGTCCGCGATGGTGACCATTATGTCATCAACGGCCGCAAATGGTGGTCGTCGGGCGTCGGCGATCCGCGCTGCGCGGTCGCGATCGTGATGGGAAAGACCAACCCCGAGGGCTCGCGGCATTCGCAACAGAGCCAGATCCTGGTGCCGATGGACACGCCGGGGGTGAAGATCGAACGGATGCTGTCGGTCTATGGCTACGACCACGCGCCGCACGGGCATGGCGAAGTCGTGCTGACCGATGTGCGGGTGCCGGTCGAGAACGTGTTGCTGGGCGAAGGCCGCGGGTTCGAGATCGCGCAGGGGCGGCTGGGGCCGGGGCGCATCCACCATTGCATGCGCACGATCGGGGTGGCCGAAGTCGCGATCGAGGCGATGGCCAAGCGTCTGCTGACCCGCGTCGCGTTCGGCAAAAGGATCGCCGACCATTCGATCTGGGAACAGCGCATCGCCAAGGCGCGGATCGACATCGAGATGACGCGGCTGCTGTGCCTGAAGGCGGCCGACATGATGGACAAGGCGGGCAACAAATCGGCGCAGCAGGAGATCGCGATGATCAAGGTCGCCGCGCCCAACATGGCGTTGCAGATTCTGGACGACGCGATCCAGGCGCATGGCGGCGGCGGGGTGAGCCAGGACTTCCATTTGGCGCACGCCTGGGCGGCGATGCGTACGCTGCGGTTCGCCGATGGGCCGGATGAGGTTCACAACCGGGCGATCGCGCGCA
>JAZKGJ010000026.1:0-18540 GCA_040385975.1 Pseudomonadota bacterium | reverse complement strand
CAACCGCAACTTCGAGGGCCGCGTCTCGCCCGACGTGCGCGCCAACTTCCTCGCCTCGCCGCCGCTGGTGGTCGCCTACGCGCTGCGCGGCACCGTGACCGAGGACATGATCGAAAGCCCGATCGGCCAGGCGACCGACGGCAGCGACGTGTACCTGCGCGACATCTGGCCGACCAACGCCGAAGTCGCCGACGTGATGGCCGCCAACATCGACGCCGGCATGTTCGCCAAGCGCTACGGCGCGGTTTATGAGGGCGACGAAAAATGGCGTGAAATCGACGTCTTGGGCTCCGACACCTACACCTGGCGCGCCGGCAGCACCTACATCGCCAACCCCCCGTATTTCGACGGCATGACCATGACCCCCGCCCCGGTCACCGACATCATCGATGCCAAGCCGCTCGCGATCCTCGGCGACAGCATCACTACCGACCACATCAGCCCGGCTGGCAGCATCAAGGCCGACAGTCCCGCCGGCACGTTCCTGCAGGAGCATCAGGTCAGCAAGGCCGATTTCAACAGCTACGGCGCGCGCCGCGGCAACCACGACGTGATGATGCGCGGCACCTTTGCCAACATCCGCATCAAGAACGAAATGGTCCCCGGCATCGAGGGCGGGATGAGCTCTTACGCCGGAGAGGTCCTGCCGATCTACGACGCGGCGATGCGCTACAAGGCCGACGGAACGCCATTGGTGATCGTCGCGGGCAAGGAATACGGCACCGGCTCGTCGCGCGATTGGGCCGCCAAGGGCACCAATCTGCTTGGCGTCCGCGCGGTGATCGCCGAGAGTTTCGAGCGGATCCACCGCTCCAACTTGGTCGGTATGGGCGTCATCCCGCTACAGTTCGCAGAGGGCGTGGACCGCGTGACGCTAAAGCTCGACGGCAGCGAAACCTTCACGATCGCCGACGTCGCCGGCCTGCGCCCGCGCCAGGACGTGACGGTGCAACTTACCCGCGCCGACGGGACGGTCGAGACGTTCCAGACCCGCTGCCGGATCGATACCGTCAATGAGCTCGAGTATTTCCTGAACGGCGGGATTTTGCAGTACGTGCTGCGGAAACTGGCGGCGTGAGTGCCGTTGATGACTTGGCTGCCGAGCTGAAGGCTCGATACGAGCGGCCGGGAGGGGTGGGCAAAGTGGTAGCCCTTCACCTTTTTGGAATTGAACGTGCTGCGGCGCTCGCAAGCATTTCGCTGCCCGCATTGCTTTTGAAAGCGGGTTTGGCGGACAGCTATAAGACAGAACTTCGCAAGGCTATGAACCTCGCGGCTTATGTGACTATCAAGCGCTAATCTTCCTCCGCCACCCGCACGCGCAGGCCGTCCAGCTCCGGCCCGAACGGGATCTGGCACGACAGCCGGCTGGTCGCGTCGCGGTCGCTGGTGCTGTCGAGCAGATCGTCCTCGTCGGGGCTCATCGGCGCGAGCTTGGCGAAATCGGCAGGATCGACGTGGACGTGGCAGGTCGCGCAGGAACAGCACCCACCGCACAGCGCCAGGATCTCGTCGATCCCGGCGTCGCGGATGACTTCCATCACCGAATATCCCGCCTCGCCTTCGATCGCGCGTTCTTCCCCGCTGCGCAGCGTCACGTTAAGCGTCGGCATCCGTCTTTCCCCGCAAGAACCGGGATGCGCCATGCCGCCGGCGCGCGCAGCACGCAAGGAAGCTCATGGGCCTGAACGCCAAAGACCTGATCGCGGCGCTCGATGCGCTCGCCAAGATCGAACCGGCGTTCGCGGCTGCGCTCAGCCGCGTCGGCTATCCCGAACCGCGCATCAACCCGCGCGGCTATGCGACGTTGGTGCGCACAATCGTCGGGCAACAGGTGAGCGTGAAGGCGGCGGCGTCGATGTATGCCAAGCTCGACCTGCTGATCGGTGCGAACGATCCTGCGCACATCGCCGGTGCGAGCGACGAAGTGCTGCGCGAGGCGGGGATGTCGCGGCAGAAGGCGGGCTATCTGCGCAGTCTTGCGGAGCTGACGCTCTCGGGCGAACTCGATCTCGCTCGCCTGCCCGCCGACGACGAGGAAGCGATCGCGGCGTTGACCCGGATCAAGGGAATCGGGCGGTGGTCGGCCGAAATCTACCTGCTGTTCGCGGAAGGGCGCGCCGACATCTGGCCGGCGGGTGATCTGGCGGTGCAGATCGAGATCGGCCGGATGCTGGGCCACGCCGGGCGACCGTCGGAGAAACTGGTTCGCGAGCTCGCCGAAGCTTGGCGCCCGCACCGCGGCGCGGCGGCGATCCTGGCATGGCACCATTACGGCAGTGCCACGCTTTAACGTCGCGCGGCCTGCGCCAACGCGAGCGCGCCGAGCAAGCCCGAGCGCGTGCCGAGCGCGGGATCGACCACCAGCCGCTCGTAGTCGGTCGATGCGGCGAAGAATCCGTTACCGAGCCGCGCCGCGGTGTCGCGGATGCGGGTCAGCAGCCCCGGGGTCTGCATCACCCCGCCCCCCAGCACGATCCGTCGCGGGCTGAGCATCGCCTGTTGCGCGATCACGCTCTGCGCCAGGTAGAAGGCGATGATATCGTGCGCTGCGTGGTCCTGCGGCAGCTCGGACAGTGGCGCGCCCCACCGCGCGATGATGGTCGGGCCGCTCGCCAACCCCTCCAGGCACGCGCCGTGATACGGACAGCTGCCGATAAAATCGTCGCGGGGATGCCGCTGCGGCAGATAATGCCCCATCTCGGGGTGCCGCGCGCCGTGGAGCAGCCGCCCGTTCACCAGCGCGCCGCCGCCGATGCCGGTCCCGACCGTCAGATAGGTGACGAGTTCGGCATCGACCCCTGCGCCCCACAGACCTTCTGCCAGCGCCGCGGCGCCGACATCGGTGTCGAGCCCGACCGGGCAGTCGAACGCGGCCGCGAACGGCGCGACGATGGCGGTATCGCGCCAGCCGGGCTTGGGGGTGTCGGTGATAGTGCCCCACCGCGGTGATAGCGGGTCGAGGTCGAGCGGGCCGAAGCTGGCGATGCCGAACGCGGCGTAACCGGCGGCGGGGACATGTTCGGTGAAAAATGCGAGCGCTGCGGCGAGCGTGTCGGCGGGGCTTCCGGTCGGGATGACACGGTCCGCGTGCGTGTCGTCGGTGCCGGCCAGCACGCCGAGCACGAACTTTGTCCCGCCGGCCTCGATACAGCCGTAGACCGGCGGGTCGGCGGGCGGTGGGTCGAACAGGTCGGTCATGTGACCGTCGCACGGACGTGGAAGCGGGCGTCGTCCCAGCCGCGCGTTGCGAGCACGTCGTGAAGCGTTTCGACCGCGCTCCAGACGTCTTCGAACCCGACATAAAGCGGAGTGAAGCCGAAGCGGAGCAGGTCGGGAGCGCGAAAGTCGCCGATCACCCCGCGTGCGATCAGGGCGGCCATGACCGGCCAGGCGTCCGAATGCGCGAAACTGACATGGCTGCCGCGCTTTACCGGGTCACGGGGGGTGACGAGGGTCAGCCCGAACCCGGCGCAGCGGTCCTCGACCAGCGTGATGAACAGGTCGCAGAGCGCCTGCCCCTTGCCAAATAGCGCGGCGGTATCGAGTCCGGCGAACTCATCGAGCGCGATGTCGAGCGCGGCGAGGCCGAGGATCGGAGGAGTGCCGCACAGGAACCGCCGGATCCCCGTTCCCGGCGCATAATCGTCGCCGAAATCGAACGGCGCGGCGTGGCCCATCCAACCGGTGAGCGGCGAGCGCAGCGCGGCCTGATGCCGCTCCGCCACGAACAGGAACGCGGGCGCGCCGGGGCCGCCGTTCAGATATTTATAGCCGCAGCCGACCGCTAGATCGACGTTCGCGGCATCCAGTTCGACCGGCACCGCGCCGACGCTGTGACTGAGGTCCCACAGCATCAGCGCGCCCGCCGCCTGCGCCGCGGCGGTAACGGTGGCGAGGTCGAACCTTTCGGCGGTCCGGTAATGGACGTGGGTGAGCATCACGACCGCGACGTCCGGGCCGATCGCGTCGAGGATGCGGTCACGCGGCACGGCGCGAACCTCCACGCCGGGCAAGGTCGCGGCGACACCTTGCGCCAGATAGAGGTCGGTCGGAAAATTGCCGGCCTCGGTCAGGATGATGCGGCGCCCGGTCGTGCCAAGCGCCGCGACCAGCAGCTTGTAGAGGTTTACCGAGGTCGAGTCGGCGACGATCACTTCATGCGACGCGGCTCCGATCAGCGGCGCGAGCTTGCTGCCGAGGCGGGCCGGGGCGTCGATCCAGCCCGCCGCGTTCCAGCTGCGGATCAGCCCCTCGCCCCATTCTTCCGCCACCGTCGCCGCGACGCGGGCGGCTGTTGCCGTGGGCAGCGCGCCGAGCGAGTTGCCGTCGAGATAGATCGTGTCGGCGGGGAGCGCGAAGCGGCCGCGGCAGAGGCGGAACGGGTCAGCGGCGTCGAGCGCGCGGGCTTCTTCGCGCGTCATGCCACGCTCATCAGAGGGCGGTCCGCACGCTCAGCAACTCCGGAAAGAACTGCTGCTCGAGCACTGCCGCCAGGTAATGCACCCCGGTCGTCCCGCCGGTGCCGGTCTTGAACCCGATCACGCGTTCGACCGCCTTCAGATGCCCGAACCGCCAGAGCTGTACATGATGTTCGAGATCGACCAGCTTTTCGGCGAGCTCATAGAGATCCCAGTATCGCGCGGGGTCGGCGTAGACCGCACGCCATGCCGCCTCGACTGCCGGCGACGCGGCGTAAGGCTCGGCCCAGTCGCGCTCGCCGGACAATGCAAAACCGCGTCGGGCGAGCAAACGGATCGCCTCGTCGTAGAGGCTCGGCCGGGCCAGTTCGGCGCGCAGCGTCTCGCCGATCGCGGGTTCGTCGGGGTAGAGGTTCGCGAGTGCCGGCTTGCGGTTGCCGAGGATGAATTCGAGCCTGCGGTACTGGTCCGACTGGAACCCCGACGAGGTGCCAAGCGCCCCGCGCATCGCCGAATAATCCGCCGGAGTCATGGTCGACAGGACTTCCCACGATTGGATCAGCTGGGTCTGGATGCGTGACACCCGCGCCATCATCTTGAACGCCGGGTCGAGCGCGTCGGCGACGATGCTGGCGCGCGCGGCCTCCAGTTCATGAAGGCACAATTTCATCCACAATTCGGATGCCTGATGGATGGTCAGGAACAACAGTTCGTCATGCGCTTCGCTGAGCGGCGATTGCAGGTCGAGCAATTCGGGCAAGCGCAGATAGCTGCGATAAGTGATCGGCGCCGAGGTCATGCCCGCCGTTATGCGATGTCGCGGCTCTTACCGCTAGGGCGCTATCCCCCAGCGCTTGTAGTCGCGGTCGATTTCCGGGTCGATCAGCCGCGCGGCGGACAGATCGGCGGCGCTGGTCGTGCCCTTGCCCAGCCGGCGCGCGACGATCGCACGCATGAACAGGCTGCCCGCCTGATCGGGCGACAGTTCGAGCGCAGTGTTGAGATCGACCAGCGCGTCCTCCATCCGCCCGAGCCGGAAATAGACCATCGCGCGGCTGTCGAGATAACCGGCGTAATTGCCCTCCAACTCGATTGCGCGGTTGCAATCCTTCAGCGCCTGGTCGAGCCCGATATTGTCGGTCCCGGCGATCCAGCAGCGGGTGTTGAACAGATTGCCCTCGCGCGGTTTGACCGCGATCGCTTCGTCCATCGTCGCGACCGCACCGGCGGCGTCGCCGGTCAGCGATTGCAGTGTCGCCCGCGCGCTCAAGAAGTCAGTCTTGTCCTCGCCATCGGCATCGATCCGCGCCTGCACCAGCGCGATCGCGTCGTCGCCCTTGCCGGCCAGCGCCTGCAAATACGACAGCCGGCCGATCGCCGAATCGGAGCCGGGGTCGAGCGCCAGCGCCGCGGCCGCGTCGGCCAGCGCCTTGTCGCTCTGCCCCAGATCGGCGTGGATGTTGGACCGATCGACGTAGCGCGCGACGGTCGGTTCCAGTGCGATCGCGCGGTCGAGGTCGGCCAACGCGGCCTTGCGGTCGTACACCTTGTCATGGAACCAGGCACGGTCGGCGTAGCGATCGGCCTCCTCGGGCTTTTGCGCCACGCGGGCGTCGTAGACCGCCAGGATCGGCGCGAGCCGGCCCGCGCGGCGCGCGTCGGCGACTTGGGTCCACAGCTGCGGATAATCCGCCGGCGCGACCGCGAACGGCAGCCGGACCTTTGCCGCGGCGATCTTCTGACGCATCGCGGGAATATCGGCGACCGCGATTTCGGCGCCGGTTTCGACCTGACGTTCGACGACGGTCAAACCGTCGCCGGTGCGCGTCAGCTGGCGTTCGATCCGGCGACCCGCCAGCGTATCGGTGAAGCTGTCCGCCCCTTCGACCACGAACCCCGCCCCGCCGCGCGGCAGCTTGATCCGCATCGTCAGCGTCGCGACCCCGGGGTCGGCGGTGCGAACCGGAATGTTGCGCCAGGCCGGCCGGCCGCGGTCTGGCTTGAAGTCGATCTCGGCAATCGAATGATCGAGCCCGTAGCGGTAGCGCAGTTCCTTGCGCTTCCATTCGGGGTAAGCGATCCCGGTCGCGTGCAACAGGGCGGTGCCCGCCGCGGCGTCGAAGCTGAGCGCGTGGGTCGCCACAATCGCGTCGGTGCCGAGGTATCCGCCGACCACCTTGGTCGTCATGCCCTCCAGCTGCTCCTCGGTCCCCTGCGCCTTCGCATTGCGCAGCAATTCGGCGGTCGCGCCGCGGATCGTAATCGTGATCGCGAATGGCGCGGGCAGCCCGACTCCGGCACTTTGGTCGAGGTCGACGACCGTCACGATCCCCGGTCGCGCCGCCGGGCGCTGGACGATCGTCAGCGGCTCGGCCCCGGCCGCGCGGACCGGCAGCACCGCGCCGAAATCGGGGGTGTCCGCCAGGTCCTCGAGCCGCGCACCGCCGTCGGTGCCGTCGAGCCACAGCGTCTGCCCCGCGACGGTCGCGCGCACCAGCACGTGATCGAACGCCGCCGCGCTCGGCAGCCGCGTCGTCACCAGCCCGCCCGCCTTGACGCTGGCCAGCACCGGCTCGGCCTCGATCTCCAGCGCGTGCAGCAACGCCAGCAGCAGCAGCGTCTTCGCCTTGCAGTCGCCGTAGCGCGTGTCCCACGTCAGCGCCGGAGCCTGCGGCACGTAATTGCCGGTATCCATGCCGAGCAGCAGATAGCCGATCTTGTCCTGCACCAATTGCAGCGCGAGCGCAGTGCGCTTGAGCGGATCGGACGACGCCTGCCTGATCCGCGTCACCTCGCCGGCGAGCGGGCTGCCCGGCGTGATCAGGCCGGTCGTCGCATATAGCGGCACCATCACCCGCGACACCGCGCCCCAGTCGGCAAAAGTCGTCGCTTCTAGGATCGGCAGCGGCTGAAACCGCAGCGGTGCGTCGTTGGGCCGGTCGGCGGGCTTAGGCAACGGCAGCGTCAACGTCAGTTCGCGGTACTTGCCCACGGTCACCGGCTGCGCGTTCATGTTGTCGGCGTAGCTACGCCACTTGACCTCGGTCCCGACCGGCCAGATCAAGCGGTTGCGCGCGAAGCCGACCCGGTTGGGCGAGAACACCAGTTGCGCGACCGACTGCATGTCGCCTTTCAGCGTCGGATCCTTGCGGGTGATCGAAAAGGTAAAGTGCAGCACGTCACCGACCTGCAGCCCCGGTACCGCCATGGTCGCGGTCAGCATCCCGTCGAGCATCCGCTTCGCCAGATTCTGTTCGCGGCGCAGGATTGCGAACGGGTCCTTACCGGCGACCAGGTCGATCCGCTGCGTCCCGCGCAGGATTTCAGCGCGGTGAATGATCAAATCGCCCTGCGCGGGCTGCCACGGCAACTGGACCGTGCCGAGCGAGGTCAGCGCCTGGTTCGATGCCACCCGGCTGGCGGTATCGACATAGTTCCAGACCTGCCCATCCTGAAGCCGCTGCTGATTGTCGAGCAGCAGGACGAATGGCGCATCGGCCCCAACCTTCGCAACGTCGATCGCGGGGGCCGGCGTCACCCACTCGGGGGCGGGCTGGTACAGCACCTTGTCGCCGGCGTGCGCGGCGCTCGCGCTGGTCATTGCGGCTACGAAAATCGTCAATCGACGCATGTGCTTAGCTGCTCCCCGGAGTGTCGTCGGGCAGCCTAGCGGGACGGGCGTGCGCCGCCTAGCGGGCGTGGTAAAAATCGTAGACCTGTTGCGCGACCGCCGCGCTGACACCGGGGGCCTGTTGCAGATCCTTCAGGCTCGCGCTGCGCACCGCGCGGCCGGTGCCGAAGTGCATCAACAGCGCCTTCTTGCGCGCGGGTCCGATGCCCGGGACTTCGTCGAGCGGGCTCGCGCCCATTGCCTTTGAGCGTTTCGCGCGGTGTGCGCCGATCGCGAAACGGTGAACTTCGTCGCGCAACCGCTGGAGGTAGAACAGCACCGGCGCGTTCACCGGCAGCTGGAATTCGCGGCCGTCCAGCAGGTGGAAGACCTCGCGCCCCTCGCGGCCGTGGTCGGGGCCCTTGGCGACGCCGACCATGCAAACGTCCTCGATCCCGAGGTCTTCGAGCACCGCCTTTGCGGCGTTGAGCTGACCGCGCCCGCCGTCGATCAGGACCAGATCGGGCCAGGTGTCGCCATCGCGGTCGGGATCCTCCTCCAGCGCGCGGGCGAAGCGGCGTTGAAACACTTCGCGCATCATTCCGAAATCGTCGTCGGTCGCGGCACTCTTGATGTTGAACTTGCGGTACTGGCCCTTGCGGAAGCCCTCCGGCCCCGCGACCGCCATCGCGCCGACCGCGGCGGTGCCCTGGATGTGGCTGTTGTCGTAGATCTCGATCCGGTCGGGCGGCTCGGCCAGCCCGAACAACTCGGCGACCTCGCGGTTGAGCCGCGCCTGCGTCGTGCTCTCGGCCAAGCGGCGGTCGAGTGCTTCCTTCGCGTTGCGCTGCGCCTGTTCCAGCAAACGGCGGCGGGTGCCGCGCTGCGGGACTGACAGCTCGACCCGGCGCCCGGCCTGACTGCTCATCGCTTCCATCAGCACATCGGCGCCGGACAATTCGCGGTCGACGAACACCTGCCGCGCGGGCGGGACCTCTTCGTAGAATTGCATCAGGAACAGGCTCAGCACCTCGGCCTCGGGCACGTCGGCGGTGTGCGCGGGGAAGAAGCTGCGGTGACCCCAGTTCTGCCCGCCGCGGATGAAGAATGCCTGGATGCCGATCACGCCATCCTGGCACGCGAGCGCGAAGACGTCGGCGTCGCCTACCCCGTCGGCGTTGATCGCCTGCGTTCCCTGGATGAAGGTCAGCGCGCGAAGCCGGTCGCGGAACACCGTCGCGAGCTCGAAATCCATGTTCTCCGCCGCGGCCTGCATCTGCGCGCCGAGCTTCGCCTGCACGTCGGTCGCCTTGCCCGCCAGGAACTGCTTCGCGTCGCTCACCAGCTCGCCGTAGCTGTCGGCATCAATCCGCCCGACGCACGGCGCCGAGCAGCGCTTGATCTGGTAGAGCAGGCACGGCCGGTCGCGGGTCTTGAAGAAGCCGTCGGTACACGAGCGCAACAGGAACAGCTTCTGGAGCGCATTGAGCGTGTTGTTGACCGACCCCGCGCTGGCGAACGGGCCGTAATAATCGCCCTTCCAGCGTCGCGCGCCGCGGTGCTTCTGGATTCGCGGAAAATCCTGATCGCCACGCAGCAGGATGAACGGGAAAGACTTATCGTCGCGCAGCAGCACGTTGTAGGGCGGGCGGTAGCGCTTGATCAGCTGCGCTTCGAGCAGCAGCGCCTCGGCCTCATTGTTGGTGGTGACGATCGTCATGCTGCGGGTCTGCGCGACCATCCGCTGCAGGCGTTTCGGGAGCCGCGCGACCTGCGTATAATTGGTAACGCGTGCCCGGAGAGCGCGCGCCTTACCCACGTACAGCACGTCGCCGCGGGCATCCTGCATTCGGTAGACGCCGGGGCGCGCGGGCAGCGTCTTCAGCACATTGCGGATGGCCGCCACTCCGGCGTCCAGATCGGGCGCGTTACCGTCGCCGCGCACGGCATAGGTCGCCTGTTCCTCCTGGAACCGCTCCGCGGCGCGCGGGGTGTCGGGACGGCCGGCCGGCGTGCGTGACATCGCCCCGATCTAGGGATGCGGCGACTCGGGGGCAACTTGCCGCGCGCCTGCAAAAGCGCGTAGCCTGGGTAAAAATAAGGGAGGATGCCGTGACCAAGCTGTTTCTGACGACTGCCCTGGCTGCCATTGCGCTGGTCGGCGCGACGACCGCTGCGCCAGCCAAAGACGCCAAGCGAACGCACACCTCCGGCAGGTTCATGCTCGATCTGAACCGGGCGGTCGCCAGCGACAACCGCCCGACCGAGGACAAGGCCCGCGACGCGGTTCGCAAGCCCGCCGAATTGCTCGCGTTGCTCGATCTGAAGCCCGGCGCGAAGGTCGCGGACTTCATCATGGGCGGGGGGTATTGGACCCGCATCCTGTCCAACGCGGTCGGCCCGACCGGCAAGGTCTACGCCTACCAGCCCGGCGAATTCATCCAGTTTCGCGCGGCCTATGGCACCGAACAGGACGCGGCGGTGGCGGGGCGCGCGAATGTCGTCGCGCAGCGCGATTCACTACGCGCGGTGGCTTGGCCCGAACCGCTCGACGCCATTGTCACGGTGCAGAACTGGCACGACCTCCACCTCAATATCGTGCCGCCGGCGTTTGCGGGCGACGTGGCGAAGCGACTGTTCGCGGCGCTCAAACCCGGCGGGGTGTTGCTGGTGGTGGATCACGTCGGCGCGGCGGGCCAGGCCGACAGCTTGCACCGCGGCGACCCGGCGGGCACCAAGGCCGAGATCGAGGCGGCGGGATTCAAGCTCGATGGTGAGAGCAAGCTCTACGCCAACGCCGGCGACCCGCACACTGCGCTGGTCTTCACCATGCGCGGCAAGACCGATCAGTTTGTCTACCGCTTCAGGAAGCCGCGCTGAATCAGCTGACGCGGTACGTCGCGCAGGCGGTGATCTTGAACTGGTACGGGGCGATCCCCCCGGCCCAGCCGTTGGCGGAAAGCCGGTAGGTGCCGACCGGGATCGAATAGCGGCCGTACCCCAGCGTATATTCCGCGCCGGTGTAGATGTTCTTGAGGAACAGCGTGATCTGTCCCTGCACCTGAACCTGAATCTCGGGCCATTGCAGCGTGATCGTCGATTTTTCGGCGTAGCCATACGCATCCATCGTCGAGCAGGCGGTCCGGAGCTGCGGCGGCGGGGTTGGTTCAGGCTTGGGCTTCTTCGAAGGCTTGGGTGGAGCCTGCGGGGAAGCTGGTCTGGGCACGGGCCTGGGCCGGTACGTCGTTTCCGACCCGTCGCTGCCCGGCAGCGGCTTGGGCGTCGCGACCGGCTTGTCGAGGCAGCGCCCCTGCACCTTCTTCTGGCACAAGGTCGCGCGGCCGAAGGTCTGCGCAGGAATGACGGGAACGTCGCGCGGCGCCGGTTCGACGACGAAGCCGGGCAGCGGCTTGCCGTTCTGAACCCCGCCGCTGCACCGGACCCCACCGGCGCGATCGACCAGGCAGGTGCCGGGGTTGTTTTCGCTAAGGCTGCGGCGGATCGATTCGCCGGGATTGGATAGCGTCGACCGCACCGGCACACGCCCGCTTGGGATTGGCGCGACCCCGCCCGTCAGCGCGACGACGCGGGTATTGGCGTTGCATTCGCGGCAGTCGCGCCGCGCCGCCTCGCGCCCGCGATCGATCTCCGCCTGGGTCAGCCGCATCGTGCAGCGGACGGTTGCGTCGGCACCGACGCCCCGCCCCGACAGCTCGCCGAGGAAGCGCGGGCCGTAGCCGCTGCGCTCCGCGATCGGCCCGACTGCACGGGTCGGCGACAGGTACAGCGTATCGCTGCCCGGGTCGTAGGCCGAACAATAATAGACCGTCAGTCCGGTCTGCGCGCGTGCTTCACCGCCGATCAGGAATCCGATCGCCGCGCACAACAGCAGCGCGAGCGCCCGCAGCATCGCGGGCCCGCTACCGCGCGTTGGCGTAGAAATCGAGCGCCACCTTCGCCGACCCGGTGAACGCATCGTAGGTCCGGTTGCTGTCGGCCTGGCTGTAGCCTTGGCGGATCGCGTTCAGATACATCCAGTAATAATTGTAGGCGCCCGCGCACAGGGTGTGGAGCTGGACGTCGGGGCCGGTCGAATGCGATTGGAAGTAGCTCTTGTAATTGTCGACGGTGTAGCCGCGACACGCCGCCTGACCCTCTAAGATGTTCTTGCGCGGGGCATAGCTGCCGCCGGCGCTGCCGGTTCCGCTGCTGCTCTTGCCGGTGACCGCGCCGAGCGCCGACGACGCACTCGAATTCACCGCCGAACCGAGCAAGGATTGTGCGCCTTGGCCGAGCGAGCCGGTCAGCGACGAACCGATCGAGCTGCCCCCCGCGCCGCTGGCGCTGAGCCCCTGCGTCAACGCATTGGCGACCAGCCCCGCCCCGGTCAGCGCAACCGCGACTCCGCCGACCTTCATCAGCGTCGAGAACAATTTGCTCTTCTTCTTAGGTTCCTGCTTCTCCGCCGTCACGACCACATTGTCCTGCGGCGCCGGGGCAGCGCCAGCCGGGCCGTTTGCGCGGTCGCCGCGCGCGGGGCCGTTGGTCGGCACCGCGACCTGGATCGGCCCGGTCATCGCCATCTGGGTCGGGGCCGGGCGCAGCTGGATCGGCATCGTCGGAATTCCGCCCATCGCGGTTTCGACGCGGACATTCTCGCCCAGCACCCACGCGTCGCCTTTGCGCTTCTGGGTGAGCAACTGATAACTGTCGGGACCGATCGGCTTGCGCAGCGTGCGGGTCTTGTTGTTGGCCGCGGTCGCGACCAGCGCACCGTCCTCGACCGTGTAGGTCATCGCAGTGCCGTCGGACTTTCCGGTAATCGCGCCGGTCGCGGGGTCGAGCGTGAAGGTCTCGTCATAGGTGGCGGACTTCTTCGACGCGACGTGGCTGGCACCGATCGTCTTGCCGGCTTCGCGCCAGCGGTATTGCGTCAGGAACGTCGTCTCGCCCGATTGCCAGCGCCAGTCGGTATCGACCAGCTTGGCAAGTGGCCCCCACGTCTTTTCGAGCGCCGCCAGTTCGGCGCGCTTGTTCGCCTGCGCCGCGGCGATCGCGCCGAGTTCGGTCGCCAGCGACGTCGGCGACAGCTTGCGCGATTCGCTGCTGCTGCTGCCGGTCGGCGCGCCGTTCAGCGTCACTTCGCTGTCGGTGAAGATGCGCTCGCCGGTGACGCGCGCGGTGCGGCGCGTCACGGTCGCGCCCAGCGCATCGCTTTCGACCAGCATTCCGGCGCGCGGCATGTCGAGCGCGAACTGGCGCGGCAGCCCGGCCGGCTGAACGATCGTGCGGGTCAGCGTGCTGCCGTCGCCGGCCAGCCGGACCTCGTCGATCCGCGGCTCTAGCGCATCCTTCGCATTAATCTCGATTGCGAGGATCTCGTTCTTCAGCTTCCAGCGATATTGCGTGATCGTGCCGCTCTTTTCGTCGAGCCACGCGGTGCCCGCGAGCGAGGACAGCAGGCCCCATTGCCGAGCCGCGGACGCGGTCGCGGCGCTCCCGCTTTTTGCCTGGCGCTTGCGCGGCGCGCCCTGCGCTGGGTCGCTTGCGATCAGGATCGTCCCGCTCGCCGCGATGGCGATCGCCGTTGTCCACACCTTCATCGCATTCCCCCAATATTCCGGCGGCGGCAGACGTTTCGATCTGCGGGCCGCGCCGTCCCCCGACGGCGAATCATCCTGCGCAAGGTGCTATGTGCTCGCGCGACACCTTTTCAGCATCTCCGTTACGCGGAGCGAGTCAAGCCTCGGCCATGTTGCAAATTGCCGCATGAGGCAGAATGCAACAGCTCTGCGTCGCTCCGGGGGCGTCACGCGCGGCAGTACGCGGACGCGCGCGCCGGCAAGCGCGCGGGACGAACATCAGTTCGGGCGACCGAGTCCCGCGATGGTGCGATCGACCAGCGGTTTGTCGCCCGTCGCGCCGAGCTTCGCGGCGATCAATGCGCCGGCCGCCTTCGCCGCCGCATTGGCGGCGGTCGCGCGGACTTCGGCAATGGCGGCGCGTTCGGCAGCGGCGAGCTTGTCCTCGGCCATCTGGCCGCGACGCGCCACCAGGTCGTCGGCATCGGTCGCGGCCTTGGCAAGCAGCGCGGTCGCTTCGCTTTCGGCGTGGGCGAGCATCGCCTGCGCATCGCCTTCCGCGGCGGCTATCTTGGCGGCGTATTCGTCGCGCAGCGTTTCGGCCTCGGCGCGCAGTGATCTCGCATCGTCCAGCTGTTTGCGGATGTCCGCAATCTGGCGGTCGAGGCCGGTGGTGACCGCGCGCACGCCACCCTTCCACACCACGATCACCAGGAACACCAGCATCGCCAGCGACACCCAGATCGTCGCGTCGATGCCCATGAAGGCGGGATCGGGATGATTGGTTTCGCCGACCCCGCCCGCCGCGGTGGTGAGCGCTTCGCCGCCGGTGTGCGGAGAACCTTCCAGTTCGTCGGCGTTGGCCAAATTGTGCGCGACGGCCGCGTCGCCGGCTTTCGCATCAGCCATGGGACATTGCCTGCTTGACCGCGGCATTCGCTTCGCCCGCGGCAACCTTGAGCCCGGCGACCTTGGCCACGATGTCTTGCGTCGCCTCGACAGCGACGGCTTCGATCTCGGCCAGCGCGCGTTGGCCGGCGTCGCGGATGCCCGCCTCCCCAGCCGCGAGACGTTCGGCATTCGCCGCGTTTGCCTTGGCCAGCGTCGCTTCGGTCCTGGCCGCGGCTTCGGCGCGCGCCTTGGCGACTCGCGCCTGCGCTGCATCGCGGTTGACGGCGTCGCGGGTACGCCACGCCTCTTCCGCCTGATCGGCGGCGGTGCGCGCGGCGCTGGCGGCGTTCAGGTCATCGGCGATCCGCGCGTCGCGGCTGTCGATATTGGCCTGGACCTTGGGCAGGAACCCCAGGCCGACGGTGAAGAACACCAGCCCGAAGGTCAGCAGCAGCCAGAAGATCTGCGAGGCGTAGGTCGCCGCGAGCTGGGAGATTTGTGGCATTGGAAATCCCGTCCAGCCGGACGCGCAGGGGCACCCGGCTGGATAAGAGGTGTTATGCGACGAAGATCAGGATCATCGCGACGACGAACGCCAGCAGGCCGAGCAATTCGGCCGCGGCGAAGCCGATGAACAGGCGGCCCTGCTGACCGTCGGCGGCGCCGGGGTTGCGCAGTGCGCCTTCGAGGAACGAGCCGAACACGTTACCCACGCCGATGGCGGCCATGCCGGCCCCGATCGCTGCAAGGCCTGCGCCGATCAGCTTGGCTGCTTCTGCGTCCATGATGGTAAACTCCCGTTTGATGTCAGTGGGTTGGAACGAAATCTAGTGAAGGTGCTCGGCGTCGTTGATGTACAGCGACGTCAGCAATGCGAAAACATAGGCCTGAATGCCCGCGACCAGCAGTTCGAGCCCCGAAATACCGATCATCAGCGCGAAGCTGGGTATGCCGACGACCCCGCCCCACAGCGGACCCGAATTGGCCGAATTGATCACGAACCCGGCGAGCACCTTCAACAGCACGTGCCCCGCGGTCATCGCGACGAACAGCCGCAGCGCCAGACTGAACGGGCGCACCATGAACGAGACGAGCTCGATCAGCGGGATGATCGGCAACAGCCAGGCCGGCGTGCCGTGCGGCACGAACAGGCTGAAGAAGTGAAAGCCGTGCTTCCAGAACCCGACGATCAGCACGATCGAGAAGCTCATGATCGCGAGCACACCGGTGATCGTGAAATGGCTGGTGAAGGTGAAGGGATGCACCCCGACCACGCCCAAGGGCAGCAGTCCCAGAATGTTGGCGAACAGGATGAACATGAACAGCGAAAATACATAAGGAACGTAGCGGCGACCGGCGTCGCCGACGTTCTGGCTGAGCAGCCCGTCGATGAACTTGACCGCGCCCTCGACCATCATCTGCCCGCGACCGGGAACGAGCTCGCGCTTCATCCCCATCAGCATGAACGCCCACAGCGCCACCACCGCCGCACACATCCAGGCGGCCGAATTGGTGAACTGGATCTGGTGGCCGGCCAGATTGAAGCCGTCCCAGATGGTCTGCACCTCGAACTGGTGCATCGGGTCGATCTTGCCGGCTTCAGCCACGCGAATAATCCCTTATGAACGCGGCGTCCGCGAAGCCGCAGACGCCTGGTTCGAAAGCCTGATGATGTTCCTGAAGGCGACCACGATGCCCAAACCGAGCAGCACCAACAGGAGCCAGGGCGAGGTGCCGAAGAACCAGTCGAGGGTCCATCCGATCACCGCGCCACCGATCATTCCCCCGAGCAGTTCGGCGAGAACGCGATTGCCCAGACGATAGCCCTCGTCGGGTTTGACGTTCGCGCCAGTCCTGATCGCTTCGCTGGCCTGCGCGCGGTCGAGCCGCTCGTCGAGCGATCTGAGCCGCGCATCGGGTGCGAGGGGGTCCGGTCCGGACTCGTTTTCGGCCATGCTCGACTCCGTCACGTCGCTCAGCAGCGAAGCCGGAATCGGTCAGCCCGAATGGCGAGCCCGCCAAGGCGCCGCCGCATTAGAAAAGGGGGTGTTTGAAGTCAACCGCAACCTGTTCGCAGGTGCAGCAAATCTACTGCGGACAGCGCGGGTCGAGCTGCAACGCGCCTTGGCCGACGGTGCGCCACGCGCCATCGGGCGCGCGATATTTTTCGCCCGAGTTCAGCCGCTTGATTTGGTTGCAGCCGCCGGCGATCCCCATCGCCTCGACGGTCGCGCCTTCCGCCGACGCACGTGCCGTGTAGGCGGCTTTGCGCTTGATATTGACGTCGCTGACGACCGCCGCGAGCCCGGCCCCGCCCGCGACCACCCCGAGATAGCCGTCGCCCTGTTCGCCGACCGTGCCCGCCGCGACCGCAGCCTTCCAGTCCTGCGCCACCGCAGCGGTCGCGCTCATCAGCAGCAGGGCCGATGCCGCCATTGTCACTGTGCGAACGATGCTCATCATCCTGATCCTCAAAAAATATCCGGATTGTCCTTGATCAGCGCCTTGGCCGAATTGTCGAGGCGGTAGATCACTTCCTGCGTTACCCGGATGTTGAGATTGATCTCGATCGGCTTGTCGGGCGCGGACACGTTCACGCATCCACCCAACACCCCGAACGGGGCCAGTATCGCCATCCATCTCATTGCCGCATTCGTCGGCTGGCTCCATCGTCTCGTCAATCCGGTTTCTC
This sequence comes from Pseudomonadota bacterium, assembly GCA_040385975.1. Lineage (GTDB taxonomy): Bacteria > Pseudomonadota > Alphaproteobacteria > Sphingomonadales > Sphingomonadaceae > Sphingomonas. The sequence goes on along the minus strand of JAZKGJ010000026.1, from coordinate 1,344 downwards.
CTGTGGAACGGGCACGCTTGCGGGAGGCTGAACGGGTCGATCCGCTTGTTCGAGGAGCGCCGGCAGATTGCGCTGGATCAGGATGGTGGGATCATAGAACGACCGCGCCGAATCGATCAGCGCGCGGAACGGCGCGGTGATCTTGATGTTGAACACGAACGGCAGCCGCGCGAGCCGGCGGATCAGAAAGTTCGATTTCGCGCCCTGCCCCTGCGCCACTCCACCGAACCGCGCCTCGGTGACGACGTTGCCCGCGAGCGGCCCGTAGAGCTTCAGCTCGAGCGAGCGGTAGCGCAGTGAGCGCAACGCCCCGAACGCGAGGTTGCCCCAGAAGCCGAGGTTCTCCTCCGACACCTCGCCGACATACGCCAGCGTCCCGCCGCTGCGCGCGACCAGCCGGCCGTCGGTGATCCGCCCACCGGTCGCGTCGAACACCATCGGCAGCGTCCCGTCGAACACGCCGGTCGCATCAAGGTTCTTGTAGTCGAAGCCTTGCAGGAATTTTCCGGCGTCGAGCCCGGTCACGCGGAACGTCATGCGTTTGTCGACCTCGCGCGAATAGTCGAGCAGGGTCGGTTCGAGCCGCAATTCGCCCCCCGAGAACGGCCAGCGCGCATCCTCGACCTGCACCATCGGCCCCGCCAGCAGCCGGTAGCGGATCGTTCCGTCGGCGATCGCGACGCCGGGGTTGATCGTCGCGACGGTCGCGATCTGCCCTGGCGCGCTTTCGAGCGCCAGCAGGTCGGTAAAGTGGATTTGCCCCTTCAGCCCGGTGACCGGGCCGAATGCGGCGGCGAGATCGACGCCATCGGTCCGGAAATCGCCGTCGCTGCTGACCACGCCCTGATTCCAGCGGATTTGACCCACTCCGCTGATCGTGCCCTTGACCTCTGCGATCACGCCGAGCGTCAGCCGGGTCAGCGCGGTCGGTTGCAGCCGCTCGCCGAAGGTGATGCCCGGCACGCTCACGTCGGCGACCCCGCTGGTGTCGCTCAACCGGTGACGAATCGCGACATCGGCGGCCTTCACCCCGCTCACCGGGCCGGTGAGTGTACCGGTCGCGCGGACCAGCCCGTTTGCCAGGCTAAGCCGCACGTCGCGCGACGCGAGCGGGTTGAAGCGCGGCTCGGCCGCCGCGTCGGAAACGATGACGTTCCCGCCGAGCGTGAGCGCCCCGCCGACCAGCCGCCACTCACCCGCCGCTTCGCTCAGCAGCAGCGGAACCGCGCCGATTCGCGCCGCGCCGCCCGCGTAGCTGCCCGTCACGCCGCCGCCCGTGATCCGACCGGTCAGTGTCGCGAGATCGAGCCGGCTCGGCGTCGCCCCCGCGCCGAGCCGCGCGGC
>JAZKGJ010000025.1:0-6689 GCA_040385975.1 Pseudomonadota bacterium | reverse complement strand
CGCAGGATCCCTTCGCGAATCCCGCGGTCGGCGATCCCGAGCCGCTCGGCGGGCCACAGATCCATGATCGTCTCGAGGATCGCGCACCCTGCCACCACCAGGTCGGCGCGCTCGGTGCCGATGCACGCGACCTGCGCGCGTTCGGCCAGGCTCTTGCCCGCCAGGTCGCGTCCGATCGCACGCATCGCCGCGGCGGGGACGATCAGCCCGTCGACCTGCGCGCGGTCGTAGGCGGGAAGCTGGAGGAACACGCTGCCGAGCGTCGTCACCGTGCCCGACGTGCCGAGCAGCCGCGGCGCCGCCACGTCGCGCGGCAGCCGGCCTGCGAACGCCGCGAAGCTCTCCGCCGCGATCTCGCGCATCCGGTCGTAGGCGGCGGCGCGGCCGCCCGCCCCCTCGCCCCCGCCCGCGGTCTCGGTCAGCGATACCACCCCCCACGGTGCGCTGTGCCAGTCTAACACCTTGGGCGACCCGCCCAGCTTGCCGCCGCCGCCCTCGATCAGCACCAGTTCGGTCGATCCGCCGCCGATGTCGAAGATCAACGCCGGCCCTTCGCCCGGTTCGAGCAAAGCGTGACAGCCCAGCACTGCGAGCCGCGCCTCTTCCTTGGCGGTGATGATCTCCAGCCGGATGCCGGTTTCGGCCAGCACGCGGGCGATGAACTCCGGCCCGTTCGCGGCCTGGCGGCAGGCCTCGGTCGCGACCGCGTGAGAAAGCGCGACGTTGCGGCGGCGCAATTTGTCGGCGCAGACCCGCAGTGCGGCGATGGTCCGCTCGACCGCGGCGTCGGAAAGCCGCCCGCTGGTCGCCAGCCCCTCCCCCAACCGCACGATCCGCGAAAACGCATCGACCACCGCGAACCCGTTGCCTTGCGGACGCGCGATCAGCAGCCGGCAATTGTTGGTGCCAAGGTCGAGCGCGGCGAAATGGCGGGGCGCACCCATGCGCGGGCGCGCACTTTGCGCGGGGGCCGGGCGGAAGGCGGACGGGCCCTCGCGATCCGGCACGCTGGCGGGAGCATCCCCCACGGCCTACTCTCTTATGTTCTGTCCCGTCACACCGCCGTGACGGACGGCGGCGCTCGGCGCTTGCAGCGATGCTAGCGCGCGGGCGGCGGGGCGGCAAGCCGGTGACCGCGGCGCTTGACCCCTTCCCGCGCGCTCCTTAAATGCGCGGCCCTCCGGTGCCCGATCCTCTAATGGTAAGAGAGCGGACTCTGACTCCGTCAATCAAGGTTCGAGTCCTTGTCGGGCATCCAGAAATTCTATTCACGGCGTGTCATCCGGTGCCAAAAACCTTGCTGATACGCGGGGTTCGGGGCACTTCACTTGTTCATGCCGTGTCACGCCGTTTCAGCCGATCTTGCATCATCCGGGGGTATCGTCGGGGGTAGCCGATGCTGACGGATCTGCGTTGCCGCTCGGCCAAACCGACCGATCGCCCACAGAAGCTATTCGACGCCCTCGGGCTATTTCTGCACATCTCGCCCACTGGCCACAAATCCTGGCGACTGAAATATCGGGTCGGTCCGGTCGAGAAGCTGCTGACGATCGGCCCCTATCCCGAAGTGACGCTGACGGAGGCCCGCGATCGGCGCGACGAGGCGCGGCGTCAGCTGCGCGATGGCGTCGACCCGGGGACGCAACGTCGCCAGCGCAAAGCCGAGATCGCGATAGCGGCCGGGACGACCGTCAAGAGCTACATCACAGACTGGCACGCCACCCGCGCCCCGGGATGGCGTCCGCACTATGCGAAGGCGGTGCTGGGTCGGCTCGAGCTGGACGTCATCCCGCGGCTGGGGAAGGTCGCGCTGGCGGATGTGACGGCGCCGATGGTGCTCGAGGTTCTGCAGCGGGTGGAGAAGCGCGGGGCGAAGGATGTCGCGCGCCGACTGCGCCAGCATCTGGACGATATTTTCGCGACGGCGATGGTGTCGGGAGCGATCAAGGCGAACCCGGCAACCGGGTTGCAGCGCGCATTGCGGCCGATCAGTCGCGAGCGTCGGCCGGCGGTTCGATCGTTCGAGGAAGCTCGCGTCGTCCTGGCCGCGATCGAGGCGCAGAATGCCGAGCCCGGGACGAGGCTGGCATCGCGCCTGCTCGCGCTGACCGCGGTGCGGCCGGCGATGGTGCGATTTGCGGAACCCGTCGAGTTCGAGGATCTGGACGGTCCGGCACCGCTGTGGCGGATACCCGCCGCCAAGATGAAGCTGACCGCGGAGCGCCGGCGCGATCTGGCCTTCGAGTTCGTGGTACCGCTGTCGCCGGCGGCGGTCGACGTCGTGAAGACGGCGCAGGCTTTTGCGACGAAAGACCTGATGTTTCCAGCGCCGCGCGCGCGACGCAAGCCCGTTTCCGATTCGACGCTGAGCTCGGCCTACCGCGCGGCGGGATTTACGGGGGTGCATGTTCCGCACGGCTGGCGGGCGACCTTCTCGACCGTGATGAACGAGATCGCCGCGATCGAGAACCGCGTCGGCGACCGCGACATCATAGACCTGATGCTCGCGCACATCCCGAACGACGTCGAGTCGACGTACAACCGCTACGCGTATCTGCCCCGCCGGCGCGAGATCGCACTCGAGTGGGCCGAGCTGCTGATGAAGGGAGCGGCGCCGGCCGCCTCGCTGCTCGAGCCGCGGCTCATCGGGTCCAAGGCGGTGCGGCATGACCGCGGCGTCGATGGAGCGCCAGGCGCGCGGCATCGTCCGCGGACTGGCCAACAACTGGAGCGGCCGCGGCGGGCGCGGGCCCGATCGTAAGGTTCGCCGGCACAGCTTCGACCAGGACGATAACCGGGCGCGCGTGTTTCGGCCGATCGGAGACGGCACGGTCGCCGGCGCGATGCGCTGGATCGACGTGCTGCTCGAGACGATCGAGGAATGGGACGACTTCGAACGCCGGCGCGGAGGCGCGCGACCGCTGGGGCTGCATGGCCTGAAGGTGCTGAAGGCGCTGGTCGGACGGTCGAAGCACGCCCGCGTGCCGATCGACTTCAAGACCGGTCGCCTCGACCCGGCGATCGACACGATCGCAGCGGCGGCTCGGGTCGGCCGCGGGACGGTGATCCGTGCGCTGGCCAACCTGAAGCGGCTTGGCGTGCTCGACTGGGTGCGGCGGACCAAGACGACCGACAACGCTGGCGGCTATGGCCCGCAGCGCGAGCAGATCAGCAACGCGTACTTCTTCTGCCTCAACCTGCCCGCGCGCGTGCTGCAGCGGTTCCGCGACGTCTACGCGCGCCGGAAACTCGGCGCGAAGGGCGCCGCCCCGCCCGACACGCCACCAAAGCCCATGACTGCGGCCGAGATCCGCGACCCCGAACTGCGCGCTGTCCTGCAGCGCCTCGAGGCCGGTGTGACCAATGACGCGAGTCCACCATCCGGTGAGTATCCCGCATCAGGTTCAAGGGGATAAAGAATTGGACCGCTCAGGCGGTCCAATGCGTGAATTTGATTTGCCCCCAAAGCCGCAACGGCATCAGACCATCCACCCGATCGCTTCGACGCGACCGGGGAGCGTGGCGGCTTGCGCCGCCCCGGGCTGCCGAGGGGGGCGAGCACGAACCGTGCCACGCCTCCTCACCTTCCGGTCGTGCGGCACGATCAGTTGATCAGCAGCTGGGCCCAGTCCTCGAGCAAGCGCCGGCGCCGCGGCAGATGCTGCGCCCGGTTGTATGCTGCCTCGACCTTGTCGATCTTGCCGTCGTCGCGTTTCGGCGTGTGTGCCAGCGCCAGATCGATCGCGTCGCGATCGCCGGGCTGCCGTTCGTTGAGGATTGTCGAGAAGCTCGCCCGCCAGCCGTGCGGGACATGCCGGCCGGCGTAGCCCGCCCGCGCGTACAGATCCGCGATCGCGCGCTCGCCGAGCAGCTGGTCGCCGCGGCCGGGGAAGATCAGCGCGCCACCGCCAGACCGTCGCGCTTCACGCAACACGGCCACCGCGGCCGAAGCTAGCGGTACCAGATGGTCATGCTCGGTCGACGTCTTCTTCGCTGCTGCCAGCTTCATCCGCGCCGCCGGCACGCGCCAGAGCGGCTCCGGCCCGTCCAAGCCCTCGATCTCGTCCCACCGCGCGCCACGAACCGCGGCCCAGCGCACGGCGGTTAGCGCTAGAAAGCGTGACGCGAGCTTCGCGATCGGCGCCCCGGCCAGCTGGTCGACGTCGGCGAGCAGCTGCTGCAGGTTGCTGATTTGGATCAATGCGGGGTGCGGCCGCTGCGCGGCTGGCTTCAGCATCGCGCGGCGAACCGCGGCCGGATTTTCTTCGCACCAGTCCTCCGACATCGCGAAATCGAAAACCGCGGAGATCCGCTGGCGCAGTCGGCCGGCCGTCTCACGCCGACCGCGCTGCTCGACAGCGCGCACCGCGGCGAGGACGTCGCGCTTGGCGATCGTGCCGAGCACGTCGGTGCCAATCGCTGGGAAGACGTCACGCTCGAGGCTGGCGAGCACCTCGGCCGCGTGCGTCGGCGACCATTGCGACGCCATATGCGCGTGCCACGCGCGGGCGGCATGCTCGAACACTTGCGGCGCGTCGGCGCAGGGAAGCGAGCCACCCGCGCGAACCAGGGCGGCGCGATCGCGCGCGACGTCGATAGACACCTCCGGCCAGCTGCCGATCGTCATGACACGTTCGCGACCGCCGGCCCGCGAGCGTAGCCGCCAGGCGCGGTGGCCGCTGGGCATGACGAGCAGGTGCAGCCCCCCGGCGTCCCACAACTTTAGCGGACGCGCGCCAGGGCGCGCGGCCTTGACGGTCGCGTTGGTTAGCATGGATCATGTTCTTTCAAGGAGCAGTCCGCATGGCAGACCGACACAAAAATTCGCGACGAGGAACGAAGGGAACAGGTCACGCCGATCCTTCGAAAGATCGATCGGCTCACGAAACAGGGCGCGGGAAACCAGCAAAAGGACCGAAGACCCTTGGCCACTTGTCGAGAGCCGAGTTGTCGGTTGATGACCTTGAAGCGGCGTGGGACGAGTTGGAAGAAAGCTCTGACCGCGCTGCCGCAATCGTTGGGGCCGCATTTGTGGAAGAGGAGCTCGTTCAGCTAATTCAGGCGTCGCTTGTTCGGCCGTCCGACAAAGCCGGCCTATTCTATAGTGACGGCGCACTGTTCAGGACGTTCTTGGGCCGCATTCGTGCGGCGTATGCGCTCGGTCTAATTGATGACCCGGAACGCGATGATTTAGACCGCATTCGCGATATCAGAAATCAGTTCGCTCACTCGTTGAAGACCCTGTCTTTTGAGCACGCGGATCTGCAGGCGACGTGTCGGCTATTCGCCTATCACGCAAAGACTCAACAGCCCGCGGACTTTGACCGGTGGTCGGCGCGGCAACGTTACAATACCGCGTGCAAGCAGCTCGGTTTGGTGTTCGTCCGCGCGCAGACGATGCTGTTCAAGAGGGCAATGGCTCGACTGGCGAGTTCGCCGACAGGATCCGGTGTACTGTCGCAGCTAGCCGGTATTGGCGATGGTAATAGTTGACCGCGGCGGAGGAACCCTCCGCCGCGGTCTGTCAGGATTGGCGGTTTTCTGCGGTGTAGCGAAGCGGCACGAGAGGGGCGTGTCCCCCCTCGTGTCCCCCCATTTACAGCGCCGACGCCTCGATCGCGGCGATCGCCGGCGCGCCGCCGGCTATGATCAGCTCGCCCGCCGGGCGAGACGCGAGGCCGATCTGATAGGTCGTGCTGACCGGCACCTGGACGAACGCGCTGAAGATTTCGCGAACCTCCGGCCGATCGTTGATCGACAACAGGAACGACCCCATCAACCGGCCCAGCTGCTCGGCCAGGCGCTCGAAGTCGTCGCGCGCAAACACCCCGGGCCCGTAGTCGCCCTCGCAGTCGAAATACGGGGGATCGAGATAGAACAGCGCGCCGGGGCGATCGTACTTCCCGATGAACGTGCCGTACGTCAGCTGCTCGATCGTCACGCCGGCGATGCGCTCGTGGATCTCCGCCAGCATCGGCTCGAGCTTCGTGATATTGAAGCGCGCGCCTTGCGACGCATCGACCCCGAAGTTGCGGCCGTCGACCTTCCCGCCGAATGCCAGCTTCTGCAGGTACAGAAATCGCGCTGCGCGCTCGAGGTCGGTTAGCGTCTCCGGCACCTGGTCGCGAAGCCGATTGAACTCCGCCCGACTCGCGACCCGCCAGCGCAGCATGTCGAGGAAGTATGGATAGTGCCGCTGCAGCACCCGGAAGAACGTGGCGACATCGCCCGAGATGTCATTGATCGCTTCGACCTTCGGTCGCGATCGGCGGCGTAGGAACACGCCACCCATGCCGACAAACGGCTCGAAGTACGCCTGATGCGGGATCTGCTCGATCAGCGCGACCAGGCGCGTTGCCAGATTGCGCTTGCCGCCGATGTAGCCGGCGGCCGGGCGGACGGGCGCGACCGGCGTCAGGCCGGTCGTAATCGGATAAAGTGCTTCCTTCATGTGATAGTTCAGTCCACGATTGCCCCACCCGGAGCACGGGTGCGGGGCGTTAGCGGCTAGGCCAGCCGCGCGTGACGGGTGCTGAGCCCGTCGGTTGCCGTGTTGACGCACGGCACCCCCGCCCAGGCCGTGAGGCCCAGCGGACGTGTTCGAATTCTCCCTTGGTCGATGCACATGCGTCCGGCGCTGAAGCGCGCGGGCGAGCTGGCCTTCGCCACATTGGTAGCAGTGATGATGG
>JAZKGJ010000024.1:1544-5528 GCA_040385975.1 Pseudomonadota bacterium | reverse complement strand
CGAGCGGGCGGCCGCGCCACTGGCCGGCGATGATCCTCATCTTTCGCCGTATTCCTGCGAACGCAGGAATCCAGGACGAATGGCGTGTCGCTCGCCATTCTTAGGCTCCCGCTTTCGCAGGAGCACGGCGCGGCGAAATTTGGCACCTTTCATTTCTTGCGCGGCCCGCCCGGGCCGGATTTCGGCTTGGGTCTGGCCCAGCCTTTCTTTCGCACCGGTGGACCGTTGCGCGGCGGGGGTGGCGGGGCGTCGCGCCCGGTCGCCTGACGGTGCGCGGCGGCACGTTTGGCGCGTTGCGGCTTGGCGGCTTCGGCAGGGGCCTCGGTGCGCGGCTTGGCGCTGCCGCGGCCGAGGCTGGGGCCCTTCTTTCGATCCTCCCCGGCACGGGGAGGAAGACCGTTCGCAGGACGGTGGAGGGGGCGGGCGGCAGACGCAGTGCTTCTGGCCGGACCCGCTCCACCATCGGCCTGACGGCCGACGGTCCCCCTCCCCGTCAATGGGGAGGACCTAGGCGCCCGCATCACCCGCATATCCGGCTCCGCTTCCGCGCCGCGCCGCCGGGTCGGTTGCGGCAGATCGAGCCGCGTCGGGTTCGCGCGGAAACTGTCGATGTCGTGCGCGCGGATTTCGCCGACCGCGCCGGGGGGCAGGTCGCCGAGCACGAACGGACCGTAGCGGGTGCGGATCAGGCGGCTGACCTGCAGCCCGAGATGTTCGAGCACGCGGCGGACTTCGCGATTCTTGCCTTCCTTCAGCGTCAGTTCGATCCACGCGTTTGCGCCGGTGCGGCGTTCGAGGTTGGCGTCGATCTGGCCGTAGCGGATCCCCTCGATCTCTATGCCGAGCATCAGATCCTCGAGCTGTTCCTGCGTGACGCGACCATAGGTGCGCGCGCGGTAGCTGCGCTCGACCCCGGTTGCGGGAAGTTCGAGTTGGCGCTTCAGGCCGCCGTCGGTGGTGAGCAGCAGCAATCCTTCGGTCGCGAGATCGAGCCGCCCGACCGGGACGACGCGGGGCAGGTCCGGCGGCAAGCGGTCGTAGATCGTCGGGCGGCCCTTGGGATCGCGTTCGGTAACGAGCAGCCCGACCGGCTTGTGGTAGAGGAACAGCCGCGCCGCTTCGACGGCGGCGACCGGATTGCCGTCCACCGTCACCCCGTCGAGGCTCGTCAGGATTGTCGCGGGGGTCGAGATCGCGACGCCGTTCACCGCGACACGCCCTTCCTCGATCATCCGCTCGACTTCGCGGCGGCTGGCGATGCCGGCGCGCGCGAGCAACTTGGCGATGCGTTCGCCGGCATTGGCTCCCTTCGCAGGGGCGGGGGACTGTGGCCGAAAAGACATGAGGGCGCGCGGATACACCGTTTCGCCGCACTCCGGCCCAATTATTTGCGTCAATCGCATCCGCGCGGCGTTATCCATCGCAAGCGTGAAGAGGTGGCGAGTCGATGCTGTTCGGACGGCCCAAGCGGACCCTGACCCGGCTCCTGATCGTCGAGGACGAGCCGCTGGTCGCGTTTGACAACGAACGCTTCCTGACCGACGAGGACTTCACGATCGTCGCGACGGTCGATCGGGTCGCGGACGCGACGGCGTTGCTGGGCGACGGCGTGGCGATCGACCTGGTGCTGGTCGATGTCAGCCTGAGCGACGGCAGCGGCATCGATGTGGCGCGCGCCGCGGCGGCGCAGGGCATCGCGGTGATGTTCGTGACCGGACAGGACCCCGACGGCGGCGACGACGTGGCGCATGGCTGCCTCAGCAAACCCTATTCGCAGCGCACGCTGTTACGGGCGATCGAGGCGGTCGACCGCGCGGTGCAGGGCGACGTGCCCAGGAAGCTGCCGGCGGGCTTCCGGTTGCTGGCGCGCGCGCAGACGCCGGCGGCCTGACGCGCGGCCGGTGCCGCTGGAATTAGCGGCCCTTGAGGATCTGCCCCGGCTGCACGGTGCGATCGCCGCGGTCGTTGTAGATGATCGCGCCGCCCACCACGCGCATCGCGGGACGGCAATTGGGCTGTTCGGTCTTCACCTGGCCGCTGCAGGTGTAACCGGTGCCGGTCCAGGTCCAGCCGCTGCTGCAAACCTCGCACTTGCCCGCACCGTTGGCGAGCTTGGTCCCGTCCTGCGACAGATAGGCATAGGCCGCGGCGGGAATCGTCGCAGCGAGCAGGATCGCGGCGGCCAGTTTCCTGCGCATGGTTCATCTCCCCCAGTTAAGCGGCGAGACTGACACACAGCGCAGGGTTGTCAATCGACGGCGCGGCGGTTTGATTTGTCGCGCGCAGACCTTAGGCTCGGGGCGCGACCGACAGGGGAAATGTGCGATGGGCGAAGTGGCGGCGAAACCGGGCTGGCGCGCGACGATGGCGCCGTATTTGCGCCCGCGGCCGCTCGCGGCGTTGTTGCTCGGCATCTCCAGCGGCTTTCCGCTCGCGCTGCTGCTGGGAACGATGACCTTCTGGCTGGTGAAGGTCGGGATCGACAAGAAGACGATCGGTTTCGCGGTCGGGCTGACCACGCCGTACACGCTAAAATGGCTGTGGGCGCCGTTGATCGACCGGTTGCGGTTGCCGGTGCTGACCGGCTGGTTCGGACAGCGCCGCGCGTGGCTGTTCACGGTGCAGGCGTTGCTGTTCGGATCGGTGTGGATGCTGGGCGCGAGCCAGCCCGAGCTGCATCTGGGGGTGTTCGCATTCTGGGCGATCGTGACATCGTTCCTGGGCGCGACTCAGGACATCATCATCGACGCCTACCGGATCGAAATCCTGCCCGAAGACGAACTGCCGCACGGCACCGCGAACAATCAGTTCGGCTATCGGCTGGGCGCGTTCATCGCGGGCGTGGGGACGATCGCGCTGGCCTCGCCCGAGGGGTGGAATCTGGGCTGGGCGACCGCCTACGGGCTGACGGGGTTTTGCATCGTGCCGGGCATCATCGCCGCGCTGTGGGCCGGACCGGGGCTGCACGACGCGTCGTTCGCGAAGACGCCGGTGTCGTCGGGCAACTGGCTGGAAACGACGATCGTCGGGCCGTTCCGCGAATTCTTCGCGCGGCGCGGCGCGGTGCTGATCCTGCTGTTCGTGCTGATCTACAAACTGGGCGACGCGATGGGGCAGATCATGCTCAATCCGATGATCGTCGAACTGGGGTTTTCGGACACCGAATTCATCGCGATCAACAAATTGGTGGGTTTTTGGGGGCTGATCGTCGGGATCGCGCTCGCCGCGCCGCTGATGGCGTGGCTGGGGATGGGACGGTCGCTGTTCGTGACGGGGGTGCTGATGATGGTCAGCAACCTGACCTTCGCGGTGCTGGCGACGCAGGGCGATTCGAACACCTGGCTGACCATCGCGGTCGCGACCGAACAGATCACCAGCGGGCTGGGGCTGACGGTATTCGTGACCTACCTCTCGGGCCTGTCGAACCTGGCGTACACCGCGACGCAATTCGCGTTGCTGTCGTCGGCGGCGGGGGTGGGGCGGACGTGGCTGTCGGCACCGGCAGGCTATGCGGCGGAAGCGCTGGGGTGGCCGGGGTTCTGGGTGATGACGACGGTGGTCGCCGTGCCGGGGCTGCTGCTATTGTGGGTGCTGTGGCAGCGCGGGTTCGTGGTCGAGAGCGTTCGGCAACCGGGAGCGACGGTCCCTGCGTAGCGCTCAGTCGGGCAACTCGGCGTTCGTGCGCAGGGCCTCCCCGGCTAGGTAAAGAGACCCGGCGATCAACACGGCCCCCTCGTGCGTACCGAGCGCGCTCGCCAGATCGGCGGGGGAGGCGACGGAAATGTCGCCCGCGATGTCGGCGAACGCTGTGGGCGGATGATGGTCATGGCCCGGTACCGGCAGCACGGCGATCGTGCGTTGCGGATCGACGCGCCCGAAGTCGGTCGTGGCGAGGTGCTGCCAATAGCCGCTGGGCAGCCGTGCCGGCGAGTCGGGGGTCGAGGTCATTTGATTCAGCAGCCGGTGCGCAAGAGCGGCGCTTCA
>JAZKGJ010000024.1:0-1534 GCA_040385975.1 Pseudomonadota bacterium | reverse complement strand
AGCGTCTTCGCCCAACGGACCTGACTGTTCTTGAGCGTGTCGCGAAGCGGGCCGACGATCGCGGCCTGGTCCTTGTTCGCGAGCATCCCGATCACGAGGTGCAGCGGCCCCGGGCGACCGGCGAAGAATGCGGCAATACGTTCGCCGGCATCGCGATTGTGGCCGCCGTCGAGCCAGACCTCGCGGCCCGGCGCGACCAGCGGCCCCGGCGCGAGCCGCTGAAGCCGGGCGGGCCAGCGGGCGGCGGCAATACCGGTGGCTAACGCAGCCGGGTCGATTGCGAGCGCGGGTTGATGGCGCAGCATCGCGACCGCCAGCGCGGCATTGTCGGCCTGATGCGCCCCAGCCAGCGCCGGGACGGGCAATGCGAGCGCACCGTGCGCGTCCCGGTACGCGATCGCCTCGGCGCGGACATCCGCCCGCCACGCGCCATCGCGCGCGAACAGCGACGCGCGCGCCGCGAGTGCGGAGTCGGCGACGATGCCGGCCACCGCCGCCGGATAGGCCTGGGTCACGAGCGGAACGCCGGATTTGGCGATGCCCGCCTTCTCGAACGCGATCCGCTCGATCGGCACGGCGGGCGTGCCGGCTTCGGGGACGAGCAGGAATGCTTCGTGATCGATGCCCAGGCTCGCAATGCCACACACCGCCGGGGCGGGCAGGACGTTGGTCGCGTCGAGCCGCCCGCCCAGCCCGACTTCGATCACGCAGGCGTCGGCTGGCGTGCGATGAAAAGCGAGGAAGGCGGCGGCGGTGGTGATTTCGAAAAAGCTTGCGCCGATGTCGCCGCCCGCGTCGAGCACTTCGGCGAGGAGGGGGGCGAGCGCGGCATCTTCGATCAATGTCCCCGCCAGCCGGATGCGCTCGTTGAAGCGGACCAGATGCGGGCTGGTGTACGCGTGAACGCGGTACCCTCCCGCCTCCAGCATCGCGCGCAGGAACGCGCAGGTCGAACCTTTGCCGTTGGTCCCGGCGACATGGAACACCGGCGGCAGCCGCAAGTGCGGATTGCCGAGCCGGTCGAGCAACGCGGTAATCCGCTCAAGCCCGAGCACGTCGGCACCGGGCGATAGCGCCCACAAACGGTCGAGCTGCGCCTGGACGGCGGGGGAGGAGGAGACGGCGTGGTCGGGCATGCGCGGCAAGCCTAGGCCGCCGCCCGTTCCCCCAGATAGCCGATCAGCCGCGCCAGCGTGCTCCGCAGATCCTTGCGGTGCGTGACCATGTCGAGCATGCCGTGTTCGAGCAGATATTCGGCGCGCTGGAAGCCCTCGGGCAATTTTTCGCGGATGGTGTTCTCGATCACGCGTTGCCCCGCAAAACCGATCAGCGCGCCGGGCTCGGCGATCTGCACGTCGCCGAGCATCGCATAGCTGGCGGTGACGCCGCCGGTGGTCGGGTCGGTCAGCACGACGATGTAGGGCAGGCCGGCGTCGTGGAGCAGCTGAATCGCGACGGTCGCGCGCGGCATCTGCATCAGGCTCAGGATACCCTCCTGCATCCGCGCGCCGCCTGCGGCCGTGAAGATGATGTA
>JAZKGJ010000023.1:0-24255 GCA_040385975.1 Pseudomonadota bacterium | reverse complement strand
GTTCCGCTTGCCAGGTTCAGCAGCCGGCTCGATGCACGGTCGGGAACGCGTAGCAGCGCGTCGATGACATCGTCGATTGCGATATAGTCCTTTGCGCCGGTCGCGCCGCTGCCGATGTGGACGCGCCCATCGCGCCGCACTGCCGCAATCACCGTGTCCAAGAAATTCTCCCCGCTACCCGGCCCGAACACGTTCGACAGCCGGACCGTGCGCACGGTGGGACGCGGGTCGTTCAGGCAAATCGCCTCGCCGGTCAGCTTGGACAGGTTATAAAGGTCGGATGGATCAGCGGGATCGACCGGTATCGACTCGGTTTCCCGCCCCGTCACAGCCTTCTGATAGACGCGGGTCGACGACAGATAGGTCAGCGAATCAAAGGTGTGATCACGCAGCAGATCGTTGATCAGCGACACATGTGCGCTGATCGTGTCATGCGGTCGCGACCGGAAGTCTGCGGTCAGCCCCGCGCAATAAAAGACATCGCCCGACAGGCTGGGCATCGCCTGCCCGCGCCCGACCGGGACAACCGATTGCCCCTCGGCTTGCAGCCGCCGCACCAAAGCACCGCCGACGAACCCGCCGGCTCCGATGACGATCGTGGTCACCGTCGTCGCCGGATGGCTACCGGACCCGCTTGACGAAGCAGGACGGCCAGTACGTGACGCGCTGGCTCAGCATGCTTTCGTTGAACGGCCAGGCTGGTTCCTCGATCACGAAACGGTCGTCCTCCGCCACGAAGTCGCGCGCCGCCTGCTGCGGGTTGTTGTCAGCCCAATCAGCGCCGCTGCGCGGTGCGCCTACCACGTTCTGCATGATCCCGTCGGTCGAGACCAGATATCCGCCGACCGGCACCATATCGGCATACGCCCGCAACTCGTCGAGGACGTGGCCACGGCTATGGTTCGAATCCAGGACGACGAGGACCTTCTCGCCGGGGGCGATTTGCGCCTTCACCGCATCGACGACCTCGGTGCTGGTTGACGATCCTTCGACCAACGCGATCCGGCGCATCATCGGATGCGCCTCGATCGCGGCACGGTTATGTGGTCGAATTTCGATGTCGACGCCGATCACGCGGCCGTGACCCATCGCTTCGAACAGCGATGCGTAGAAGATCAGCGAGCCGCCGTGCGCGACCCCGGTCTCGACCAGCACGTCGGGCTTCAAGGTCCATATGACCTCCTGCAACCGAACCATGTCTTCGGGCAGCTGGATGATCGGGCGGCCCATCCAGGAGAAACTGTAAACGTATTTCGTGTCCCAGCCGACGCGCAGCCATGCGCCTGATGCGGACTCGAACGCCGCGGCGCTCGCCATCGGATGGGTCTGCTCGGCGCCGTCGTCGGCGATGACCGTGACCGTCGCAGCCGTTTCGTCGATAATCGTTTTCATGATGGTCCGTGAGTTGGCATCGCGCGGCGCACGACAAGATTCGGGGGGGCTTGTGCGGCAGAATCGCTACCACTTCAACTCGCTGGGCTAGCTCGCAGCAGCCAGATCGGGATAGGTCGCGTCACGTTCTGAAATGAGCGCAGGGGCGGCGGGCCAGGCGATGCCGATCGCCGGGTCGTCCCAGCGCGCGCCGCGTGCGGCGTCGGGAACAAACGGCGCGCCCATGAGATAACTGACTTCGCTATCATCCTCGAGCGTCAGCAGCCCGTGAGCGATGCCGGCGGGCAGGAACCAGGCGCAGTCGCTGTCCGGTGACAGTTCGAGCGAGGTCCACCGACGATAGGTAGGTGAATTCGCGCGCAGATCGACCGCAACGTCCCAGATGCGACCGCGGGGACAGGAGATCAGTTTGGGCTCGCCATGCGGAGCCGCCTGATAATGAAGGCCGCGTAACGTATGGCGGGTCGGGTTGCGGGAAAGGTTTGCGGCCGCAACGGTAAGGGCAATCCCGGCTGCGGCAAATGCATCCGGGTCGAAGATCCGCGCGAAGCCGCCGCGGTCGTCCAGTTTTATGTCCCAGCGGACAATGACGACCCCGTCGATCGGTGTCGGTTCAAACCGCACCGGTCAGAACCCGGATCTCCGGTACCGCGATCACGAAATCGCCGCCCTGTGCGCGCACCTCGGGGAGCTGGGCAATGACCTCGTCCTTGATGTTCCACGGCAGGATCAGGACATGGTCGGGACGCGCGGCGATCAGCGCGTCGACCGCGCGGACCGGAATATGGCTGCCAGGCAGCAGGGTGTCCTGCTTGGCGGGGTTGCGATCGACCACGAAGTCGATGTCGGCGGCGGTGACGCCGCAATAGTTGAGCAGGGTGTTGCCCTTGGCCGCGGCGCCGTAGCCGACGATGCGCTCGCCGTTTTGCTTGGCCCTTGCGAGATAACCGAGCAGGCCTTCACGCACCGCGCGGACGCGGGCGTCAAAGCCTTCGTAGCCGGCGGGGCGATCGAGTTCGGCGGCGATCTCTTCGTCGAGTACCGCCTGAACATTGCCGGTGACGGCGTGACCCGCCGCCGCGCGTGCCATGAACACGCGCAACGAGCCGCCGTGGGTCGGCTGTTTGGTGACGTCGAAGATTTTCAGGCCATGCCGTTCGGCGATGGTCTTGACCGCCAGCAGCGAAAGGTAGGTGAAATGTTCGTGGTAGATGGTGTCGAACTGAACCTGACGGATCAGGTTCAGCAGGTGCGGAAATTCGACCGTGAAGACACCCTTGGGCTTCAGCATCGTGTGCACGCCGGCGACGAAGTCGTTGATGTCGGGGACGTGCGCCAGCACGTTCTTGGCGGCGAGCAGGTCGGCCGCCCAGCCGGCTTCGACCATGCGCGCGGCGGTGTCCCGGCCAAAGAACGCGACTTTGGTCGGCACCCCTTTTGCGATTGCGGTCGCGGCGACGTTGGCGGCGGGTTCGATGCCCATGACCGGCACACCCTTGGCGACGAAATATTGCAGCATATAGCCGTCGTTGCTGGCGATCTCGACCACCCGCGAATGCGCGTCGAGGTCGAACCGGGCGGCCATGTCGTCGGCGTAGCGCTTGCAGTGAGCAAGCCAGCTGTCCGAGAAGGACGAGAAATAGGCGTAATCGACGAAGATGTCCTCGGGCGGGGCGACACTGTCGACCTGCACCAGCAAACACGCGTCGCACACCCGCGCGTGGAGCGGGAAGACCGGTTCGGGCGCATCGGCGCGGTCGAGCGGAATGTACGAATTAGCGAGCGGCTGCATCCCCAGATCGACGACGGTGCGGACCAGCGGCGCGCCGCAGCCCTGACACGCCGGGGCGGTGGTCGCGGAGGGTGGGGTGGTCATGCCAAAGCCTCGTAAGCGGTGATTTGCGCGTCGCACAGCGCACGCGGGTCGGTGCCGGCGGAATAGTCCGAATACCAGCGCGCGGTCCATGCCACGCCGGCATGGTCGTCGAGCAGTGGCCGCCAGCCGATGCTGTCGTGGGCGAGCGTCGGGTCGAGCGACAGCAATTTCATCTCGGGTGGATGGTCGCCGTCGTCGCGCTGCCACGGGCTGGACCGGCTCATGCCCGCCGCTACCGCATCGGCGACCGCGGCGACCGTCATCGGCTCGCCCGGTTCGGGGCCGAAATTGAGCGCGCGGGGCAGCGCCGGGTCGGCGGCGAGCGCCTGTGCGTAGGTGAGGTAGCCGCGGATCGGTTCGAGCACATGCTGCCACGGCCGGGTCGCGTCGGGGTTGCGCAACAGCAACGGGCGATCGTCGCGGATCGCGCGCCAGACGTCGGGGATCAGCCGGTCCGCCGACCAGTCGCCACCACCGATGACATTGCCGGCGCGCGCGGTCGCGACCGGCACCCCGATCTTGTCGAAGAACGAGGCCGCATAGCTGCGGGTCAAGATTTCGGCGGCGGCCTTTGACGCCGAATAGGGATCGTGCCCGCCGAGCGGGTCGGCTTCGACGAAATCGCGGCCGGTGTCGGCGTTGGCATAGACCTTGTCGGTGGTGACGATCAGCACGGCCTCTAGCTCGTCACGGCCGCGCAGCCGGTCGAGCAGATTCGCGGTGCCCATCGTATTGGCTGCGATCGTGGCAAGCGGTTCGGCATAGCTTCGGCGGACCAGGGCCTGCGCGGCGAGGTGGAGCACGATTTGCGGGCGCGCGGTCGCGATCGCTCGGTCGAGGGCGGCTGTATCGGCGAGGTCGGCGATCGTCTCGCCCACGAGCAGCCCGTCGCCGACGTGCGTCCAAAGGCTCGGCTCGGTCTCGGGCGCGAGCGCGAAGCCGTGGACCTCCGCACCCAACCGCGTCAGCCACAATGCCGTCCACGCCCCCTTGAACCCGGTATGCCCGGTCAGCAGGACGCGACGGCCGCGCCAGAATTCAGAGTCGAGCGTCACGTTGAAGCTACCAGGTCTTCCACGGCGGCGTGCCGCTGGCCCACAATTCCTCGAGTTGGGTCTTGTCGCGCAGCGTGTCCATCGGCTGCCAGAAACCGTCGTGCAGGAAAGCGCTGAGCTGGCCATCGGCGGCGAGGCCGGTGAGCGGCGCTTCCTCGAACGGCATCGCATCGCTTTCGATCCGGTCGAGCACTTCGGGCTGGAGGACAAAGAAGCCGCCATTGATACGACCGCCGTCGCCAGCCGGTTTTTCCTCGAAGCGCACGACCCGGTCGCCGTCGATGACGGTCGCGCCGTAGCGGCCCGGCGGCCGTACCGCGGTCACGGTCGCCTGCCGCCCCTGCGCGCGGTGAAACGCGATCGAAGCGGTGATATCGACGTCGGACACGCCGTCGCCGTAAGTCATGCAGAACGCCTCGCCCGGATCGAGCAGATGCCCGACCCGCTTCAGTCGTCCGCCGGTCATGGTGTCCGCGCCGGTATCGACCAGCGTGATGCGCCAGTTCGGCACCGCGTCGCCGCGCTCGTACGCAATCGTCCCGGCGCCCAGATCGACCGTCAGGTCGGAGCGGTGCATCACATAGTTGGCGAAATATTCCTTGATGTAATATCCCTTGTAGCCAAGGCACACGACAAAGTCGGTAAGCCCGTGGTGCCCGTACATCTGCATGATATGCCAAAGGATCGGGTTTCCCCCGATCTCGACCATCGGCTTGGGCCGGGTCTGGGTTTCTTCCGACAGGCGCGAGCCTAAGCCGCCAGCGAGCAACACGGTTTTCACGGTCTTATCCCTGTCCGGTCTGTTCAGCGCGTCGGCTCAACGTAGCACGACGACCAGTATGTGACACGTTCGCGAACGAGCCCCCTCCTTGGCCAATCAGGCTGATTTGTCGATTGTGAAGCTATCGTCCACGACAACAAATCACGCGCGACTTGGCCTTCACGATGCGGCCCATAGCAGCGCCGGCGGAGGTGTCGAGCCGCGAGTTGTTGCAGCGTGCGAGCAGAGTTGCGTCATATTTCAAGCTCAGCGAATGGTGTTTACCGCCGTCGCGCCCGCATCGTCCGACACCAGCGCGAGCGTTCGATCAGTCATCCGATCAATCGAATATTCCGGAAAATTGGTCAGGTCGGGTCGCTTCGTAACCGCGAGAATTTTGCTGCACCAATCGTCAGCATCCAGTTCGGCAAAGCCCAGGTCGATGAACTCCGCCGGCACCTCGAGCCTCGCGAGCGCGCAGGTCGTGAGGCCCGCCAGTTTTGCTTCGAGCAGTGCAAACGAAAACGATTCCTTCAGCGCGGTATGAATATAAAGGTCGTGCCTGGTCAGTTCTTCCAGAACCTGGTCGTGTGCCAGCCATCCCAGAAACGTGACGTTCAGGCCCTGCCGGGTCACGTATTTCTCCAAACCTTCACGATCGGGTCCGCGGCCGACAATCGTCAACGTAGCCGCCGGATCGATGGCGGCAATGTGCCGGAAGACGTCCAACATGAAAGCTACGTTTTTGCGCGCCTCGAGAGCGCCGACGTAGATCAACGACCGCCCATTGTCCGGTATCGGTCTTGCCCGAGGCTTCGGCAGATTTTCGATGTCGAGACCTAATTCCACCACCTCCAGGTTCAAGCTGCCGACGTCGGCGAAATGTGATTGCTGGAGGAAGTCTCGATAAGGCTCGGACACCGTCACGACGGGGTGCGAGATCGCGTTGATCAGCGCCACCTCCTTCCGCTTCAGCCTGGCAACCTGCGCGGCCGTGAATCGGAAAGACTGCAGGTTATCGCTCCACACGGCGTGCAGAACGCTGATCGAAGGATGCTCTGAGTTCCAGGAGAGGTAAACATCTTCGAAGACCAGCAAATCGCCGGGTCGACGCTGAATGAAGTACTTGTACAGCAGACTGATCAATCGACCTTTGTAGTAAAAGCCGAGGGGTGGATAGATCTTGTTCATCACTGCCGCGACGAGATGCGGTATGTAGCGCAGCAACAGCGGCAGGCGGTCAAGCGTGACCGTCTGGACCGTCCACCCGCGCGCGCGCAGTCCCTGCGACAGGGTCGTCGTGTGCGTGAACGCGCCGCCCGAACGCGACGTGAAACCGCCATAATAAAGGATGGCGTGCCGGATTGCGGTGTGGGTCATGGCCTAGAGCTGCTCAATGCCAAGGATGTCCGCGTGCCGACGTACGACGTCCTCGGCTCGAAATTCCTGGATGGCCTCGGTCAGCTGATCGGCCGAGACCGGCGATCGCAATGCGGAGAGAATGCCGACCGCCAAAGCCGCCGGGTCCTTCATCGGCGTAAGATAACCGTATGCTCCATCCTTCAGCACTTCGCGCGGGCCGGTCGGACAGTTTGCCGCCACCGGGGTGCAACCGCATAGCATCGCCTCAACCAAGACGTTGGGGAGACCTTCGACGTGGGAGGACAGTACGAAAGTTCCCGCTCGCGCGAAATAGTTGAGGGGATCGGCAACGTTGCCGCGCAAGCAGATATGGTCGGATAGCCCCAATTCGTCGATCCGATTTTGCAGATCTGCTCGCTGCGAACCCTCGCCCAAGATCATCAGGCGCACATCCTGCTCGGACCGGACGACCACGCTCATCGCCTCGATCAGCTCGATAAATCCCTTCCAGGGTTCGAGCATACCGGCTGCCACTATATTGCGTGTGCGTGGCTGCATCAGCCACTCGTCATTAGTTTCCCGCACAACCGGATAAGACTCGCGATCGATAATATTGTAGGCGTGGACATGCCGAGCGGATGGGAAGACGCTCCGATATTGATCGACCATATCCCTCGCAACGCAAGTCAATGCATCCGCTCGCGGCATCGTCACTCGCATCGCTTGCTTCAGCACCCAGCCCCGGCTGAACGGGCGATCCGAATACGTATCGTAGGGCGTCACGCGCGACGAACAGCTGATCTTGGCCTTGCTACGGGCAAGGCGCGCAGCAAGCAGCACGATCACGTTGAGATGATCGCCCGCCGAAAAGACGATGTCGGGCCGGTAAGATTTGAGCAGTCGCACCAGCGGACGTATCATCCCCAACACGCGCGCTTGATGCAAACTGTCGATCTCGACACCGTCGGCGGTGGGAAGCGTCGCACCGGCGTTCACAAGTCCGTACACCAGCTTCACGGTGTGACCACGCGCAGCCAGCACACGCGCCAAGCGAAGTTGGGCGAGCGGCACGCCGGACAGACCGTATCGCCCGGCGAGCAAGAGGATCCGTTGGGGTTTCATTGAATGCTGAACAGCCGGGTCACGGGACGAGGATGAAGTGGTTGTCGAAATGGTCTCTGGCCCGCTCGCCGCGGTCGCGGCAAGCAACGGGCGATTGGCGATCATGACAGTTGACGCGCGCGGAGTGGCATCGAGACGGCATGCATCCCCGACTCCGGCCGCTACGCCGCCTTGCGACCGCAGGCGACCCAGTACGGGATGCCGTCGCGAAACTTGATGTCGGTCAGCCCGCTCGCCGTCATCATCGCTTCGATCTGCCGACGCGAAAAGCGCTGCTCAAGCCGCGTGCCGAAGCGGTCGAGCGCATCGGTTCGCATCGTGTAGAAGCTATAGTCGCGATAGGCGCTGAGCGGAAAGGCGGAGACGTCGCGTCCCAGTTTCTCCGCCGCCAGCGCCAGCCGGGTCAGCGGCCAATAGACTCCCGCGGCAATCGCCGACGTCACGAGTTTGCGTGGGCCAAACGGGAGGCGCGCGATGCCGCGGCGTAGAACATCGGACGCCTGCCAGATCGTTCGGAACCAGCCTGGCCGATTGTCGAAGGAATAATAGATGTACACCAGAAAAGGCGCGCCTGGCTTCAACTTGTCGACACAACGCCGCATGGCCGCCTGCGTGTCCGGAATATGGTGGAGCACCCCTAGCGAATAGCCGAAATCCTGGCTGGTGTCGGCGAGCGGAATGTCATCGACACCGGCATGATGAAACTGGGCGTTGCCGCGTCCGGCGAGGCGGCGTCGCGCCACGTCGAGCGCTTGTGCAGACGGATCGATGCAGTGCAGTGTCCCGACCCGCGCCGCCATTCCCGCCGCCCAGCGGCCCGACCCGCACCCCAGATCGAACCCCTCGGCATCGGGTGGCAGGTCGGCGAAGGGAAAGACCGAGAAATAGCCGTCGAAATGGCCGCGCCATTCCTCTTCGGTCATCGCAGTCTGATCGTAGGCCGCCCATTCTTCTCCGAAGCCGGCAACAGTCTTCAGGTCGATATTTGGACGATCGGACACACTCGCCAACGGCATTGCTGATCCTTCGCTGACGGCGACCGGTTCACAGCCGCAGCGGGCGACTAGGGCGTTTCCGCATGCCTCGCAAGGCGCGCCGGCCAAAGTCTCGGCAAGGCTGATGAGGTCGAGAGGCGTCGTAGAATGCCATTCCGGCGTCACCTCAAACGATATGAATATCGCCCGATGACCTGCGGCCGCCCACGCACCTGTGTTACCGGCACCCCGGCGATGGCAATTGCAGCCCGATCACGCAGCATTCATTGAGTTAGGCTTGGCCCCGGCGACATCAATCCCGCTGCGGCAAGGATATCTACCAAGCGATGCCGTAATGCTGCCGGCGAATAGAATTTCTCGTACAGTGCGCGCAACGCCGGGTCGAACGACGTCAGCGAGGTCGCCTTGGCGATCGCAACTGCCGAAACGAACTCTTCCGCCGTATCGCACACCCATCCGGCTTGACCGGCTACCGCCTCATAGCCGGAAAATGCCTCTGACGTACCGACGATCGGTCGACCGTACATCAACGCCTCGGCAACCTTTGTCTTCATCCCCGAACCATCGAAGATCGGGGCGATGGCTGCGCAAGCGGACCGATAACTTACGTCGAGGTGGTCGACGGGGCCAACGACCTCGATGTTCGGATATTTGCTCAATTCGGCGCGCAGTACCTCCATGCCGTAGCCGATCACCTGCGCATCGGCCGCGATCCTAGGTGCCACCCGCTCGGCGAACCAACGCATGCCTGCAAGATTTGCGTAAAACGATCCCCCGACAAAGATCAGGGGTGCATCTGGGGCCAGCGGTTCCGCATGAGGGTGGGCCTCAGGAACCACGTCCTCGACCGCCATGGGAGCGATATCAGTAGCCGATTTGCCGTAGAGTCTGGCGAGCGCTGCACTGTCGCGCTCGCTCAGGGCGATCAAGCGATCGCTCGATCGGACCGCCCGCCGTTCCGCCAGATAGTTCGCCAGCAAAACCGCCAGCGCTCGCAACGCCGGTGCGTATCGGACCAGTCCCAGAAAAAAGCGGGTCTCGACGTTGTGGAAGAAAGTCAGGATGACGACCGACGGCGCACGTTGCCGAATAGCCGCCGCAAGCGTGCCGAAGTTTGAGCCATCAAGCCATACAAATGCGACGTGATCGCGTTCGATCATAGCGATGAGGTCGGCGATAGTGTCCGGCGTGACCCCATCGATATATCCCCATGTCGCACGCAACGCGGTCGAATGTCCCGTCATGAATTGGAGCCGGATCGTATCGCCCACGACATCCTGAAGCGCGCGCCAGTGCAGCGCCGACAGCAGCGCTCGACCGCCACGTGGCGCTGCCACATTCGAATTGGTTATGAACAAGCCCTGCGGCCTCGGCGCCGACACGTCAGTCGAACCGCTCGGCGAAGGGAGCGGCTTGGTAGGGAACCCAGCCCCAAGCGTTATCAGCGTAGTTCAGCCAGACGAAAAGAACAGCAGCACTATATCCAATCACCGCAAACAGAAATGGGGCTTTTGGAACCAATAGGTTCCCCGACAAATAGGGTATTCTTCCAAAGACAACTACCTGCAGCGGTATCAAGAATAAGGCAATCCTGTCGACACCCGAAGATGATGCGACGGCCAGCAGCGCAATCATTGCCCCAACCGAAGCCAAGGCAAAATTCAACCAAAGAGAGTCTTCAAATTCTGAAAATGATAAGCCCTTCCGTAAGACAAAGAAAAGTGTCGCTGCCAGAACATCCATTGATATCCGTATCGCGGCACCTTGCGAATTATAATCTCCCTCGACGTAGTTTAACAGCAAGTTATCGACCGATGAGCTCAGAAACACAAAATAAGCGCCCAGGAAGACCAGCGCGCTCACGGCGCCGACGACTGGTTTTTTCCGCAGGATCGTGACGCCGATAAGTGGCAAGGCAAGGACGGCGGTTTTGTGAAACGCAGCGGCAACAAGGACATAGATCAATGCGCGTCCGAACCTGCGGTCGAAACTCAGCGCTATCGCTGCCATGACAATACCGATTGCAGTCGCTTGCCTTGTATAGCCCATCGCTACGACGACGATGAAATATGGCACTGCGACCATGATCGCGAGCCATGGGTTCGGCTGGCGTTGAGCCAACCGCGTCAAGCCCCACATGAAGATCAATCCGCAGATCAGGTTGACCGATACGATCCCGAGCCCGACCCTCGCCATGAACCAGCACAAGGCCCCGTAGGCAGGGTCGCCGCTGCGGACTGCTTGCTCCAGGTTCAGATTAGCGAGATCCCAGAAGATGCGCTGGTACTGACCCCAGTCGCCGCCGACTTCGTATCGCAAGCCGATCATCAACGCTGTGGCGGTACTGGCGGCCCATAGCGTCGCATCATTCTGCGACTGATCACCCGACCGACTGAACTGGATAGCGCCAGCCATCCAGATGACGAAGAGTATGTAATAGGGGATCACGCGTGTGCACCAGCGATGGCTGCGTTGCGCGGCCCGGCGCAGGATATAGCCATCGCAGTGAACCCGTCCAGCCGCTATGGCGACCTGTTCCCCCAGCTTTGGAGCACGCTGTTTGCCGCCGGTTGCCGTCATTTCGATAAACGCGATCTGGAACTTCCTGAATTTTCGCGTCGGATTGATCACGCGGCTGCAAGACGCTGGCTACCGGGTGGTTGCGATCGCCCCCGATGATCGGCACCGCGCCGCATTGACGGCGTTAGGCGTCGATTTTCATCCGATCGCGATTGCGAGCAAAAGCCTGTCGCCGCTCGGCGATCTGCGCTTGCTGGCACGCTATTATGCGTTGTTCGGACGGATCCGGCCGGACGTGTTTCTGGGCTACACGATCAAGCCCAACATCTACGGCTCGCTCGCGGCGTGGGCGCGCGGCGTGCCGGTGCTCAACAACGTGTCCGGGCTGGGCACCGCGTTCGTGCGCGAAGGGTGGCTGATGCGGCTGGTGTCGACGATGTATCGGGCGGCGCTGAGGCATTCGCACACGGTTTTCTTTCAGAACGCCGAAGACCGCGCGCTGTTCGTCGATCGCGGTCTGGTGCAACCGGCACAGGCCGAACTCCTGGCGGGATCGGGGATCGATCTGACGCGCTTTCAGCCGGTTATGGCCGCGCAGCACGACGCGCCGGTTTTCTTGCTGGTCGGTCGGCTGTTGCGCGACAAGGGCGTTATCGAATTCGTCGAGGCTGCACGGTTGTTGCGCGGCGACCATCCCGGCGTGCGGTTTCAGCTACTCGGCTTCCTCGACGTCGATAATGCGACGGCGATCACGCGGGCGGAGGTCGCCGACTGGAGCGCCGCGGGTTTGATCGAATATCTCGGCGATACCGACGACGTCCGACCGTATGTCGCCGCGGCGGATTGCATCGTGCTGCCGTCCTACCGCGAGGGCTTGCCGCGCTCGCTGCTCGAGGCGGGCGCGATGGCGAAGCCGTCGATCGCGACCGATGTGCCGGGCTGCCGAACCGTCATTCGGCCCGGGATGAACGGATTGCTCTGCGAAGCGCGCAGCGGCGACGACCTGGCCCGCGCGATGCGTGATTTCATCGCCTTGTCGCCGGCCGAACGCGCGGCGATGGGCGAACGCGCGCGCGCGATCGTCGAGACCGAGTATGACGAGCGGGTCGTCATCGAGCGGATTGTCGCGGCGGTCGATCGGGCGACTGGAAGCGGGCCGGTTCAGACCGCCAGGTGACGGGCGCCGCTTTCGCTGCGGCTGCGCGAGGTGAACGGGCGCGCCTCAGCCATCAGCGCGAGGCACACCGCGAACAGCGTCGAGATCGCCGCGGTGCGCAGCGGATAGTCGACGAAGCTGTGCACCATGATCGCGCCCGATGCGATGGTCGCCGCGCGAGCGAAATAGTTCGGGACTTCGGCCTGCCACAACGCCCGCGCCCGGCGTGACCACCAGACGACCAGCAACACCATCAGGATCGCGCCGATCGCGCCCGTTTCCAGCAGGATCTCGGCTACGTCGCTATGAGCGTGATTCATGTAGGTGCTGATGACTTCGGACGGAACTTCGCGGGTGCGGTAGATTGCCTGAAAGGATCCGACACCCGAGCCGAACGGGGCGAAATCGGCGGCCGCATCGAGCGTCTTGGCGATCGATACCTGGCGCGACAGTTGATCGAGGCCGGTGACCGGACCGGTCAGCCGCTCGGTCAGATTGTTGCGCACCGGGCCCATCACGATCGCCGCGATCGCCGCCACGGCGAACACGCCGGTGGCGAGTGCGCCGAGCCATAGCCAGCGCCGCTGGGTCGCTTTCATCAGCACGAAGCTGGCGATCGAAACCGGCACCGCCAGGCCCAGTCCGGCGAGCGAGAAGTTGATGACCAGTCCGACCGCGATGACGAGGAAGGTCGCGATCGTGATCACCGTCAGCGCCGAGGCCCGGCGCGGCGAGCGACGCTGGTCGGTCAGCGATCGCTGCAATGCCGCCAGAAACGGAATTGCGGCGACCAGCAACGTCGCGGCGTGATTGGAATTGGCAAAGAAGCCGACCGCCTGGCCGCGGTTGGTAATGGTATAGAAATACCAGTCGGACTGGTCGCCGCCAACGATCTGCAGTGCGCCGATCGGCACCCCGAGCGAGACGGCGAGCAGGATCGACACCGTGATCCAGGTCGCGCGGAACGCTCCCAACCGGATCATTGCGATCAGCGCCGTGGCGGCGGGCAGCAGCCAAAACAGGCTGGCGAGCGCGCCGCGCGGTTCGAGCGAAAGCGGCAACCATGGCGCGCCCTGTCCGAGCATTCGAAATCCGTCGGTAGTCGGCATCCGACCGGGCAGGCGGGTCCAGATACCGGGTGGCAGCGGGACAAGCTGCAGGACCATGACGCCCAACAGCGCCAGCGCGAGCACCGCGAGCGAGCGCGGTGCGGCGTCGATCCTGCCCTGCGGTCGTGCAATTAACGCCCAGCCGATCAAGACCAGTGCAAGCAATTGCAGCAAAAGATTGGCGATCAGCCCGCCCGCGCTCGCCCCGCCCAGCAACAGGCAGGCAAACAGGTAGACCGGAACAGCGCTACGCCGCAGGCCGGATGACCAGTTCATGACCGCCGCACCAGTCGCAATTGCGTGACCCGTGCGCTGATCGACCCGGCATATTCACCCATGACGCCGTCGAGCGAGAGTCTCTGCGCGGCGCAACCGGTCGCCGGCACCTCGAAATCCGCCGCGACGATACGCGCGTTCGGGAGCAAAGGCCGCGCCGCACTGCTCATGATGGGTTTGTCCGGCGCGCGTTCGCACGCGATGGCCCAATTCAGGCCGCCGTCGTCGTCGCCGCCATTGCCCGACACGGCATAGCGAAAGCGGTAGCGACCCGGGGCGAGGGTCATCAACTGCGTCGCGAGCGGTCCGGGTCGGCGGCCGTAATATTCGACCTGCATCGCCCCTTCGCGAATTTCCGCGGCGCCGACTTCGTTGGCGTTCAGCACCCAGTTGAACGGGCCAGCGCCGGGCGCGCCGGCCAGCGCAGCGTCATACGGCTCGAGCGCTGCTGCCGCAGGGGGGATGCGGTAGGTCTGTGCCCAGAACGCGCGGGCGCTGCCGAAATCCTGACGGGCGATCATCGCCGCGATCAGCGCAGTGCGCCACCCACTCGCGCCCAGCCCGGCCGGCGGATTCGCCCCCGCGAAGCGCTGAAGCGTGGCCGGAGAAGCCTGTGACGTGGCCATCGTCGCCAACACCTGATTCAAAAGCACGGGATCGTCGTTCATCGCGCGGCGCGTCTGACGCGCGGTCGCGGGGTCAATCGCGAATTTGGCGACGGCGGTTGCCAGCACGCCGTTCGCTGCGGGCATCAGCCTGCTCAACACCGTCATCTCGCGAACCGCCTCGGCAGTGCGGTTCGCGCGCAAATAGCGGTCGAGCAGCAACAGCCGGGCAAAGCGCTGGCGCGGATTGCGATGCCGGGTTTCCTCGAGCAGCCGTACCGCCTCGGCATCACGACCTTCGGCAAGCGCGCGAATTGCGTTCAGCAGAAACGGCCGCTCGTCGAGCGGCAGTGCCGCAGCCGCGGCGGCGATCGGCGCGTAGACGCTGGCGGGCGGGGCAGTGCGTGCGGTCGTGATCTGCTGCGTAAGCCGTTCGAGCGTGGCGCGCGGGTCGCTCGCACCGAACGCAGCGACGACCGGCGGGCCGCCCGACGGAAGCCGGGCGAAGGTAACACCGATCGCCAGCCACCCGACCCAGCCCAGCGCGACCGCCACCAAACCGAACCACGCCAGGCGTCCCGGCGCGACGGTTCGCCTAGCTCGCATCGGGGATGGTCAGCTGAATCTTGCGCCGCCGCTTGTCGTCGATCCGACTGGAATAATTGTAATCGTTCGAGCGACCGTAGCCATAGCCGTACCCGTAACCATAGCCATAACCGGCTTGGGCGCGATAGCGCGTCAGCACCGCGCCGATCAGGTTCGCGCTGGCGCCGCGCAGCCGGTTCTGTGCCTCGACCGCGGCGCGCGTACGCGTCCGGCCCGATTCGATCACCATGATGGTGACCTTGGTCATCGACGACAACAACGGCGCATCCGCCAGTCCCAGGATCGGCGGTCCGTCGATGACGATCGCATCGAACATCTCGCCGGCTTCGGCCAGGATTTCGCGCATCCGCACCGACGCCAGCAATTCCGGCGGGTTGGGCGGGATCGGGCCGGCGGGGATCATCCAGAGCCCGGCGACCTCGGTCCGCAGGACGGTTGCCTGGAGCGAGCGAGCGTTGGTCAGCAGCGTCGAAAGACCGATGTCGCGATCGACCCCTGTGACGAAGGCGGGGCGGCGCATGTCGGCGTCGATCATCAGCACCGATTTGCCCAATTTGGTCAGGTTCTGCGCCAGCGCCCAGGCGGTCGTCGACTTGCCCTCGGCAGGACGGGTGCTGGTGATCAGGATGGTCTTCGGAACCCCGGTATCGCTGGTATATTGCAGCGCACTGGCAAGCGAGAAATACGCTTCCGACACCCCCGAATTGGGGTCGCTGAGTTCCTCGACCGGCGTGGTTCGCGAGACCGGAATGCCGCCGATGAAAGCAAGCTTCAGCTTGTTGCGGACGTCGTCCGGCGTCTTCACCGTGTCGTTGATGAATTCGAGCCCAAGTGCGGTCAGCGCCCCCGCCAACAGCCCGAGTGCAAGCCCGACCAGCAGGTTGAACGGCAGGCTGGGCCGGAACGGAGCGGGAGCGGGACGACCGCGATCGACGACCGAAGCGGCGGCATCGCCGATTCCGCCCGCAACCCCGATCTCCTTGTAGCGCTGCAACAGCGCATCATAGAGCGCGCGGTTCGTGTCGACGTCGCGCTGCAGGATGCGGTAGCGGATGTTGCGGCCGCGCAGGTCGAGGACCTGGCCCGACAGCTGGCTGACCCGCTGCTGCAGGCTGGCTTCTTCGCCGCGCGCCGCGAGATACTCGGCCCTGGCGCTGGATGCCGCGCCGGCGCGGGTCGTGCTGCCTTCGGTCGTGATGGCACGATTGAGGGCGTCGATCTGCGCCTTCAATCGGACCATGTCGGGATAGTCGGCTTTGAACTGGGTCAGCTTCTGCTGATATTCCGCGTTCAGGCCGGCGACCTGTGCGCGCAGCGCCGCGGTGCTTTGCACGATGTCGGCCGTGGTCCCCGCTCGCGACAGTTCGCGATATTTCTGTTCGGCGGCGAACCGCTTGGTCTGCGCGTTGGCCAGCGCCCCGTTCAGCGCCATCAGCGTTTCACCGGTCAAAGATGAGCCGTCCGAACCGGCCTGTTCGGCGTTGCCGGTGGTGATCAGACGCTGTTGCTGGGCATAAACGACGAGCTGCCGCTCCGAGCTTTCCAGCTCACGGCGGACGCTGGCGATCTGACGCTGCAAGAAGTCGCGCGCATAGGACGACGACTGATAATTCCGCTCGAGCGTCGAACTGATGTAACCGTCGGTCGCGCCGTTGACGATCTGCGCGGCGAGCGCCGGGTCGGTCGAGATCGCTTCGATCGTCACCAGCTTGCTCTGCGGGGTCAGCTTGACCTCCAACGAACCCTGCACGACATTGGCGGCGATCTGTTCGGCGGCCGCGCGGGGCACATCGTCGCCGACCAGGGCGCGATTCGCGGCGAGATTCAGGTCCTGCGCCACCCGCACCGCCAGCGAGCGGCTCCGCAGCAAGCCGAGCTGGGTGCCGACGAAGTCACGGTCCTGCGAGATCAGCCCGCTGCCGCCCTTGGAATCCGCCGGGTTCACCGCGATTGTCGGCGGGTTCAGCTGGAGCGTCGCGGACGACCGGTACAATGGGGTCGTCAGCAGCGTGACGATCACCGCCGCCGCGATCCCGACTGCGCAGGTGCTGAGGATCAGCCAGCGCCATTCCCAGAACACCCGGAAGAGCGAAGCGACGTTGAAGTCGTTCGACGACGGCCCAGCCGCCGCCCCGGGCACAAGTCCGTCGGTCAGCGCACCGCCGGGAACGGCAAGCACGGGCAATCCCGGCGCGGCATTGGGAAGCGAAGCGGAAGCCATGTTGAGTTACCTTGCGCCGACGCGCTCAGAGAAGCGGCAGGAAGAGCGAAAGGAGCGGGATGTTCTGCAGCACGTCGCGCTTGGCCTTGCCCACCCCATTGCCGTCGACGATCACGGTGTCACCCGCATAGATCGGCGGGTCGCCGACTTCGCCGCGTCGGATGCTGACGAGATCGAAGGCCGCGGCCATTCGCTTGCCCTCGATCTGCCGGAAGATCGCGACCCGTTTGGCGTTGCCGTTTTCCGACACGCCGCGCGCCTGAGCCACCACCTGTAACAGCGTGAGTGGCCCGGTCGCGGGGTAAAGCCCCGGCGCGTTGACACCGCCATCGACGGTCACGACCCGGCTGGCCGACGCCTTGAGCGCCACGGTTACGTTGGGGTTCGTCAGATAGCGTTCGCCCAGCCGCTGCTGAATGATCTCCGCCAGTTCGGACGTGCTCTTGTTGATCGCGGTAACCGACCCGATCAGCGGCATCGTCACGTTGCCGGCGACATCGACGGTGTAATCGCGGCTCAGATCCGACACCTGAAATACCGCAATGGTGACGGTGTCGAGCGGCACGATCCGGTAGCTGTCGAGCGAGACCGCAGCGACCGGTGCATCGGGCGTGCCAAAATTTTGAACATCATAAGGAATGTTGCCGCCGCGTCCGGCCGCGCAGGCCGACAAGGCCAGTGCGCAGACGAGAAGGATCGACTTGTGAAATATTGACGCGGACAAGACCGTGATTCTCCCGACGCCTCGACTGCCAAAATGGGGAGGCGACTTTGGCCAGGGTGCATAAGGCAAACGGTGCCGAGCCGCAAGCAAGGCTGCCGAGGCGGTGGCCGCGCGTTGCCAGATTGTCACGTCGAGAGGAAGCGGCGGCTCCCGTCGGGTTCGATCGCGACCGCGGTGAGGATCCCGGTGCGATACGCGCCGGTGTCGATCCCGATCCGGTTGCCGCGGTCGTCGGTCCCTTCGGTGATAGTATGGCCGTGCACGACGACCTGGTCGTGCCGCCGCGGGTCCGACAGAAACGGTTCGCGAATCCAGCGCAGGTCACGCGAGACCTGTTCCTCGAGCCAGACGCCGGGGCGGATCCCGGCATGAACGAATACGAAATCGCCGAACCGGAAGGTATCGCCGAGCGAACGCAGGAACGCGATGTGGCGCGCCGGGATATGCCGCGCGAGCAGGTCTGCGCCGCGGGCTTCGTCGAGGTTGGCGAGCCGGGCGACATCGACTCCGTAGCTGGCCGCGCATTCGCTGCCGCCGAACTTGAGCCATGCTTCGAGGAGCGCCGGCTTTGCGTCGAGTACGTCGAGCAGGATTTCCTCATGGTTGCCCATCAGGAAGACGGCTTCGATATCGTCGGCCTGCAACTGGCTGAGGCGGTCGAGCACGCCCGACGAATCCGGGCCGCGGTCGATATAGTCGCCCAGGAACACGACGAAACTGCGCGCGACTGGGCGGTCGCGCAGGTCGGCACCGATCTGTCGCAGGATGGCGTCGAGCAGGTCGAGCCGGCCGTGGATGTCGCCGACCCCATAAGCCCGCATCCCGCGACGGCCGCGCGGGGCGGCTTCGGAAACGCCGACTGCCGACGCTAATTTGCCAAACAACCCCATCGGTGGCTCACAGCGTCCAGCGCCGGCAGGGGCCGTCCGGGGTCCCGACGGCGTCGTGCAGGTCGGCGAGCAGGCCGTCCGGTTCGAGCAGCGCTGCCAATTGCGCCGCGCCGAGCGCGCGATATTCGGCGTGCGGCACCGCCAGCACGACGATGTCGTATCGGCGGGTCAGTGCTGCGTCGTCGAGCGTCAGGCCGTATTCGTGTTCGGCCTCAGCGTGGTCCGCCGCCGGGTCGTGGACCGTCACGTCGTGGCCGCGCGCGGTCAGCCCGGCGATCAGGTCGGCGACTTTCGAATTGCGGAGGTCGGGAACATCGGGCTTGAAGGTCAGGCCCAGCACAAGTGCGGTGCCGGTCTTGCCGCCCGCTGCGTCGTGGATCTGCCCGGCGACCCAATCGGCCATGCCGTCGTTGATCGCGCGTCCCGCCAGGATGACCCGCGGATCGGCGCCCAGTTCGGTGGCGCGGTGCGCGAGGTAATAGGGATCGACGCCGATGCAATGCCCGCCGACCAGCCCGGGCGAGAAAGGCAGGAAGTTCCACTTCGTCCGCGCCGCCGCCAGCACGTCCCAGACCGACAGGTCCATCCGCGCGAAGATCTGCGCGATTTCGTTCATGAAGGCGATGTTGATGTCGCGCTGCGCGTTCTCGATCACCTTGGCGGCTTCGGCGGCCTTGATCGACGCAGCGCGGAACACGCCGCCGCTGGTGATCGAGCCGTATAGGTCGGCGACGCGCTCGAGTACTTCTGGAGTTTGGCCCGAGACGACCTTGGTGATCTTGTCGATAGTGTGTTCGCGGTCGCCCGGATTGATGCGCTCGGGGGAATATGCGAGGAAGAAGTCGCGGCCGCAGACCAGCCCGGTTTCGCGCTCTAGCTGCGGGCCGCATAGCTCTTCGGTGACGCCGGGATAAACGGTGCTTTCGTAGACGATGATCGGCGTGCGTGCGGGGTCGAGCAGCTTGCCGACGGTGCGCGTGGCGGCGGCGACGATGGCCAGGTCGGGGACATTGTCGGCATCGACCGGGGTCGGCACGGTCACGATATAGATGTGGGCGGGCGGCACGTCGGCCGGGTCGGCGGTCAGCCGCAGGGTGCTGGCGGCCAGCCGATCGGCATCGATCTCACCGGTTCGGTCGTGGCGCGTCTTCAGCTCGGCGATCCGGCCCGCGTCGATGTCGAGCCCCCAGGTCTCGTACTTGCCCGCGAGCGCGACCGCGAGGGGCAAGCCGACGTAGCCCAGGCCGATCACGGCGACGGTAGGAGACGCTGACATTACAATCCTTGCGGCAAGCGGAAGTCGCGGCGCTCTAGAGCTATGCGTCGCAAATCGCAAAGCCGCGCGGGCGGCGGGGTTGCGGGTCCCGGTACGATGCGCCACGGGCGGCGGCATCGACGAAGCGGGATGCAGCGAGTGACCACCCTAGTGACCGGCGCGGCCGGGTTTATCGGCTTTCACGTCGCCCGGCGGCTGATGGAACGCGGCGAGCGGGTGCTCGGCATCGACAACGTCAACGATTATTATTCGGTCCAGCTGAAGCGCGACCGGTTGGCCAAGCAGGTCGCCGACTTCGGCGACTTGTTCGAGTTCGTCGAAGTGGATTTGGCGGAGGACGCGGCGCTCGACGCGGCGCTGGCGGGGCGCGCGTTCGACGCGGTCATCCACCTCGCGGCGCAGGCCGGGGTGCGCTATTCGATCGAGAACCCACGGGCCTATGTCCGCGCCAATCTGGTCGGGCATCTCAACATGCTCGAGGTGGCGCGGGGCCGCCGCTGCCCGATGACCTATGCGTCGTCGTCGTCGGTCTATGGCGGCAACAAGACGCTGCCGTTCCGGGTCGAGGACCGCGTCGATCATCCGCTGTCGCTCTATGCCGCGACCAAGAAGGCGGACGAGTTGATGAGCGAGACCTACGCGCATCTCTATCGCATTCCGCTCACGGGGCTGCGCTTCTTCACGGTCTACGGCCCGTGGGGGCGGCCCGACATGGCGATGTGGCTGTTCACCAAGGCGATCATGGAAGGCCGGCCGATCGACGTGTTCGGCGAAGGCGATATGCGGCGCGACTTCACCTTCATCGACGACATCGTCAGCGGCATTGTGGCGTGCCGCGACAACCCACCGCCCGACGACGGCGCGGAAAAGGCGGGCGGCAGCCACGCGCCGCACCGGCTTTACAACATCGGCAACAGCCGCTCGGAGGAACTGGGGCGGATGATCGACCTGATCGAGCAAGCTTGCGGGCGCAAGGCCGAGCGGCGATTGCTGCCGATGCAGGACGGCGACGTGCGCGACACATTCGCCGACATCAGCGCGATCGAGCGCGACCTGGGCTATGCGCCGACCACGACGATCGATGTTGGTGTGCCGCGGTTCGTGGAGTGGTACCGCGGCTATCATGGTATCCGGTGACATGACGATCAAGCCGCTGCGCAAGGCCGTGTTCCCGGTCGGTGGGCTGGGCACGCGCTTTCTGCCGGCGACCAAGGCACTGCCCAAGGAAATGCTGCCGGTCGTCGACCGCCCGTTGATTCAATATGCGGTCGACGAGGCGCTGGAGGCGGGGATCGAACAGATCATCTTCGTGACCGGGCGCGGCAAGTCGGCGATCGAGGATCATTTCGACTATGCGTTCGAGCTGGAGACCACGCTGAAGGCGAAGGGCAAGTCGCGGGGTCTGCTCGATCAGACGCGGCTGAAGCCCGGCGCGGTGGCGTATGTCCGGCAGCAGGAGCCGCTGGGGCTGGGCCACGCGGTGTGGTGCGCGCGTGACATCGTCGGCAACGAACCATTCGCGGTGCTGCTGGCCGACGATTTCATGGTCGGAAAGCCGGGGTGCCTTAAGCAGATGGTTGATGCGTACTCTCGCACCGGCGGCAATCTGTTGTGCGCGCAGGAAGTGGCGGACGACCAGACCGACAAATACGGGGTGATCACGCCGGGCGCGCGCACCAATGTCGAGGGAGGGGCGCTGACCGAAGTGCTTGGGCTGGTCGAGAAACCCAAGGCAGGAACCGCGCCGAGCAATCTGGCGGTGATCGGGCGCTACATCCTCCAGCCCGAGGTGATGCGGGTGCTCGACGGGCAGGAGAAGGGCGCGGGGGGCGAGATCCAGCTAACCGACGCGATGGCGCGGATGATCGGCGACCAGCCGTTTCACGGGCTGACGTTCGCCGGCACACGCTACGATTGCGGCGATAAGGCGGGGTATGTGCAGGCCAACATCGCGACTGCGCTGGGGCGGGCGGACATCGGCGCGGAAGTGCGGGCGTTCGCGGAGGCTGCGCTGAAGGGCTGAGCGACACGCAGCCGGAGCAAAGGTTAGTGAAAGTTAGGCCGACGTCGGTGTTCTCGCGATTGGCGCGGTGGGTGGCTGGCGATGGCAAAGAGCGGCCGTGGGGCTGACGCGCGTATGGCCCAATCCGTGGTTGTAGGACAGGGGATTTGAATATTTCCGTCATGCTGAACTTGTTTCAGCAGCCACCGTTCAACCGCGGATCGGGTTGGCGGCCGGGACGGTGGACCCTGAAACGAGTTCAGGGTGACGAAATGTTTTAGGCGGGCGTCGCCTCGACCCGCACCAGCAATGTCCCTTCGCTGACTTGCCCGCCCTCGGCCGCGTTCAGTTCGGCGACGGTACCGTCGAACGGCGCGGTCAGCGAATGCTCCATCTTCATTGCTTCGAGCGTGACGAGCTTCTGCCCCTTGGTCACCGCATCCCCCGCCGCAACCGCGACCGCGATGACCCGGCCCGGCATCGGAGAGAGGATCGCGCCGGTGGCGGCAGCGCCGGCCGCCCCTTCCGCCGAACCTCGTGTCGAGAGCAGAAAAGATTGTCCTCTTTCGACTAAGACAACGGTTTCGTCGTCGAGGGGGTAGGCGTGCCCGAGTTCATGAGGCGGGTCGGTCCACATGGCGCGATATTTCGCCAGCAGCGGTGCTCGGCCGTGATAAAATACGAGCGTATTGTTTGGGCTCCGGTTCAGGCGAAAGCCGATTGGGCCATTCATTATCTCGAAATACGACCGGTCTTTGGGCGGATAATCTGCCACCAGTTGGCATGCTGCATTTTCCAACGCTTCAACGCCCGGCTTGGCCAACGCCTCGAGCTCAGCCGCATGCTCCGCGATGAAAGCGGTCGATAAAACGCCACTGATAAACTTTGGGTGGCTGAGGCATTCGAATATGAAACCGCCGTTTGTCTTGACCGGCTGGACATAGCTTCGGGCTAAAACCTCCATCAGATTGCGGCGCGCGGCCTCGCGGTCTTCCCCGGACGAAATAAGTTTAGCAATCATAGGGTCGTAGAAGGTTGATATCGCGTCCCCCTCTTCGACCCCGGTATCGATGCGGTCGTCTGGGCCATAATCGCAGAGATAAAAGTGACTGAGCGTTCCCACACTCGGCAGGAATCCCGTTGCCGGATCCTCCGCATACAACCGCGCCTCGATCGCCCAGCCGTCGATGCTCAACTCACCCTGTCGCTTCGGCAGCGGCTCACCGCTTGCGACCCGCAACTGCCATTCGACCAGATCGACGCCGGTGATCTCCTCGGTCACCGGATGCTCCACCTGCAATCGCGTGTTCATTTCCATGAACCAGATGCGGTCGGCGCGCAGGCCCTCGCTGGCGTCGGCGATGAACTCGATGGTGCCGGCGCCGATGTAATCGACCGCCTGCGCGGCGCGGACCGCGGCGGCGCAGATGCTTTCGCGGGTCGCCGCATCCATGCCGGGGGCGGGGGCTTCCTCGATCACCTTCTGGTGGCGGCGTTGCAGGCTGCAATCGCGTTCGAACAGGTGGACGACATTGCCATGGGTGTCGCCGAACACCTGTACCTCGATATGGCGGGGCGAGAGGATGTATTTCTCGATCAGGACGCGGTCGTCGCCGAACGACGACGCCGCCTCGCGCTGGCACGAAAGGAGGGCGTCTAAGAAGTCGCCGGTCGCATCGACCCGCCGCATCCCCTTGCCGCCGCCGCCCGCGACCGCCTTGATCAGGACGGGGTAGCCGATCTGGTCGGCCTCGGCCTTCAGGTGGTCGGGCCGCTGGTCCGCGCCGAGATAGCCGGGCGTGACGGGGACGCCGGCGGCGATCATGCGTTCCTTGGCGGCGTCCTTCAGGCCCATCGCGCGGATGCTGGCGGGGGCGGGGCCGACCCAGATCAGGTTGGCGTCGATGACGGCTTGGGCGAAGTCGGCGTTTTCGGAGAGGAAGCCGTAGCCGGGGTGGATCGCCTCCGCGCCGGTTTGCTTCGCGGCAGCGATGATCTTTTCGCCGACGAGGTAGGATTCGCGGGCCGGGGAGGGGCCGATGTGAACCGCCTCATCCGCCTGGCGGACGTGGAGCGCAGTCGCGTCGGCGTCGGAATAGACCGCGACCGTCCGCACCCCCATCGCGCGCGCGGTGCGGATGATCCGACACGCGATCTCGCCCCGGTTGGCGATGAGGAGGGAGGTGATCATGGGGCGCAACCTTCAGAGCCCTCCCCGTGTCGGGGAGGGGACCGCCAGCCACAGGCTGGTGGTGGAGGGGGGACGTGCATCGCACGGCGCAACGATCGCAATTATGACAGCTTTGAG
>JAZKGJ010000022.1:15041-23418 GCA_040385975.1 Pseudomonadota bacterium | reverse complement strand
CGATCTCACACAACCGATTCACACGGGCTCGGCAATCCTGCGAGAACCGCGGATTTCCGTCGGTTTGGGTGACAGGTAATTCGGTCTCGAATCCTGTCTCCCCGACCAATCGCGCAAGACGTGGCTTGCCGCGGTGCGCCGCGACGGTGGGGCCTGTAGCTCAATTGGTTAGAGCCGGCCGCTCATAACGGCTTGGTTGCGGGTTCGAGTCCTGCCGGGCCCACCAACGCCGCGCGACCGGATTGGTGCAAAATTTGCCGCATCACCTTCCAACGAAGAAGGGGCGCCACCTTGCGGTAGCGCCCCCTCGATAAAGCCAATCCGTCCGGGGCGAACCCCGAACAGCGGCTCAGTTCATGTTGTCGGCCTTGTCGTCGGCAGCGTCACGGACGTTGTCGGCAGCGGCTTCGAGGTTCTCGGCAGCGGCTTCCGAGCCGTCCTTCGCCGTCGGGTCGAGCGTCGTGTTCGACACGTCTTCCAGATTGTCGGCGGTCATTTCCATGTTGTCGGCCATCATTTCCGCGTTGTTGGTGACGGCTTCCTGCTCTGCGGTCTTGTTGCAGGCGGTCAGCGACATCAGGCCGGCGGCAGCGGCGATCAGAACGATCTTCTTCATGAGGAATAGCTCCCAAGCAATAAAATCCGCGCCCGGCCCGATCGCCGCGCGCGAACGACTTTCATACCCTACCAAACGGGTAGGTCAATGCCTATTCATCTCTCGGCAAGGTTTGCCCGCTCATCGCTTGGGCGTGACCGGACCGATCGGTTCGGGGGCATCGGCCACGGTTTTCAGCATCGCGGTCCACGCGGCGACGTTCTGGCGCAGCTGTGCGCGATCGATCTTGTCGAGCGTGTCGTCGGGGGTGTGATGATAGTCGAAGTAGCGGGTGCCGTCCTGCGCCAGGTCGATTGCCGCAACGCCCGAACGCATCACCGGGCCGACATCCGCGCCATCGCCCGCGACATCGCCGCCGCGGCTGATCCCCAGCGGTGCTAGTGCGGTCGTCAACCGGTCGCCGACCGCCTTCGCGCTGTCGGGCAGGTTCACGTCGAACTTCCAGATCCGGTCGGCACCGAAATCTGACTCGGCCGCGGCGACGTGCCTGTCGCCCGAATGTGCCTTGAAATAGGCGTCGCCGCCGAACACGCCGACTTCCTCCGCGCCGAACCAGACCACGCGGACCGTCCGGCGCGGGCGACCCGCGTCCATGATCCGCTTGGCCGCCGCGGTGGTGATCGCGACCCCCGCGCCGTCGTCGATCGCGCCCGTGCCCAGGTCCCAGCTGTCGAGATGCCCGCCGACCAGTACGATCCCGGCGTCGGGGTCGCTGCCCGGCACTTCGGCGATGACGTTGCCCGACGGGTGGAGGCCGGTCTGGCGCGCGGTAATGAGCAGTTTCAGCGTCACCGGCTTGCCGCGCGCGATCACCCGTTCGAGCTGTTCGGCATCGGGCACCGACAGCGCCGCCGCCGGAATCGCCGCGGTCCCGGCCGGGAAGTTGGTCCCGCCAGCGTGCGGATTGCGGTGGTAATCGGTGCCGATCGAGCGGATCAGCATCGCGGCCGCGCCCTTCTTTGCGGCTATCGCCGGCCCCGTACGCCGCGCCGCGCCATAATAGCCGTAGCTCGATCCGTCCTGCGTCGCGTGCATAGCGTGGCTGACGAAAGCGATCTTGCCAGTCAGGCTGCCATCGGGCGCGGCCTGGAGATCGGCGAGCGACGGGAAGTACACCACCGGCGCGGTCAGCCCCTCCGCCGACGTCGCTCCCGAATTGCCGAGCGCGGTCAGCCGCAATTTCTGCGGGAAGGGCGACACGATCTCCGCCGTCTCGTCGCCGCGCACCCAGACCTGCATATCGAACGGTTCGATCCGCACGTTCTTGAACCCCAGCGCCTTCAGCTTGATCACCGCCCAATCGCGCGCCCGCGCCTCGGCCTCGGTTCCCGCCAGCCGCGGCCCAATCTCGGTCGTCAGCCCCTCGACGATGTCCCACGCGATCTCGTCGCCGTTCAGCGCTGCATCGCGCAACTTGGCGACCTCCGCAGCGGACGGTGCCTTCTGCGCGGCGAGCGGGGTGGCGAGGGCGAGCGCGGCGCAGGCTGCGAAGAGGGAGTGGTTGATCATCGCACCGGCGTAGCCGCGCCCGCCCGCGTTGCCAACGCCGGGCGCGCCGCCTAAATGCGCGGCTCGCGAACTCAACACCCTTACAATCCGACGGAGCACCGCTGTGGCCGGCCAATACGCCTATGTCATGAAGGACATGACCAAGACCTTCCCCGGCGCGCCCAAGCCGGTGCTGTCGAACATCAATCTGCAATTCTACCACGGCGCGAAGATCGGCATCGTCGGGCCGAACGGCGCGGGCAAATCGACGCTGATCAAGATCATGGCGGGGATCGACACCGATTTCGTGGGCGAGGCGTGGCCGGGTGAGAACATCACCGTCGGCTACCTCGAGCAGGAACCGCAGCTCGATCCGACCAAGACCGTGCTGGAAAACGTCAAGGACGGCGCGCGTGAAACCGCGCAGCTGGTCGAGCGCTTCAACCAGATCGGGTTCGAAATGGCCGAGGACGGTGCCGATTTCGACGCGCTCGGCGAAGAGATGGGCGATCTTCAGACCCGGATCGACGCGGTCGATGGCTGGAGCCTCGACAATCAGCTCGAAATCGCGATGGAGGCGCTGCGCTGTCCGCCCGGCGACTGGCCGGTGGACAGCCTGTCGGGCGGTGAAAAGCGCCGCGTCGCGCTGACCCGGCTGCTGATCCAGAAGCCGTCGATCCTGCTGCTCGACGAGCCGACCAACCACTTGGACGCCGAGAGCGTCCAGTGGCTGGAGAATCATCTGAAGGAATATGCCGGCGCGGTGCTGATGATCACCCACGACCGCTACTTCCTCGACAATGTCGTCGGCTGGGTCCTCGAACTCGATCGCGGTAAGTATTTCCCGTACGAAGGCAATTACTCGACCTACCTCGAGAAGAAGGCGAAGCGGCTGGAGCAGGAGGACCGCGAGGAATCGGGCCGCCAGACCGCGATCCGCAACGAGCTCGAGTGGATCCGCCAGGGCGCCAAGGCGCGTCAGACCAAGTCGAAGGCGCGTATCGCCAACTTCGAACGCCTCGTCGCCGCGCAGGAAAACCGCACCCCCGGCAAGGCGCAGATCGTCATTCAGGTCCCCGAACGATTGGGCGGCAAGGTGATCGAACTCGACAACGTGTCGAAGGCGTATGGCGACAAACTGCTGTTCGAGAACCTCAGCTTCACGCTTCCCGCGGGCGGCATCGTCGGCGTGATCGGCCCCAACGGCGCGGGCAAATCGACGCTATTCAAGCTGATCACCGGGCAGGAAGAGCCGGATGCGGGCACGATCGAGAAGGGCTCGACCGTCCGCCTCGGCTACGTCGATCAGAGCCGCGATCATCTCGACGGGTCGAAGAACGTCTGGGAGGAAATTTCCGACGGGCTGGATTCGATGAAGGTCAACGGCTTCGACCAGTCGACCCGAGCCTACGTCGGCGCGTTCAACTTCAAGGGCCAGGACCAGCAGAAGAACGTCGGCAAGCTGTCGGGGGGCGAACGCAACCGCGTCAACATCGCCAAGATGCTGAAGCGCGGCGGCAACGTGCTGCTATTGGACGAACCGACCAACGATCTGGACGTCGAAACCTTGGGCGCGCTCGAGGAAGCGATCGAGAATTTCGCCGGCTGCGCCGTGGTGATCAGCCACGACCGCTTCTTCCTCGATCGGCTGGCGACCCACATCCTCGCGTTCGAGGGCGACAGCCATGTCGAGTGGTTCGAGGGCAATTTCGACGCGTACGAGGAAGACAAGCGGCGGCGGTTGGGCGATGCGGCGGATCGGCCGACGCGGTTGGCGTATAAGAAGCTGACGCGGTGAACGTAAGCGCTGCCCTCAATCCCCCAACTTCGGATACCATTTCTCCCCGCGCCCCGCCGGCGTCTGGTCGAGCACGATCCACACATTCTGGATTTCCGGCCCGCCGCGCGGGTCTTGGCCGGGGTCGGCGGCGTCCATCGGCATTTCCGCGGACCAGAAAAGGCGCACCTGGTCGCCTTCCTTGACGTAGGTCGCCATAACCGGGTTTTCGCTGCCGTCCGGGTTCAGCGCGTCGAAGAACTTCGCGTAGTCGTCGCCGACGGTCTGCACGAAGTCGAGGTCGCGCCAGCCGCGTTCCTGCGCAAAGCATATTGGCGGCCCACTGGTGAGCGTCCGAAAATCTTGAACGCCACCCGCTGTTTGATCGAGCGCGCGTTGCCGTTCAGCGCGGCCAGCGTCGTCGTGCACATCGGGCACGGCCGCTCGCGCTCTGGCCCGTACATCCAGAAATAGGTGACGAGCGTGTCATGCTCGCCGAACAAATCAGCAAAGCTCGCATCGAAGCCATGCTCGTCCTTGAATTTCCAATCCGCGGGCATGACTGGGCCGGGCGGCAATTCGCGTCGCTGTTCGGCCACGGCAGCCATGACCCGGCGTTCCTCAATCTCCGCTTCCAGCAGCGCGATCCGCGCGGCGGTGTATTCGGCGCTCTCGCCCGCGACCGGTTTATGCAGCCTTGCGAGCTCGGCGGCGGGTTTGAGCGCCTCTGTCATGGTCTCAACCACCGAAGGTCGGAGCAGAGCGTATGGATCGACATGGCCGTTCTCCAAAGGTGCATTGCACTGTCTCACCGCAGCGACAGCTCGTCAAACGATGCGCTTCCCTTCAGCTACACGCCCCGACCCGCTTGCCCGTCAGCCGCCCGCTGAACCCCATCGTCCCGTTGTCGCCGTGCGCGGTGGTCGCGAAGCGCAGGTCGTAGCCGGTCGCGGTGTACCGCCCCGTCAGCCGCAGCGACCCCGCGCGCCGATCTTCGTCGGGGGGCGGGCAGGTGCCGCGGATGTCGACCTTGCCGCGGGTCAGCTTCGCCGCTGTGATCGTGCAGTCGCCCGGCGTGTCGCGCGCGAGCCATTTCGCCGGTGCCGACGCCTCCGCCGCGGTCAGGCACACCCGCTCGGGCGGTTTCGATGTGTAGGGCAGGTCGGCGAGCGGCTTGCCGTCGAGCGAGGCCACCCCGGGTTCGCCGGCGATCTCCCACAGGCCGGGCTGCAGCACCGGGGCCGGCGCGCCTGCCGCCAGCAACAGCGGGACTGCCAGCAACGCCCGCACTAACGCGTCCGCTTCACGAACATTCGCCCGCCGTCGCGGCGCTCGGTCTGGAAATTGGGGACGGTCTCGATCAGATCAGCGAGCCGGTTGAACCCGTAATTGCGCGCGTCAAAGCTCGAGCGATTGCCCGCGATCGTGCCGAGCTCGGTCAGGCTGACGTAGCCCTTCTCGTCGCGCTTCACCGCATTGTACGCGTCGATCAGCAGCTTGACGAGCTCGGGGCCGATCTCCTGCGCGGCCTTGGGCCGCGGTCGGGCGCGGGTCCCGCCGCCGATCGCGGGCGGCAGCGGGGGCGGGATGTCGCCTTCCGGCCCACTCTCGTCGATCTGGCCCATCGCCGACACGTCGATGAAGCGCGTGCACGCCTGCCGAAATCCCTCGGGCGTCCGCGACGTGCCGAACCCATAGACCGGCACCCCGTCCTGCCGGATGCGCATCGCCAGCGGCATGAAGTCGCTGTCCGACGACATGATCCCGAACCCGTCGATCCGGCCGCGGAACAGCAGGTCCATCGCGTCGATCGTCATCTTCATGTCGGTCGCGTTCTTGCCCTTGGTCAGGTCGAATTGCTGGTGCGGCTCGATCCCGTGCTTCAGGCTCATGTCCTTCCAGCCCTTCAGCGCGGGCTTCGACCAATTGCCGTATACCCGCCGCACGTTGACCGTGCCGAGCTCGGCCAGGATCGTCAGCACCGGGTCGAGCGTCGCGGACGACGCATTGTCGGCATCGATCAGCAGCGCGACATTGCGGGTGGCGGTTTCCATCACGATTTTACTCCGTTCGCCCTGAGCGAAGTCGAAGGGCATGCGAGCGACGATGTGCTTCGACTTCGCTCAGCACGAACGGATTTTATTGTCGAGCTTTCGCCGTTTTCGCCCGGATCGGCGCGAATTCGCTGCCCGGCTTCCACTCGGGCCAGATCCGCGAATTGGCGAGCTTGCTGCCCATCGCGTAAAACAGGTCGACGTCGGCCGCCGTCCCGGTCAAATCCCAATTGGGCGACCAGGCGTCGCAACCCTTGTGGTAACAGGCCATGTAGCCGTCGAGCCACTTCTGCCCCGCGGCGCGCCCGCCCGCGACCATGTCGTTCGCCCCGCCCAGCGCCATCAGCTGGAGCGCCGGCACCCCGCGTCGCACCACGCTGAAATGATCGGCGCGGTAGAACAGCCCGCGTTCGCTGAAGGTCTCGGGCGTCACGACCCGGCCCTGCGTGCGCGCGGCGTCGGCGAGCATATCCTCGAGCGTCGATTGCCCCGCGCCGACCAGCACCACGTCCTTGGCGGTCCCCGCGGTCTGCATGATGTCGAGCGTCAGGTTCGCGGCCGTCGTCGCCAGCGGAAACACCGGATGGGTCGCATAATGCTCCGACCCGAGCAGCCCGCGCTCTTCGCCGGTCCACACCGTGAAGACCAACGTGCGGTCGGGGCGCGGGCCCTTGGCAAACTGCCGTGCCAGTTCGATCAGCCCGGCGACCCCGAGCGCATCGTCGTTGGCACCTGGGCGAATCTCGCCGGTCGCGGGATCCTTGCCATACGCATCCCAATGCGCGCCGAACTGGACCGTTTCCTTCGGGA
Organism: Pseudomonadota bacterium; assembly: GCA_040385975.1. Classification (GTDB taxonomy): domain Bacteria; phylum Pseudomonadota; class Alphaproteobacteria; order Sphingomonadales; family Sphingomonadaceae; genus Sphingomonas. The sequence continues at coordinate 16,673 of JAZKGJ010000022.1, read as the reverse complement.
AGCGCTTGCCCGGGACTTGCGCGAGCATATTGGCGCTGGTCAGCCGCTCGACCTTGACCGGAATATCGGCGTCGAGCGCGATCCCGAGCGGAACCGGCGTGAATGCTGCCGAGCGCGCCTGGACACGCAGCTTCGCCAGATCGTGCCCGGCGCGCTTGAACAAAGCATCCGCGGCGTCGTGCTCCAGCCACCCCTGCAAGGCCACACGCGGGTCGCTCTTGCCGCGGACGATGTCGTAATTCTCACCCTGATTGGCGTTGACCGTCGACCAGCCATAGCCCGCGCCGCCGGTGTCGTGGACGATCAGCGCCGCGACCGCGCCCTGCCGCGCGGCTTCCTCGAACTTGTAGGTCCAGCGCCCGTAATAGGTCATCCGGCGGTCGCCGAACTTGCCCTTCGCGTCGTCGCGGGCGGTCGCTTCGAAATCGGGATCGTTGACCAGGAACACAGCGACCTTGCCGCGCAGGTCGACGCCCTTGAAATCGTCCCACCCCGTCTCGGGCGCCTTCACGCCATAGCCGACGAACACCAACGGTGCGGCCGTGATCCGGACCCGGTCGGCGGGGCGGACCGTCGTCAGGTTGATGTCGGTGCCGGGCGTGAACGTCGTGCCGCCGATCGCGACGGTCGTCTTGGCGTCGAGCCGGGTGTGGATGAGTGGCACCGCCTGCGTCCACTTGCCGCCCGGTCCGGCAGGCTTCGCGCCGACCGCCTTGAAGCGATCGATCAGGTAAGCGATCGTCTTGGTCTCGCCGGCAGTGCCCGGTGCGCGTCCCTCGAACTCGGGCGAAGCGAGCACTTTCGTGGTCGCCGACAGCGCGGTCGGGTCGGTCTGCGCGCTGACGGTGGTCGCGATCAGCGCGAGGGCGGCCGGAAGGATCAGAAAGCTGCGCATAAATTCCGTTCGGGCTGAGCGACGTCGAAGCCCCGTTCTTGCGCCAACTCGAGCGAAAGAACAGCCCTTCGACTTCGCTCAGGGCGAACGGGAAGGGGGATAGGCGATTTCGATCACCTCATATTCGCGCTCGCCGCCGGGCAGCGTCACGCGCCGGAGGTCGCCGACCGCCGCCCCGCGCAGCGCCCGCGCAATCGGCGCGCTCCAGCCGATCCGCCCGGCACCGGCATCCGCCTCGTCGTCGCCGACCAGCGTCAGCACGCGCGCGACATCGTCGGCATCCGCCACCGTCACTGTCGCCCCGAACCACACCCGCGACCGATCGACCTGCGCGGCGGGGTCGATCACCTGCGCCGCCTTCATCCGCCGCGCCAATAAGCCCAGCCGGCGGTCGATCTCGCGCAAGCGCTTGCGGCCATAGATGTAATCGCCGTTTTCGGACCGGTCGCCGTTCCCCGCCGCCCACGAAATCACCTCGACCAATCGGGGCCGTTCGTCCCCCAGCAGCGCGTCATATTCCGCGCGCAACGCCGCGAAGCCGGCGGGGGTGATCGGGTTGCTGCGGTCCACGACCACATTGTACCCCCGCGAAGGCGGGGGTCCAGCCTAGGCTCCCGCCTTCGCGGGAGCACCATGGTCAGCCCGCTGGCGCGCGCCGCCCCAGATACCAGCTCAACCGGGCATTTCCGCTCGTCCGCGCCCGCGCCGGGTGCAGCAGGTCGTAGACTACCGCATTT
>JAZKGJ010000022.1:0-15031 GCA_040385975.1 Pseudomonadota bacterium | reverse complement strand
CCAGCACGCGCTGAACGTAATTGCGGGTTTCGCTAAGCGGGATCAGCTCGATCCAGTCGAGAATGTCGATCGCCCCGGTCCGCGGATCGCCGTTGGCGCGCAGCCATTTGTTCACGTTGCCCGGCCCCGCATTGTACGCCGCGACCGCGAGCGGATAGCTGCCGTAATTGGCGTACATCCGCTGGAAATAGCTGCTGCCGAGCTGGATATTGTATTGCGTATCGACCGTCAGCGCCGCGCGGTCGTAGCCGAGCCCCAGCTTGCCCGATTGCTCGCGCGCGGTGCCGGGCATCAACTGCATCAGCCCGCGCGCGCCGGCGTGGCTGACCGCGGCACGATCGAACTGGCTTTCCTGCCGCGCGATCGCGTGGATCAGCGTGAATTCGTTCTCATAGCCGATCGGCACCGCGACGTTGGGGAAGCCGCTCGCGCGGTAATCGCTCAGCCCGTTGAGCAACGCACTGCGCCCGATCATCACCGCCAGGTCGGCGCGCCCGATCGACGTCGCCAACTGCGTCGCCAGCGCATGGTCGGCATCGCTTTTCGCATCATTGGCGATCTGGCGAACGAACGCGCTCTGGCTCTCGTGATCGCCGATCGACCCGAGATATTGCGCGGCCCGGACGATTTCGCGCTGATAGAAGGCGTCGCGCGCCGCCGGCTCGACCGGGCGCGCCGCTGCGACGACAGGCGGCCGCAGCGCCGCACCGAGCTGCTCGTTCGCCAGCTGGCCATAGAATTGGTCGCCGAACGCGCCGGCCCGGGCGAACCAGCTTGTCGCATCGGCACGTCCCGCCGCCTGCGCCGCGCGTGCGGCCCAGTAGATGCCCTTGGTCCGCAGCGCGGGATTGCGCGACCCTTGCGAATAGCGGTCGAACATCGCGACCGCGTCGCCCGGCCGGCCCAATTGTTTCAGCGCGGTTTGCCCCGCAAACCACATCAGGTCGGTGAACTTGTCGCGCTCGCCATAGCTTTGCGCGGCGATGTCGGTCCCGGTCGGATAGGCGTCGTCGACCCGGCTCGCGATCCGGAACGCAAGATCGTATTGCCCCTCCGCCGCCGCCCCGCGCGCGGTATCGAGCAGCAGCTCGAACCATTTTTCGGGGTTGCCGGGTCGCACCGCCAGTACCGGCCGGTTCGCCAGCAAGGTCCGCGCCGTCGCGGTCGCGCCGTTCAACTTCAGCCAAAGCGCCTTGTCCGCCAGATACCCCGCATCGGCGTCATTTAGCGCATCGGGAACGACTGCGAGCGTGCCCGCCTCCGGTGCGCTGCTGCGAAACGCCAATCGCGTCTGGAACGCTGCGCGCCGCGGAGTGCTGGTCAACCCGACCTGCCGCGCCGCGCTGGTGGTCGCGCCCTGCCACAGCAGCGCGTCCATTCGCCGGTCGTGGTCTGCCGGCGTCAGCGCACCGCCGAACTGGGTCAGCAGCGTCGCTTCGTCTTCCGCCGCCAGCACGCCCCCCGACCACGCCTTGCGGGCCACGGCGTTCGCCTCCGCGGCCTGTCCGGTCGCGATCAGCGCCTGCGCGTACCGGACCGCCGCCGCCGATGTCAGCGGCGGAAAGCGGCGGAAGAATGCGGCCGCGGCATCGGTGGTCCAGCCACCGTTCGCCATCGCTTTTTCGGTGGCGCGGCGCAACGCCAGCTCATTCGGCCAGCCCGGATGCGCCAGCAGAAAAGCCGAATAATCGTAGAAACTCGCGGTGCCGTTCGCGGCGTTCAGCCGCTTCCACTGCGCGACCGCGCCGGCGATCGCATCGCCGACCGGCGACAGCGGCGCAGCGACCGGAATCCGGACATCGATCGCTTCCGGCTGAGCCGCGCCGGACAATGCCAGTCCCGACACGCCCGCGAACAACGCCGCCACACCCTTGATCACCGTCGTCAGCATATGGACATCCTAGCGCGCCGCCTCGTATCTGTCAGGGGCGAAAGATCGTAAATGCGGGGCATTTCGCCGTCCCAAACCTGGAGCAATCATGTTCGCCGGATCGATCCCTGCGCTGGTGACGCCGCTCGCGGACGACGGCAGCTTCGTCGAAGCCGCCTACCGCGACCTGGTTGAATGGCAGATTGCCGAGGGATCGCGTGGGCTGGTGCCCTGCGGCACCACCGGCGAAGCCGCGACGATGTCCGCCGACGAACATTTCCGGGTCGTCCGGGTCTGCGTCGCGCAAGCCCGCGGGCGCGTGCCGGTGCTCGCCGGGGCCGGGTCCAACGACACCCGCGTCGCGCGCGACAATCTGCGCGCTGCCAGGGAAGCCGGCGCCGATGCCGCGCTGATGGTCCCGCCTTACTACAACCGCCCGAGCCAGGACGGTATCTTCCAGCATTTCGCCGCGCTCGCCGCCGATGCGCCGCTGCCGATCGTGCTCTACAACGTGCCCGGGCGGACCGTCACCGACATCCAGCCCGCGACGATGGCGCGGATCGTCCAGGCATTTCCGCAGGTCTTCATCGGCGTGAAGGACGCGACCGGTCAATTGGGCCGCGTCACCGAACAGCGCGCCGGCTGCGGCGCGCAGTTCGTTCAGCTCAGCGGCAACGACGAAACCGCGCTCGCCTTCAACGCGATGGGCGGGGTCGGGTGCATCAGCGTGACGGCGAATGTCGCACCGCGGTTATGCGCCGAGTTTCAGGCGGCCTGGGCGGCGGGCGACACGGGGGGGGCGCTCGCACTCCACGATCAACTCTATCCGATCCACCTCGCGATGTTCGCCGACGCGTCGCCCGGCCCGGTCAAATACGCGCTGAGCAAGGTCCGCCCCGACACCCCGCGCGGCATCCGCCTGCCGATGACTTGGCCGAGCGAAACCGCGCAGGCGACGATCGACGCGGCGCTGGCGGGGGCAGGTTTGGCTTAGCCCTCGTACATTTGACGGGAAGGCCACTTCCGCCCGCCCTCATCCGCCCCTAGATCACCCGCATGGCCCGCCCCAAACCCGTTCCCTTCGATAAGACGAAAATCGTCGCCGAAAACCGGCGCGCGCGGTTCGATTATTTCATCGACCAGGTGTTCGAGGCGGGGATCGCGCTGACCGGCACCGAGGTAAAGTCGCTGCGCTTCGGCGAGGGTACGATTGCGGAGAGTTATGCCGAGGTGAAGGATCACCAGGTCTGGTTGATCAACTCCAACGTCCCCGAATTCGCGCACGGCAATCGCTTCAACCACGAACCGAAGCGGCCGCGTAAATTGCTCCTTCACGAACGCGAAATAAACAAGATGCACGGCGCGGTGAACCGTCAGGGCATGACGCTGGTGCCGCTGTCGGTGTATTTCAACGCGCAGGGTCGCGCGAAGGTGGAGCTGGCGTTGGCCAAGGGCAAAAAGGATCCCGACAAGCGCGCCACCATCAAGGAGCGCGACTGGAAGCGTGAAGCGGGGAGGATCCTGCGTGATCGTGGCTGAGCCCTCGGGCGTGTTTGCGCGCTTCGCCGGCTGGGCCAGGCGCAATCTGCCGACGCGTGAGAGCATGGAGGGCAACCGCTGGCTGCGCCCGGTCGCGCACCGCGTGCTGGCGCCCGAACTGTGGCGCTTCACCCGCCGCTCGGTCCCGCGCGGCGTGGCGCTCGGGATGTTCACCGGCATCGTCTTTCCGGTCGCGCAGATTCCGCTGTCCGCGGTGCTCGCGCTGCCGTTCCGCGCCAACATTCCGACCGCGGCGCTGACGACCTTCGTCACCAATCCCTTCACCACGCCGTTCATCTGGGGCGCGGCGTATTATATCGGCAAATGGGCATTGCGGCTCGACCGCGTGGTGCCGGGCCAGCCGATCCGCGAAGCCGCCAATTCCGACTGGCTGCAATGGCTGATGTCGGACGCCGCGCCGGCGATCGCGGCGGGGCTGGCGATCATCACGGTCGCGTCGGCGGTCGGCGGTTATTTCCTGACCAAGTTCGGCTGGCGCTGGTGGGTCGGGCGCAAGTGGCGGCGGCGGCACGCCCGGGCGACCGACGCCGCGTAGCGGCGCTGGCGCGCGATTGACGCGGCATAGCACGGGCGTAAGACGCGCTTTCACGAGTTCGGACCCCCGCCGGACTTGCAGGAGAGCCCCATGATCAGAATTTCGCTCGCCGCCGCCCTGCTGGCCGCCACCGCGCTCGCTGGCTGCGCGTCCGGCCCCGACAAGGCGGCGATCGCCGAACAGACCGCGATCACCTCGAACGCCGCGGTCGGCCCGGTCGCGCCCGCCACCGCGCGCAAACCGCAGCTTGGTGAATTCGGCTTCGACGCGGCGGGCATGGATCGCGCGGTGCAGCCCGGAAACGACTTTTACGGCTTCGCCAACGGCAGCTGGGCGAAGACGACGCAGATTCCCGCGGACCAGGCCAATTACGGGATGTTCACCCTGCTCGACGACCTGTCGCGCGCGCGGACCCGCGAGATCCTCGACAAGGCGGCGACCGATCCGAATTCGAAGATCGGCACCGCCTATGCGACCTATCAGGACCAGGCCGCGATCGACGCCAAGGGGCTCGGCCCGATCCAGCCGTGGCTCGGTGAGATCAAGGCGTTGAAGTCGAAGGCAGGCTATGTCGCGCTCGCGGCCAAGGCCGATCGCGCCGGGGTCGGGCTCCCCTTCGCGGCGGGGGTGAATCAGGACGACAAGCGCCCCGACACTTATGTGATGGGAATCTATCAGTCGGGGCTCGGCATGCCCGACCGCGAATATTATCTGTCGAAGGACGCCAAGATGGTCGCGACCCGCGCGGCGTATCTGGCCTATCTGACCAAGATCATGACGCTGGCGGGTGAGCCGAACGCGGCGGCGCGCGCGCAGGCGGTGCTGAATTTCGAGACACAGGTCGCGACCGCGCACTGGACCCGGATCGACAGCCGCGACGCGACCAAGACCTACAACCCGATGACGCTCGCGCAATTGCAGGCGCGTGCGACGGGAATCGACTGGGCCGGCTATTTCAAAGCACAACGCGCGACGGTCGGCACGATCATCGTCGCGCAGCCGACCGCGCTTGCCGGCATCGCCAGACTGGTTCGCGCCGCGCCGCTCGGGGTGCTCAAGGACCACATGATCGTCCGCTCGCTCGGCAGCTACGCCGCGGTCCTGCCCGCGGGCTTCGACCAGGCGCAGTTCGCGTTCTACGGCACGCAGCTCTCGGGCACCCCGCAGCAGGAACCGCGCTGGAAACGCGCGGTCAGCTTCACCAGCAACGCGCTGTCCGACGACGTCAGCCAGGTCTACGTAAAGCAATATTTCCCGCCCGAGACGAAGGCCGCCGCCGACACATTGGTCAAGAACGTCATCGCAGCGATGGACCGGCGGATCGACACGCTCGACTGGATGGCGCCCGAGACCAAGCTGAAGGCGCACGCCAAGCTCGCCGCGTTCACTCCCAAGATCGGCTATCCCGACCGCTGGCAGGATTATTCGGCGCTGACGATCGCCCGCGGCGATGCGTTCGGCAACGCCTGGCGCGCGCGCGAATGGAACAGCGACGACAATCTCGCCAAGCTGAACGAGCCGATCCGGCGCTGGGAATGGGGGATGACCCCGATGACGATCAACGCCTACGCCAATTTCGGCATGGTCGAGATCGTGTTTCCCGCCGCAATCCTGCAGCCGCCATTCTTCGACCCCGACGCCGATCCGGCGGTCAATTACGGTGGGATCGGCGCGGTCATCGGTCACGAACTGTCGCACCATTTCGACGACCAGGGCGCGAAATACGACGCGAGCGGCCGGCTGACCGACTGGTGGACCCCCGCCGACGTCAAGGCGTTCGGCGAACGGACCGGCGCACTCGCGGCGCAATACGACAAATATGAAGCGCTGCCGGGCAGCTTCGTGCAGGGCAAATTGACGCTGGGTGAGAACATCGCCGACCTCGCGGGGCTGACCGTCGCGCACGACGCGTATCGCGCCTCGCTGAACGGCGCGAAGCCGGAGGCGATCGGCGGGTTCACCGCCGACCAGCGCTTCTATCTCGGCTGGGCGCAGGTCTGGCGGCGCAATTACCGCGAAGCGAATCTGCGCCAGCGGCTGTTGACCGACCCGCATTCGCCCTCGCCACAGCGCGTCGCGGTCGTCCGCAATCTCGACCCCTGGTACATCGCGTTCGGCGCGGCGCCCGGCGAGACGCTGTTTCTGGCACCAAAGGACCGGGTACGGATTTGGTGAGCTGGAGCCGCACGCGGTTAGCGTAGCTAAACGCAAGACGGCGAACGGCCGGCCGGCGCGCCCAGCCGCGTCCGACGGGGCGGGATTTACTCCCGCCCCGGCCCGTCCATCCAGGGCGCTTGACCGCCGCTAGTCGGTCGCCCGATAGCATCCTCGTGCCGACCCTCCCCGACCCAAGCACCAACCCCGCCACCAGCGCCGCGCTGATCGCCGGCGGCTGCGCGCTTGCTGCGGCGCTGCTGGTCCTGGGCGCAACCCGCAGCCCGCTCATCGCCGCCGGCTTCGTCGCCGCCGCGCTCGTCATCGGCGGCGCGGTCTGGCTCTTCCGCAAGCTCCAACCCGCTACCACCACTCCGGCCGAAGCGGTCGATTGGGGCGTTGCCCGCGCGCTCGCGCAGGCCAGCCCCGATGCCGTCGCGGTCACCGATCGCGCCGGGCGGCTGGTCTGCGCCAACGACGCGTGGGAGACGTTATTCGGCGGCTTCCCGACCCCGCCCGCACTGCCGGTGGATGAAAAGGGCAGCGACCTGCTGTCCGCCGCGGGTCGCGCGGCCTGGCGCGACGGCGCTGCCGACATCGCGCGGCTGCTGGTGCGTGGGCTGCCGATCGCCGCGCGGATCGAGCGCGCGGGCGAAGGCGAAGACCTGCTCGTCTGGCGCTTCGCCAGCGGCGGCGAGGGCGGGGTCGGCGCGCAGGTCGAGACGTTGCTGGGGGGCACCACCGGCGACCGGCTCGGCCACGCCGGAGTGATGGCCGCGACGGTCGCGCCCGACGGCCGCATCCGCGCCGCCAACCGCAGTTTCCGGGCCCGCGCGATGGGTCAGTCCGACAGCGCGGTCGAGGGCCGCGATTTCGCGCGCTTTTTGGTCACCGACGCCACCGGCATGGTCCGTTTCGAGCGCGAAGGCGCGACCGGCAATCCGCTGCGCGTGCTGCAACTCCCCTACCTGCACGGTGACGACGCGCCGATCCTGGTCGCCTTGCTCGACGAGGAGGCCTCCACCCCGGCGATCGGCGCCAGCGCCACTGCGCACGTCCGCAGCCTGGTCAGCCTGATGCCGTTCGGGATGGCGCTGGTCGATCGCGACGGCCGCTTCGTCCATATGAACGATGCGTTCGTGCGCGCCGGACGGGTCGATCAGGCCGCGCCGCCGCTCTATCCCGGCGACCTGTTTGAACGTGAGGACAAGGCCGCGGTCGCGGATGCGGTCCGCCGCTTCGCGGGCGGGCAGACCCACAGTGCCGATATGGCGGTGCGGCTGAAGGGGCACCGCGACGAACCGGTAATGCTGACCATCGCCGGCGCGCGGGGCCTGGGCGAGGCATCGGTGCTGCTCAGCCTGAAAGACAACAGCGAGGAGTCGCGGCTGAAACGCGAGGTCGCGCAGGCCACCAAGATGCAGGCCGTCGGCCAGCTCGCCGGCGGGGTCGCGCACGATTTCAACAACATCCTGACCGCGATCATCGGTCACTGCGACCTCATGCTGATGCGGCATCAGCCCGGCGACGTCGATTACGACGACATCCAGCAGGTCAAGGCGAACAGCAACCGCGCCGCGTCGCTGACCCGCCAGTTGCTGGCGTTTTCGCGGCAGCAGACGTTGCGCCCGCAGATCCTGCAACTGCCCGACGTGATCTCGGAGGTTTCGGTCCTGCTCAAACGCCTGCTCGGCGAAACCGTCGTGCTGGACGTGACCCACGGCCGCGGGCTCGGCGCGGTGCGGGCCGATCCGGGCCAGCTCGAACAGGTCGTCGTCAATCTGGCGGTCAACGCCCGCGACGCGATTCTGGCGAAGAACCCGCGCGGCGGCGGGCGGCTGACGATCCAGACGCTCGGCGTGACCAGCGCCGACGTGCGCGCGATGGCGTCGGACATCCTGCCGATTGCCGATTACACCGCGCTGAAGGTCATCGACACCGGCAGCGGCATTCCCGCCGACCATATCGGCAAGATCTTCGAGCCGTTCTTCACCACCAAGGAATTGGGGAAGGGCACCGGGCTCGGGCTCTCGACCGTCTATGGCATCGTCAAGCAATCGGGCGGCTATATTTTCGCCGACTCCCCGCCGGGTCAGGGCGCGACCTTCACGATCTACTTGCCGGTCCACGCCGCCGACGCGCCGGGTCGCGAGGCGAGACCACCGCAGCCGGTGAAAGCCAAGCCGGCCGACACTTGGGGCACCGGCACGATCCTGCTGGTCGAGGACGAGGACATGGTGCGCGCGGTCGCCGAACGCGCGCTGTCGCGGCAGGGCTACACCGTCCACACCGCCGAACACGGCGAAGCGGCGCTCGAACTGCTCGCGGGCGGATTGCAGCCCGACCTGCTGATCTCCGACGTCGTCATGCCGGTGATGGACGGACCGACGATGGTGCGCCGAGTGCGTGAGAGCCACCCGGCGCTGCCGGTGCTGTTCATGTCGGGTTACGCCGAGGAGCAGCTCCGGAAGTCGATCGACCTCGACAATGTCGCGTTCCTGCCCAAGCCGTTTTCGGTCCAGCAGATCGCCGAGGCCGCGCGCGACGCACTCACCGGCGCGTGAGCGAACGCGAGGTTATTGCGCCACTGAATCAGATCGTTATGGGGCGGTAACGATGACCGACGCGCGCGCCATTCTGATCGTCGAGGACGAACCGCTGATCGCGATGATGCTCGAGGATTTTCTCGAAATCCTCGGCTACCGCGTCGCCGCCACCGCCGATACCGCTGCCGCCGCGCTGGCCGCCATTGCCACGGGTGGGGTCGATGCCGCGATCCTTGACGTGAATCTGCGCGGCGGTGAGAACACCTTTGGCGTCGCCGCAGCGCTCGCCGCGGCGGACATCCCGTTCCTGTTCGCCAGCGGCGGGTCGGGCGACGGCATTGCTGCCGAATATCGCGATCGCCCGAGCGTCGCCAAGCCGTTCACGATGGAAGCGGTCGAACAGGCGCTGGCGGTGCTGTAGCCACGCGCATAAAAAAAGTTCTGTTCCGCTCTTGTTCTAAGCGAACAAAGCCGATACATCGCTGCCACACGTTGAACCCGGGCGGTGTTTGCCCTAGCGGATGGAGCGACCCAATGGCGGCTAATCTGAAGGTAATTGACACCGTGGCGAAGCAGGACTCCGGCCAGACCACCGAACGGCAGAAGGCGCTCGACGCCGCGCTGGCGCAGATCGACCGCGCGTTCGGCAAGGGCTCGGCGATGAAGCTGGGCTCGAAGCAGTCGATGGAGGTCGAGGTGATCTCGACCGGCAGCCTCGGGCTCGACATCGCGCTCGGCGTCGGCGGCTTGCCGCGCGGCCGCGTGATCGAGGTCTATGGTCCGGAAAGCTCGGGCAAGACCACGCTGGCGCTGCACGTCATCGCCGAGGCACAAAAGGGTGGCGGCACCGCGGCGTTCGTCGACGCGGAGCACGCGCTCGATCCGGTCTATGCCAAGAAGCTGGGCGTCAACATCGACGAACTGATCGTATCGCAGCCGGACACGGGCGAGCAGGCGCTCGAGATCGTCGACACGCTGGTGCGATCCAACGCGATCGACGTGCTGGTGGTCGACTCGGTCGCAGCCCTTGTCCCGCGGGCGGAAATCGAGGGCGAGATGGGCGACAGCCACGTCGGCCTGCAGGCACGCTTGATGTCCCAGTCGTTGCGCAAGCTGACCGGTTCGATCAGCCGTTCGCGCTGCATGGTGATCTTCATCAACCAGCTGCGGATGAAGATCGGCGTGATGTACGGCAACCCGGAGACCACCACCGGGGGCAACGCGCTCAAGTTCTACGCCAGCGTCCGGCTCGACATCCGCCGCACCGGCCAGATCAAGGACCGCGACGATATCATCGGCAACACGACGCGGGTGAAGGTCGTCAAGAACAAGGTCGCACCGCCGTTCAAGCAGGTCGAGTTCGACATCATGTACGGGCAGGGCGTGTCGAAGATCGGCGAGATCCTCGACCTCGGCGTAAAGGCCGGGTTGGTCGAGAAATCGGGCGCGTGGTTCAGCTACGACAGTGTTCGCATCGGCCAGGGGCGCGAGAATTCGAAGACCTTCCTGCTCGAAAACCCGCAGCTCGCCGACAAGCTCGAAAAGGCGATCCGGACCCGCACCGACAAGGTCGCGGAAGAGCTGATGGTCGGTCCGAGCGAGGAAGACGACGCCTGAGATCAGATATCGCGACAGGTCGGTCGCAAATCCCGCGGTTCGCGACCGCGGGACCGGGCGCTTCGGCGCAGACGAGAGGTGCGGGCGACCAGCCAGCCGCGCCGCTCAGAATTGGAAAGGCCCGCCCGACCCGGACCACCGGGACGGCGGGCCTTTCGCGTTTGCGATGGGATGTCAAAAATAGCGCTATCGTCTCAACATTCTCAACATTCGGGTCGTTATGTCGGGTGCAGCGCTTGACGCCGTACGACTTGCGGCTTGCCCGTGAGCGTTGCCCATGGGGTGGCTTTGCCATGCGGTCCTCTATCGTGCAGCTGACGAGTGAGACCAGATGACCGACGCAGCGGAGTGGCAGGGCGACGTCGGACGGGTCTGGGCCGCGGAGTGGTGCCGCACCGACCGCGCCTTCGCCGGAATTGCTGCGGCGCTCGACCGCGCCATCCTCGCGGCGGCGCCGGCCGGTGCCTTCGCTGCGCTCGATATCGGCAGCGGTGCGGGAACGACGTCGCTGGCGCTCGCCGCGGCGCGACCCGAAGCGCGAATTACCGGCGTCGATCTCTCCAAAGACCGTGTGAGGGTAGCGCGGCAGCGCGTCCCAAGTGCCGCGTCCGCCCACTTATCCTTCTGCCACGGCGACGCGCTCGATGCGGCTGCCGAACTGGCGCCGCTCGACCTCATCTTCTCCCGCCACGGCGTGATGTTTTTCGGCGACCCGGTCGCGGCATTCGTCCGGCTGCAAGCCGCAGCCCGACCGGGGGCTCGCCTGGTCTTCTCCTGCTTCCGGTCGCGCGGCGAAAATCCGTGGGCAGGGGGCGCGGCCGACGCGGTGGCGCAGACCGGATTGCCCGCCGCGACCGACGCGCCGGGTCCGTTCGCCTTTGCCCAGGCAGAGCGTGTCGACGCGATCCTCGCCGCTGCCGGTTGGCGCGACGCCGCAGCGATCCCGGTTGATACGGTGTTCCGGGTCGGTGGGGGCGAGGATCCGGTCGGCGACGCGGTTGCGTTCTTCAGGCGGATCGGTAGCGCCGCGAGTCTGCTCCGCGCGCTGGACCCCGCCGAGCGGACGCGCGCGCGCGAACGGCTCGCGGACTTCGCTGCGGCGCACCGCATCGGCGACACCATCGACTTTCCCGCCGCGGCGTGGATATGGACCGCTACGGCCTAGGAGAGCGAAGATGATCACCGTCCACCACCTCGAAAACTCGCGCTCGCAGCGCGTGCTCTGGATGCTCGAGGAACTCGGCCTGCCGTACGAGATCAAGCGGTACGAGCGGAACAAAAAGACCATGCTCGCGCCCCCCGAGCTCAAGGCGGTCCACCCGCTCGGCAAGTCTCCCGTGATTGCGGACGACAGGTTGGTCGTCGCCGAAACCGGCGCAATCGCCGAGTATTTGGTCGAGAAGGCCGACGGCAAGCTCGGCGCGCCCGCGCACCGCGACGCCGCGCTGCGCTACCGCTTTTGGCTGCATTACGCCGAGGGCTCGCTGATGCCGCCGCTTCTGCTGAAACTCGTCGTCGGCCGCATCCCGCTGTTCGGCAAGGCCGCGCTCAAGCGGATCCAGCCGATGATCGACGTCCACCTCGATTACATCGAAAGCGAACTCGCACAGCGGCCGTGGTTCGCGGGCGACGATATGACCGCCGCCGACATCATGATGAGCTTCCCGCTCGAAGCCGCGCGCAGCCGCGGCGGGCTTGACGCCGGCCGCCCGCACACCATCGCTTGGCTCGCCAAGGTCCACGACCGCCCGGCCTACCAGACCGCGCTCGCGAAAGGCGGCCCCTACGCCTACGCCTAACGCAAGCTGTCGACGTCCACCGCGGGGCCATGCCCGCTCGGTGCGTGCACCGGCTCGCGCTCGGCGGGGTCGCGCGTATCGAGCCCGCCTTCCCATTTCGCCACCACCGTCGCCGCCACCGCGTTCCCGATCACGTTGGTCGCGGAGCGGCCCATGTCGAGGAAATGATCGACCGCCAGGATCAGCAGCAATCCTGCTTCGGGAATGTTGAACAATCCGAGCGTCGCCGCGATCACCACAAGCGATGCGCGCGGCACCCCGGCGATCCCCTTGCTGGTGACCATCAGCACCAGCAGCATGGTGATTTCCTGTCCCAGGCTCAGGTCGATGCCATAGGCCTGCGCGATGAAAATGGTCGCGAAGGTCATGTACATCATCGACCCGTCGAGGTTGAACGAATAGCCGAGCGGCAGCACGAAACTGGCGATCCGCGGCGGCACGCCGAACCGGTCGAGCGCCTCCAGCGTGCGCGGATAGGCCGCCTCCGACGACGCGGTCGAGAACGCCAGGATCAGCGGCTCGCGAATGTAGCGTACCAGCAACCGCGTCCGGCTCCCGACGATCGCGAACGCCACCGCGATCAGCAGCGCCCAGAGCAATGCCAGCCCGAGGTAGAAGCTGCCCATGAAATAGGCGAGCTGCCCAATCACCGCGGGTCCCTGTTCGGTCAGCGTTCCCGCCACCGCCGCGAACACCGCGATCGGCGCGAACCGCATGACGTAATCGGTGATCTGCAGCATCACCGCGACCAACGCCTCGATCGCGGTGACAAGCGGCCTGGCCTTTTCGCCGACCGCGGTGATCGCGACCCCGACGAAGATCGAGAATACGACGATCTGCAGGATTTCGTTCTTCGCCATCGCGTCGATCATCGACGCGGGGACGATGTGGGTGACGAAATCCTTGAGGTTGAACGCCGCCTTGTCGATGCCCGACGCCGCGGTCGCCGCCGGCACTTCCAGGCCGAGGCCGACCCCCGGCTGCAACAGGTTGACGAGCAGCAGCCCCAGGCTCAGCGAGATCAGGCTGGCGGTCACGAACCACGCCAGCGCCTTCGCCCCGACCCGCCCCAATGCCGCGGTGTCGCCCATGTGCGCGATACCGACGACCAGGGTCGAGAACACCAGCGGCGCGATGATCATCTTGATCAGCCGCAGGAACAAGGTCGTGACGATGCTGAAATAGCTTGCCGCGTCCTTCGCCGGGGCGGTCGCGGTCCCGTCGGGCGCGAGCCATGCGTTCAATCCCAGCCCGACGATCAACCCGAGCACCAGCGCGATCAGGATATAGGTGGTCAGCCGCTTCGCCATAACGTCCCCGGGGTCGTGAATTGCGGGCAGCGAAGGGGATTGCGAGCCGCCCGTCAAGCGCGCATCCAGCGACGATGATGTCGATCGATCGCCGCGCTCTGCTGGGCGCCGCCGCCACGCTGCCGCTCTTGAGCCTGTCCGCGGTCGCGCGCGCCGCCGAACCCGAGCTGGCAGGCCTGTCCGATCTGACGAGCAACGTGCCGCGAATTGGCCCAGCCGAACGCGCCGACCGATTGCGCCGGGCACAGGCGCTGATGCGCGCGCACCACATCGCGGCAGTGGTGATCGAACCCGGCGCGTCGCTCACCTACTTCACCGGCGTGCGCTGGGGCCGGAGCGAGCGGGTCACCGCGGCGGTCATTCCGGTCGAAGGCGAGCCGCTGATCGTCACGCCGTTCTTCGAGGAGCCATCGGTCCGCGAAAGCCTCGACGTGCCCGCCACGGTGCGCGTCTGGCAGGAGGACGAAAGCCCGCTCGCGCTGATCGCCGGCTGGCTGGGCGAGCGTAAGTTGGCGCGCGGCGCGATCGGGGTCGAGGAAACCGCGCGTTTCTTCGTTTCGAACGGGCTTGCCGCATTATTACCCGGCGCGCGCATGGTCTCGGCCAACCCGGTCGTGCGCGGCTGCCGGATGATCAAGACCCCGGCCGAAATCGCGCTGCTGCAGGCAGCCGCCGACGTCACCATCGCCGCCTATCGGTGGACCTGGCCGCGGGCCGAGCTCGGCATGGCTCCCGCCGACATCGGAGCATTGATGACCGCCGCGACCCGTGCGCTCGGCGGCAGTCCGGAGTTCAACCTGATCCTGCTCGGCGAAGCCGCGGCCTATCCGCACGGCACCGGCAAGCCGCAGCGCGTCGCGGCAGGCGAAGTCGTGCTGATGGACTGCGGCTGCACCGTCGGCGGCTATCAGTCCGACATCTCGCGCACCTTCGTGAAGGGCACCGTGTCCGCCGACGTCCGCACGGTCTGGGACCGGATGCGCAAAGGACAGGACATCGCCTTCGCAACCGCGCAGATCGGCGCGCCCGCCGGCCGCGTCGACGATGCGGTTCGCGCGCAATACGAGAGCTGGGGTTACGGCCCGCGCTACGCGCTGCCCGGCACCTCGCATCGGACCGGGCACGGCATCGGCATGGACGGGCACGAGCCGGTCAATCTGGTCCACGGCGAAACCACGAAGCTCGCCGCGGGCATGTGCTTCTCGAACGAACCCGGCATCTACCTGCCCGGCAAGTTCGGCGTGCGGCTCGAGGATTGCTTCCACATGACGGCGGCGGGGCCGAAATGGTTCAGCGTGCCGCCGCCGTCGCTCGACCAGCCGCTGGGTTGAGCCATACCGCGCGCTCCCCTAAGTCCCCCGCCATGACCTCGACCAACGACATCCGCCGCGGCTTCCTCGATTATTTCGCCGCCGCGGGCCACACCATCGTGCCCAGCGCGCCTTTGGTGCCGCAAAACGACCCGACGCTGATGTTCGTCAACGCCGGGATGGTCCCGTTCAAGAACGTGTTTCTCGGCCTGGAATCACGACCGTACGCCAACGCCACCAGCAGCCAGAAATGCGTCCGCGCGGGCGGCAAGCACAACGATCTCGACAATGTCGGCTACACCGCGCGCCACCACACCTTTTTCGAAATGC
>JAZKGJ010000021.1:9958-21006 GCA_040385975.1 Pseudomonadota bacterium | reverse complement strand
CGCCGGCGTTCGCGGCGCGGATGTGCAACACGATCGATTCGATCAGCCACGGCCGGTTCGGGCTGAACCTCATCACCGGCTGGCAGCGCCCCGAATACAGCCAGATGGGGCTGTGGCCGGGCGACGAGCATTTCCGCAACCGCTATCAGATGCTCGACGAATATGCCCGCATCCTGCGCGAACTGTGGGAGACCGGGCGGAGCGACTTCAAGGGCGAATACTACCAGATGGACGATTGCCTGGTCCGCCCGAAGCCGGGCGGCGACATGAAGATCATCTGCGCGGGGTCGTCGGACGAGGGCCTCGCCTTCTCGGCGAAATGGGCGGATTATGCCTTCTGTCTCGGCAAGGGCGTCAACACCCCGACCGCCTTCGCTTCCAACAACGTCCGGCTGGCCGAAGCCACTGCGAAGACCGGGCGCGACGTGTCGGTCTTCGTGCTGGTGATGATCATCGCCGACGAAACCGACGAAGCCGCGATGGCCAAGTGGAAGTCGTACAACGACGGCGTCGATCACGCGGCGATCGCCTGGCTCGCCAATCAGGGCGCCGCTGACAAGGTCAACGCCACCACCAACCTGCGCCAACTCGCCGCGCCCGAAGGGGCGGTCAACATCAACATGGGAACGTTGGTCGGCAGCTATGAAAGCGTCGCGCGGATGCTCGACGAGATGGCGGCGGTGCCTAATACCGGCGGGGTGCTGCTGACCTTCGACGATTTCGTGGCAGGGGTGGAGAATTTCGGAACGCGGATCCAGCCGCTCATGAACAGCCGCGCGCACCTGTGCTGAATCGCTGTCCTACAGGCTCCAAATGGCGTATCGGGAGGGTTGCATCCGCCGGTCCGGCTGGCGGCGGCGAGCGAGCGGAAAAAGCGCGACCCCGTAAACGTAAGGAAACGTAAGCCTAGTCGTCCTCGTCCTCGAACCCGACCAGCGCCAGCGCTTTCGCCTTGATCTGCCGCATCGCGCACCAGTGGACCAACGCATCCTCGCGGCCGTGCGTCACCCACACTTCCTTGGGGGCCAGCTCGGTCAGCGTGTCGGTCAATTCGTCCCAGTCGGCGTGATCGGACAGGATCAGCGGCAGTTCGATATTCTTCTGCCGCGCACGCTGCCGCACCCGCATCCAGCCGCTCGCCATCGCGCTGATCGGGTCGGGCAGCCGCCGCGACCAGCGGTCGTTGAGCGCGCCGGGCGGGGCGATCACGACATGGCCCGCGATCGCCGCCTTGGGCACGCCGGTCGCCGGCCGCAGTTCGCCCAGCTCGACGCCGTGCGCGACGTAGAGGTCGCACAGCCGCTGCAATGCGCCGTGGATGTAGATCGGATCGGCATGGCCGCGGTCGCGCAATTCGCGGATGACGCGCTGCGCCTTGCCCAATGCATAGGCGCCGACCAGGATGCAGCGATCCGGGTTCGCGTGGAGCGCGGCCAATAATTTGTCGATCTCGTCACCGGTGTCGGGGTGGCGGAATACCGGGAGGCCAAAGGTCGCCTCGGTCACGAACACGTCGCACTTCACCGGCTCGAACCGGGCGCAGGTCGGGTCGGGGCGGCGCTTGTAGTCGCCCGACACCACCACGCGTTCGCCGCGGTAATCGAGCACGATCTGCGCCGATCCGAGCACGTGACCGGCGGGGACGAAGCCGACCTCGACCGCCCCCATCGTCATCGATTCTCCGTAGGCGACCGGATGGCCGTTCTGCGGCCCGTAGCGGCAGTCCATGATCGCCAGCGTTTCAGGCGTCGCCCACACCGCGCCATGCCCGCCGCGGGCATGGTCGGCGTGGCCGTGCGTCACCAGCGCGCGCGGGCTCGGAATCGAGGGGTCAACCCACGCATCGGCGGGCTTCACATAAATGCCGTGTGGATGCGGTTCGATCCAGTCGCCGAGTCTGGGCATCATGCCTATATGGATGCGGTGACCGATCTTCCCAAGCCGTTGGCCGATTGGTTCGCCTCCCGCGGCTGGACGCCACGGCGGCATCAGCTCGAAATGCTCGAACAGGGCCGCGCCGGGCGTCACGCCTTGCTGGTCGCGGCGACCGGCGCGGGCAAGACGCTGGCGGGGTTCCTGCCGACGCTGACCGAGTTGATCGAGGCGCCGAGCGCGGGGCTCCACACGCTCTACGTCTCGCCGCTGAAGGCGCTCGCGGTCGATATCGCGCGTAACCTCACGATTCCGGTCGAGGAAATGGGGCTCGATATCCGCATCGAAACGCGCAGCGGCGACACGCCGTCCGATCGTAAGCAGCGCCAGCGGGTCCGCCCGCCACAAATCCTGCTCACCACGCCCGAATCGCTCTCGCTGCTGCTGAGCTACCCCGACAGCGCGCTCATCTTTGCGAACCTCCGCACGATCGTGGTCGACGAGGTCCATGCCTTCGCGACCGGCAAGCGCGGCGACCTGCTCAGTTTGTGCATGGCGCGGCTGCAGCGGATCGCGCCCGACCTGCGCCGGGTCGCGCTGTCGGCGACGGTCGCCGATGCCGATGGCTATCGCGCGTGGCTCGCCCCCGACGGCGATATCGATCAGGTCGCGCTGGTCGAGGGCGAACCCGGGGCCGATCCCGACATCACGATCCTGCTGCCGCACGGTCGGGTGCCGTGGACCGGCCATTCAGGGCGCTACGCCGCCGAACAGGTCATGGCCGAGATCGAAACCCACAAGACCAGCCTGATCTTCTGCAATACCCGCAGCCTGGCCGAACTGATTTTCCAGGACCTGTGGAAGGTCAATTCGCTGAACCTGCCGCTCGGGATCCATCACGGCAGCCTGGCGCGCGAGGCGCGGCGCAAGGTCGAGCAGGCGATGGCCGACGGCAAGTTGCGCGGGCTGGTCGCGACCGCCAGCCTCGACCTGGGGGTCGACTGGGGCGACGTCGACTGCGTCATCCAGATGGGCGCGCCGAAAGGGTCGTCACGGCTGCTGCAGCGACTGGGTCGCTCGAATCACCGGCTGGACGAGGCGTCGGAGGGCATATTGGTGCCGGGCAACCGCTTCGAATATCTTGAGGCGCGCGCCGCGCTCGACGCGGTCACCGCGGGTGAACTCGACCCCGACATCTTCCGCCCCGGCACGCTCGATGTGCTGGCGCAGCATATCATGGCGGTGGCGTGCGCCGCGCCGTTCCGCGCCGCCGAGCTGCTCGACGAAGTGCGCTCGGCGCTTCCCTATTCGGCGCTGACCGAAGACACCTTCACCCGCGTGCTCGGCTTCATCAGCGACGGCGGCTATTCGCTGCGTGCCTATGACCGGTTCAAGCGGCTGACCGAGGATGCCGACGGGCTGTGGCGAGTCCGCCATCCGCGCTTTGTCACGCAGCACCGCTTGAACGCGGGGATCATCGTCGAAGCGACGATGCTGACGGTGCGATTCAAGAATGGTCGCGCGCTCGGCAAGGTCGAGGAGGGGTTCGCGAGCCAGCTGAGCAACGGCGACACCTTCTTCTTCGCGGGATTGAGTCTCGAAGTCCTCAAGATCGATACCGAGGATCTGCTGGTCCGCGCGACCAGCCGCGAGGCGCGGATCCCAACCTATGGCGGGTCGCGGATGCCGCTCAGCACCAACCTCGCCGACCGCGTGCGGCGGTTCCTGGCGACGCCGTCCGAATGGGCGCGCTTCCCCGACGACGTCCGCGAATGGCTCGAGATTCAGCGACTGCGTTCGGTCCTCCCCGAACCCGGCCAATTGCTAGTCGAGACCTTCCCGCGCGAAGGCCGCAACTACATGGTCGCGTACAGTTTCGAAGGCTGGAACGCGCATCAGTCGCTGGGCATGCTGGTGACGCGGCGGATGGAGACCTTGGGGCTCAAGCCACTCGGCTTCGTCGCCAACGATTATGCGCTCGCGACCTATTCGATCGAGCCGGTGACCGACCCCGCGGCACTCTTCAGCGCCGACATTCTCGAACACGAATTCGTCGACTGGGTGCAGCAATCGCATTTGCTGAAGCGCGCGTTTCGCGAGGTCGCGGTGATCGGCGGGCTGGTCGAGCGCCAGCATCCGGGCAAGCGCAAGACGGGCAAGCAGGTCACCTTCTCGACCGACCTGATCTACGACGTGCTGCGCAAGTACGAACCCGGGCATTTGTTGCTCGAAGCGGCGTGGGCCGACGCACGCGCGCGGATGACCGATGTCGGGCGGCTCGCCGGGTTGCTCGACCGCGCCGCCGATACGATGCTCCATGTCGATGTCGCGCGCGTCACCCCGCTGGCGGTGCCGGTGCTGACGTTGATCGGGCGCGAGCGGGTCGCGACCGGCCACGCCGACGATGCCTTGCTGATCGAGGCCGAGGCGCTCGCCGCCGAAGCGATGCGGGTCGATTGACGCGCGTTCTCGTCCTGCTGGCGCTGGTCCTGACCGCGCAGGCACCGCCGCCCGAAGAAGCGACGCTCGTCTATCTGCCGCGTGACGAGCGGATGACGGTGCCGGTCGCCGTCGACGGGAGCGGCAGTCATCGCTTCGTCATCGACACCGGCGCGCAGCGCAGCGTCATCGCGCGCGAACTCGCCGCCACGCTGGCGCTGCCGCCCGGGCGGCCGGTGCGGCTGGTGTCGATGACCGGGGTGACGACGGTCCCGACCGCGCGGATCGGCACGCTCACCGTCGGGCCGCTCGGCGCGCTCGCGATTGAGGCGCCCGTACTGGCGCAGGCGGCGCTGGGTGCGCCAGGAATGCTCGGCATCGATGCGTTGCAGGGCCATGCGCTCAGCATCGATTTCCGCCGCCGGAGCATGACCGTCCGACCCGCGCAGAAACGGCCGCCGCGGCTCGCCGCCGACGAGGCCGAGGTGGTGGTGACCGCGAAAAGCTTCTTCGGGCAGCTGGTCGTGACCGACGCATACTACCGCACGCACCGCATCCGCGTGGTGATCGACACCGGCACTCCGATCAGCCTGGGCAATCCCGCGCTCCAACGGCTGGTCGCGCGGCGCCAAGAGCTGACCCGGATTCGTATCCAGGACGTGGCCGGCGGCGAACTTCATGCCGACTACGGGCAGATTGCCGAAATCGCGATCGGCGGCGTGACGCTCCAAAATTTGCCGATCGCCTTTGCCGACGCCGCGCCGTTCCGGTCGTTCCGGCTGACCGAGGTCCCCGCGCTCCTGCTCGGGATGGACGCGCTGGCGCTGTTCGCGCGGATTGACGTGGATTTCGACAACCGCAAGATCCGCTTCGTGCGCACGCTCAACTGAGCGATTGAGCGCTTCCGACGGTCGCGCTACGCCAGGCGCGAACGGGGGACGAACGATGCGCATTTCCGGCTGGCTGACGACGGCGGCACTTCTGTTGAGTGCGCATCCTGCGACCGCGCAGGGCCGCGCCGACCAGCCGCCGTTCTTCGATCTCTACAAAGAGCTGGTCGAGACCAACACCGTCGTGGGCGAAGGCAGTTGCACCCAGGCCGCGCGGCAGATCGCGGCGCGGATGAAGGCGGCGGGCTATACCGATGCGCAGCTGAACCTGTTCTCGGTGCCCGAGCATCCCAAGGACGGCGGGCTGGTCGCAACGCTGACGGGAACCGATGCAAAGGCGAAACCGATCCTGTTGCTCGCGCATCTCGACGTGGTCGCCGCCAAGCGCGCGGACTGGACCCGCGATCCCTTCAAGCTGATCGAGGAGGGCGGCTATCTCTATGGCCGCGGGACCGTCGACGACAAGGCGATGGCGGCGGTGTGGGCCGATACGATGATCCGGCTGCGCGCGAAGCCGCCCAAGCGCACGCTGAAGCTCGCGCTGACCTGCGGCGAGGAAACGACCTTCGCGTGGAACGGCGCCGAATATCTCTCGACCCAGCACAAGGACTGGATCGATGCCGAATATGCGCTGAACGAAGGCGGCGGCGGGCGGCTGGCCGCCGATGGCAAGCGCGAATTGCTGGCGATGCAGGTCGGCGAAAAGGCCGCGCAGAATTTCACGCTGACCGCGACCAACCCGGGTGGGCACAGCTCGCAGCCGGTGCCCGACAATGCGATCTACGAGCTGGCCGACGCGATCCAGGCGATCCGCGGGTATCGGTTTCCGGTCCGCTTCAGCGACACGACGCGGGTGTTCTTCGGCGCAGTGGCGAAACAGCAGAGCGGCGCGGTCGGGACCGCGATCACTCGGCTCCTCGCCGACCCGAGTGACGCCGCCGCCGATGCGATCGTCAGCCGCGACAAGGCACTGCATTCGACGCTGCGCACGACCTGCGTCGCAACGCTGCTAAGCGCTGGCCATGCCGAAAACGCGCTGCCGCAGAAAGCGACCGGCAACATCAATTGCCGCATCTTCCCGGGCGAAACCGTCTCGGCGGTGACCGCGAAACTGCAGGAACTGGCGGGGGCGAAGGTGAAGGTCGTCGCCAATCTGCCGCTGCGTCCGACCGCCATCCCGCCCACGCTCGACCCGCGTATCATCGGTCCCGCGACCGCGCTGGCGGCCCGGCATTTCCCGGGGGTGCCGCTGCTTCCAATCATGTCGACCGGCGCGACCGACGCGGTGTTCACCGGCGGCGCGGGCATCCCGACCTACGGTGTGCCGGGAATGTTCGTCGACAAGGAAAACTCGGGGGTCCACGGGCTGAACGAGCGGATTGCGGTCAGGTCGCTCTACGACGGCCGCGACTATCTCCACGACCTGGTCGTCGCGCTCGCCAACAAGTGAAGGCGATTGACGGGGGAATCCGCGCCTGCGCATAGCGCGGCGATGGTTCCCCTTTCGTTCGGTGGGCACGCCTTCATGGCGCTGCCGCAAGGCGCGCTGTTCTGGCCCGCGCGCCGCGCCTTGCTGGTCGCCGACCTCCACCTCGAAAAGGCGAGCTGGTTCGCGCGGTTCGGGCAATTGCTGCCGCCCTACGATTCGCAGGCGACACTGGCCGACCTGAGCGCACTGGCGGCGGCGACCGGGGCAGCGGAGATCTGGTGCCTGGGCGACAGTTTCCACGACGCGCGCGGCTGCGAACGGCTGCCGGTCGCCGCGCAGGACGCGCTGCGCGACCTGACGAGCCGGCACCGCTGGGTCTGGATTACCGGCAACCACGACGTCGCGATGGTGGCCGGGATGATCGACCATTGCGGCGGCGAACTGGTGAACGAGGCCGAAGTCGACGGGCTGGTGCTGCGCCACGAAGCGGACCCGCGCGAGCTGCGGCCCGAACTGTCGGGACATTTTCATCCGAAATTGCGGCTGCGGGTGCGGGGACGCCCGGTCGCGCGGCGCTGCTTCGTCGCCACCCCGACCAAGCTGATCCTGCCCGCGTTCGGGGCGCTGACCGGCGGGCTCGATGCCGACCATCCCGAGATCTGCCGCGCGGTCGGTGGCGGTGCGCAGGCGTTGGTCGCACTCGACGACCGGCTGCTGCGCTTCCCGCTAGCCGCCTAGAACCCGCTAAGAAAGCTTGCGACGTTGGCGCCGAGCGCATCGACCGCATAGCCGCCCTCCATCACGATGACACTGGGCCAGCCGCACCCAGCGATCTCGTGCGCCAGCACCGCATAATCGCCGGTGGTGAGCGCGAAATGGCTGATCGGATCGCCCTTCCACGTGTCGGCACCGAAGCTGACCACCAGCAGATCCGGCCCGAAGCGCGCGATAGCCTCGAGCGCCTGTGCCTGCGCGCGGCGGAATGCGGCGAGCGTCGTCCCGTGCGGCAACGGCAGGTTGAGCGTCGCGCCTGCACCGTCGCCTTCACCTGCCTCGTCGGCATGGCCCCAGAAGAACGGATAGTCGGTCGCCGGATCGGCATGGACGCTGGCGTAGAACACATCGCCACGCTCCCAGAAGATGTCCTGCGTCCCGTTGCCGTGATGATAGTCGATATCGAGGATCGCGACCCGCGCGCAGCCGGCATCGCGCGCGGCTTGTGCGGCGATCGCGGCAGTATTGAGGTGGCAATAGCCCCCGCAATAATCCGCCCCGGCATGATGGCCGGGCGGGCGGCACAGCGCAAACGCCGCGCGCTCCCCGGCCAGCACCGCATGGGTCGCGGCGAGGGCGGTCTGCGCGCTCCAATAGCTCGCGCTCCAGCTGTCCGCGGTCAGTGGCGTCGTCGCATCGAAACTGTAACGGCCGAGGAAGGCATCGATCCGGTCGAGCTTGAGCGGGCGGCGGCCCCGGATCGGGAAGGCATAGGGGATAGCGTCGCCGGTGCGCCCTCCCGCCGCCCACAACGCGGGCGCGGCTTGCAGGAAGGCGAGATAGTCGGCGTCGTGGACCGCGGCGATCGGCGTCATGCCACGGTCGTCAAGCTCTGCCGCGCCGCCGATCGCGGCCAGGATCGCTGCCGCCCGCGCCGGGGTCTCGGCATAGGGCACGAACGCGCCGTTGTGCAGCTCGTGCGCCGGCGCGTGGGCAAGTTGCGCGTGCGCGAAAAACCGCTCCATCGCTAGGCTTCAGCCCGCGCTCAGACCCGCATCGGCATCAGTACGTAGAGCGCCGGCGACTTGTCGTTCTCTCGGATCAGGGTCGGCGCGGCGGCATCCGCCAGGTGGACCTCGATCGTGTCGCCTTCGAGCTGGCCGAGGATGTCGAGCAGGTAACGGCTGTTGAAGCCGATCTCGAACCCCGCGGCGGCATAATCGCCCGGGACTTCCTCCGCCGCGGTACCGTTTTCGGGGCTGGTGACCGACAGCGTGATCTTGTCGCGGTCGAGCGCCATTTTCACCGCGCGGGTCTTTTCGGTCGCGATCGTGCTGACCCGGTCGACCCCTTCCATGAAGCTCTTCGGGTCGATCTTGAGGATCTTGTCGTTGCCGGTCGGGATGACCCGCGAATAATCGGGAAAGGTCCCGTCGATCAGCTTGCTGGTCAGCAGCGCCTGGCCAAGGTCGAAGCGGATCTTGGTGGGCGACAGCGAAACCCCGACCGACCCGTCGATCTCGTCAAGCAATTTGCGCAGCTCGGCGATGCATTTTCGCGGGATGATCACGTCGGGCATCGCCTCGGCACCGTCGGGGCGCGGCATGGTGACGCGCGCGAGCCGGTGGCCGTCGGTCGCCGCCGCCTTCAGCACCGGCTGCGATCCCTCGTCGCTGACGTGGAGGAAGATGCCGTTCAGATAGTAACGCGTTTCCTCGGTCGAGATCGCAAACCGCGTCTTGTCGATGAGCTGCTTCAGCGTCTCCGCCGGAAGTTCGAAGCTGACCGGCAGATCGCCCTCGGCAATCACCGGGAAGTCGTCGCGCGGCAGCGTCGAGAGCTGGAACTTGGCGCGGCCCGCCATGATCGTCAGCCGCCCCTCGGCGGCGCTCAGCTGGACCTGGCTGCCGTCGGGCAATTTGCGCGCGATATCGAACAGGGTGTGCGCCGACACGGTGATCGCGCCGGGCTGATCGACGCTCGCCGCCACCGTCTCGTTGATCTGGAGGTCGAGATCGGTCGCCATCAGCCGCAGCGCGCCGTCGGAGGCGTCGATCAGCACATTCGACAGGATCGGAATGGTGTTGCGGCGCTCGACCACTGACTGGACGTGGCTCAGCCCCTTGAGCAGGGTCGCGCGTTCGATCGTCGCCTTCATATGTCCCCCGGGCGCTGCCGCCCAATTTGCCCCGGTTCGCACGCGCGAATCCGGGGTGAAATCCGCGGATAATCCTTAACGGCAAATCCGCCCGTCGGGCAAGCGTGCCGAACCGTGCGCAGCGGCGAATTCGGGACGGTGAGAAAGTGATTGCGTTGCCGCCGTGCGGCGGCGAGTCACCGGGCTATGTCGACCTCCCGCTCCGGCCGCGATTTCATCGCTCGTCACGGTGAAACCGTGTTCAACGCCGCGCACCGGTTGCAGGGCGATGCCGCGCACACCCCGCTGACCCGTGCGGGCTTTGCACAGGCCGACGAAATGGGCCGCGCGCTGCGCGAAGCGCTCGGCGCGAAGCCCGCACTCACGCTGTGGGCGTCGCCGACCGGACGCGCGCTGCAAACCCTCGCCGTCATCGCCGAACACCTCGAGCTCGACTGGCACGCCGCGCGCACCGATCCGCGGCTCGGCGAGATCGGCATGGGCAGCTGGGGCGGGCGCTATTACGCCGACGTGGTCGCCGAACATGGCCCGGTGTTTGTGGGCGGGACGCTGAAAGTCGCGCCCGACGGCGAGAGCTATCCCGAGATCGCGGCGCGGGTGTCGGGCTGGCTCGCCGACACTGCCGACGACCCGGGCGACCGGCTGGTGGTGATGCACGGCATCTCGAGCCGGGTGCTGCGCGGGGTGATGACCGGGCTGCCGCCGCTCAGCGGTTACGATACCCCGGTCGCCGCCGGGTTGCCGCAGGGGTCGGTGTCGCTGCTCACCGACGGCGTCGAGCGCGAACTTCACACCGGCACCGGCCACGCGCCGGCGTGAAAATGCTGCTCGCCCTCGCGCTGCTCGCCGCCCCGGCCCTCGCGCGCGACAGCATCGGCACGTTCGGGCGCTGGGGGGCGTTTCGCGAAACGTCGCCGCGCCATTGCTTCGCCATCGCCCAGCCGGTCCAGCTCGTCGGCGGCACCACCACGCGAGCATTCGCCAGCATCGCGCGCTGGCCCGCCAGCAACATCCGTGCGCAGCTGCATGTCCGGCTCAGCCGGCCGCGTGATCCCCGTGCCGCGGTGACGCTGTCGATCGGCGAGCGCCGCTTCCAGCTGACCGCGGGCGATCTCGATGGCTGGGCTAGCGACACCCGCACCGACCGTGCGATCGTCGCGGCGATTCGGTCGGGACGCAGCCTGTCGGTCGAAAGCATCGGCCGCGACCGCCGCGCGATCGCCGATATCTACAGCCTGGCCGGTGCCGCAACCGCGATCGACGCGGCAACGGTGGCGTGCGCGGGCAATTAGTTGCTGATCCAAGTTATCTTCGGTCGTTTTGCGGGAACCGACGCCCCGCCTCAGCCCTTGTGCGATGGAATCGAAACGGGGCTAAATCCATGTCTAAAAGCAGCTTTTTCAAGCTCGCCGCAGTTGCCGGCGCGCTCGCACTAGCGCCGCAAGCGAACGCGCAGACCCAGTTTCCGCCACCCCCGACGACGATCTTTTTCGACTATTTCTTCGCTGACAATGCCGGTCAGCCTCAGGACAATCTGACGACATTT
>JAZKGJ010000021.1:0-9948 GCA_040385975.1 Pseudomonadota bacterium | reverse complement strand
TGCAATGGGACGTGACGGGCGGATCAGTCGATCTGGTTGGCGGCAACATCCCCGGCGTGCTGGGCGCCCCGCCAGACATGCCCGACGGGCGCTATGTCGATCTGGGCGGCTCGACCGGCAATCCGGGCAGGTTCGAGACCCGGCTTGCGTATCCGGTAACCGCGGGCACCAGCTATAATCTGACCTTTGATTATCGCAGCACCGGCGGCGACCTCAACGCGGCACAGGCCTTTGTCGGTGATCAGGTTTTCTCAGTCAGCCGCGCCGATCCTACCTTCACGCGCTTCAGCCAGGATTTCATCTTCTCCGACCAGTTCATCGCCAGCTCGGGCGGGATGGCCCGGATCGCGTTCCAAGGTGCCGAAGGCGACCTCGACGGCAGCGGGATCGGAATCGACGGTGTGCTCTTCGGGCCTAATCTGGTCGCGGCGGTGCCCGAACCGGGCAGCTGGGCAATGATGATCATCGGCTTCGGGCTGGCCGGTGGCGCGCTGCGGCGTGGAACGCGGGGTCGGCGTTCGCTCGCGGTAATCTGACGCCGCGTACGGATAGCAAAAGCGGCGCTATTCCTTTAAGCGCGCGGCCATGCCGTCAGCCGCCGCCGCCCTGATGCCCATTCCCGGGCATATCGACCCCGTGCCGGTGCCGCGCGCTTTCGTGCCGCGCAGCGACGGGCGGATCGACCTGCTCGGACTGTCCAAGCACGACCTGCGCATGGCGCTCGAGACGTCGCAGCTCGAGCCCAAGCAGGCGAAGCTGCGCGCGAAACAGCTGTTCCACTGGATCTATAACCGCGGCGTCACCGACTTTTCGCTGATGACCGACATCTCCAAGGCGATGCAGCCTTGGTTCGCCGACCGCTTCGTCATCTCGCGGCCGCAGGTGGTCGAGGCGCAGGTCTCGACCGACGGCACCCGCAAATGGCTTTTGCGCAGCGACGACGCGCAGGATTACGAGATGGTGTTTATCCCCGACGCCGACCGGGGCACGCTCTGCGTCTCGAGCCAAGTGGGCTGCACGCTCAATTGTCGGTTCTGCCACACCGGCACGATGCGGCTGGTCCGTAATCTGCTGCCGAGCGAGATCGTCGGCCAGGTCATGCTCGCGCGTGACGCGCTGGGCGAATGGCCGTCGAGTGTCGACGGGCGGATGCTGACCAACATCGTGATGATGGGAATGGGCGAGCCGTTATATAATTTCGACAACGTCCGCGATTCGCTCAAGCTGGTGATGGACGGCGACGGGCTGGCGCTCAGCAAGCGGCGGATCACGCTCAGCACCTCTGGCGTCGTCCCGCTGATGGCGCGCGCGGGCGAGGAGATCGGGGTCAATCTCGCGGTCTCGCTCCACGCCGTCACCAAGGAGGTGCGCGACGAGATCGTGCCCTTGAACCGCAAATACGGGATCGAGGAGCTGCTCCAGGCGTGCGCCGACTATCCCGGCGCCAACAATGCGCGGCGGATCACCTTCGAATATGTGATGCTGAAGGACAAGAACGACAGCGACGCCGACGCGCGCGAACTGGTCCGGCTGATCAAGCATTACGACCTGCCCGCCAAGGTCAATCTGATCCCGTTCAATCCCTGGCCCGGCGCGCCCTACGAATGCTCGACCCCCGAACGGATCCGCGCGTTCAGCAATATCGTGTTCGAGAGCGGGATCAGCGCGCCGACCCGCACCCCGCGCGGGCGCGACATCGACGCGGCGTGCGGCCAGCTGAAGACCGCGAGCGAAAAGAAGAGCCGGGCGGAGCTGGATCGCCAAGCGGAAGAGAAGCTGGCAGCACTGGAGTGAAGTGTGCCGCTCAACTTATTCAAGACTGTCTGTGATTGTGACGGGGTGAGGTGGAAGCAGAATCGCTAATCCTCGCCGCGCTGGCCGGGTTCGTCGGCGGGGCGATGAACGCGTTGGCGGGCGGCGGGACCTTCGCCACCCTGCCCACGCTGATCGCGCTTGGGCTGCCGGCGAACCTCGCCAACGCGACGAGCAACGTCGCGCTGCTGCCCGGCGCCGCCGCCAGCGCGGTCGCATACCGCGACGAACTGGCGCCGGTCGGCGGGATGAGCGTGCGCGTGCTCGCCGCGATCACCTTCGTCAGCGCGCTCGTCGGCAGCATCCTGCTCGTCCTCACGCCGACCCGCACCTTCGACCTCATCATCCCGTGGCTCGTGCTCTACGCGTTCGTGGTGCTGGCTTTCGGTAAGCACGCGTCGGAGTGGCTGCGCGCGCGCGTCACGATCGGGCTGCCGACGCTGGTGACCGTCCAGATGCTGCTCGGCATCTATGGCGGTTATTTCGGCGGCGGGGTCGGGCTGATGATGACCGCCACCTACGGCCTGCTCGCCGGATTGCACCCGCGCAGCCTGTTCGCGCCGCGCACGCTGATGCTGGCGGTCGCCAACGCCGCCGCGGCGATCGTGTTCGTGGCGGCGGGGCTGGTGCGTTGGAGCCTGTGTCTGCCGATGCTGGCGGGTGCGGTCGCGGGCGGCTGGTTCGGCGCGGGGTTCGGCAAGCGGCTGTCGCCCGGCATCGTGCGTGGCTGGACGTTGCTGGTGACCGGCACGACGACGGTGATCTTCTTCTGGCGCGCCTATTAACGGCATTCGTCATCGAGTGCCGCGGCAATGATAGAATTGCGCCCAGATCGCGCCACAATCGATTTGCAAATGCCCCGGCAGCGGGACGGCGAACGTGTCGTCCGCCACGAAAAAGGGAATTACGATGCGTACTCTGACCATCCTCGCCGCCACTGCGGCCGCTCTGATCGCCGTCCCGGCCGCCGCGCAGGAGCGCAGCGGTGAAGGCCGCATCGAAGCGCGCGGCGGCGTCGCCTTCGCCAGCGGCAACGAGGAAGCGTTTGCAGGCGTCGAAGCCGGCTACGACTTCGATCTTGGCACCAGCGCGTTCATCGGCATCCAGGCTTCGGCCGACAAGGTGCTGGTCGATGGCGCCGACGTGTTCTTCGGGATCGGCGGCCGGGTCGGCACCAAGCTCGGGACCGGCGGCAAGCTGTATGCACTGGGCGGCTACGGCTTCGCCGACGGCAGCGAAGCGCCGTTCGCGGGCGTCGGCTATCAGCACAAGTTCGGCGGTTCGGTGTACGGCAAGGTCGAATACCGCCGCACGCTCGACCAGGGCACCGACGTCAATTTCGCCGGCATCGGGCTGGGCGTCGCATTCTGAGCCACGTCTGATCGAATGATGAGGAAGGGCGGTCCCGCGGGGCCGCCCTTTTTCGTTTCGGTCCGGCCGCGCGACCGCGCGATATCATTCGTGGCAATGGTCGCGTAGCCTGCCGGGGTGTAACCGGATGCATGGAGGCGGCGAATGGCAGGAATGGACGAACCAACGCTTCCTGCCGCTTCGGACGCGGATGAAACGATGGTGCCGCCGGGCACGTCGATCTATCGCCACCGGCTCGCGACGCGGGTCTGGCACTGGGTCAACGCGCTGGCGATCTTCATCCTGCTCGGGTCGGGGATGATGATCTCCAACGCGCACAAGCGGCTCTATTGGGGCAAATTCGGCGCGAACTTCGATTACGCCTGGTTCGAACCCCCCGCCTTTCCGGGCTGGATCACGATCCCCGCGAATTACAATCTCGCGCTCGGCAGGCGCTGGCACCTGTTCTTCGCGCTGGTCTTCGCCTTGTCGCTGCTGGCCTATATGATCGCCAGCTTGATCAACCGGCATTTTCAGCGCGACCTGCGGCTCCGGCTGGCCGAGTTTCGCCCGGCGGAGGTCTGGGCCGATTTGAAGGCGCATCTGGTCTTTCGGTTTCACGATCCGGCGCATCCGGCCGCCTACAATATCTTTCAAAAGGCGTCGTACGCTTTGGTCCTGTTCGGGTTGTTTCCGCTGGTCATTGCCACCGGGCTGACGCTGTCGCCGGGCATGAACGCGGCGTGGCCGTGGCTGCTCGACCTGTTCGGTGGGCGGCAATCGGCGCGTTCGATCCATTTCCTCGCGGCCGCCGGGATCGGGCTGTTCGCGATCGTTCATCTGGTGCTGGTGATCCTGGCGGGGACCTGGAACGAGATCGTGTCGATGATCACCGGGCGCTGGCGGGTGCCGCCGGTCCCCGCCGAAATTGCGGCGCCGATGCCGGAGCCCGCCGAATGAGCGCGCTCCTCACCCGCCGCGCGCTGGTCGGCGGCGCGACCGCCGGTGCCGGTCTGCTCCTGACCGGCTGCGACCGGATCGTGCAGAACGAGACCGCGCGCGCGATCCTGTTCAAGGGCGAGGACATGCACCGCGGGCTGCAACGCGCGCTGAGCGACCGCGACGCGCTGGCACCGACCTTCGCGCCGGCCGACCTGTCGCCGGTGTTTCGCGCCAACGGCACCCGCAATCCCGGCACCCCTGAGTATCTGGCCCAAGCCGCCGCCGATTTCGCCGATTGGCGCCTGGCCGTCGGCGGGCTGGTCGCGCAGCCGCTGTCGATTCCGCTCGCCACGCTTCGCCAACTGCCGGCCAAAACTCAAATCACCCGCCACGACTGTGTCGAGGGGTGGAGCGCGATCGGCAAATGGCACGGCCCACAGCTCCGGACGCTGCTCGAGGCGGCCCGGATCAGCCCGGCCGCGCGCTACGTCGTCTTCACCTGCGCCGACCTCTACGGGGGCAAGAATTACTACGAATCGATCGACCTGACCGACGCCTTTCACCCGCAGACGATCATGGCGTGGGCACTCAACGACCGCGCCTTGCCGATCCAGAACGGCGCGCCGGTGCGGCTGCGGGTCGAGCGGCAATTGGGCTACAAGCACGCCAAATACGTCATGCGGATCGACGCGGTCGCGAGCCTGGCCGGGATCGGCAAGGGCAAGGGCGGCTATTGGGAGGATAACGTCGATTACGATTGGTACGCGGGCATCTGACCGCTCAGCGCGGGTAGCGTGCGTCCATATGCGCGAGCGATCCGCGTACGATTTCCGCCAGCACCGCCATGTCCACGTCGGCCAGTGTCTTGATATACAGGCACGATTTGCCGGTCCGGTGCTTGCCCAGCCGCGCCAGCTGCGCCGTCTGCTCGGCTTCGCCGGTCAGGACGTAGAGCACCAGTTCGGCCTTGCGCGGCGAAAACCCCAGCCGGCACATCGTTCCGGAATGCCCACTGTCATAGGTATAATCGTAGCTGCCGAAGCCGATGATCGACGGGCCCCACATTCGGGGCGGCTCCCCGCTGATCCGTTCCATCAGCGCGCAGAGCGTTTCGCCGTCGGCGCGGCGCACTGGATGTTCGACGGTGTCCAGAAAATCGGCGACGCTCAGGGCCGCGGGCTTGGTCTTGATCTCGGCCATGGCGATCCTCACAATACTCCGCGCGACCGCTGTCACCGCCCCGCCAGTTCGCTGACCAACGCCGGTGCCGGATAGATCCGCTCCAGCGCCGCCTGCACCGCTGCGGTCGAAACCGACACCGTCCGGTTGAGCGCGCCGTCGTAGCCGAAGCTGCCGCCGAGCGAATGGATGTTGCCGTCGAACGCCGCGCCGATCACCGACCCGTCGCGCGCGATCACCGGCGAGCCCGAATTGCCGCCGATGATGTCGTTGGTGCTGACGAAGTCGTAGGTGGTGCTGAGGTCGAGTTTGTTCCGAGCCGCGACGAACGGGGCGGCGAGCTCGAACGGCTCCTGCCCGGTCGCGCGGTCGTAGAGGCCGGCGAACAGCGTGCGCTCCGGCACCGCGACGCCGCGCTCGGTCCAGCCCGCGACCTTGCCGTAGGAGATCCTGAGCGTGAAGGTCGCGTCGGGGTAATTGGCCGGGCCGTAGGCCGCGAAGCGCGCCGCGGCGAGCTTCGCCTGCGCCGCGGTGACGGGTGCGGCGACCTCCGCATCGTAGCGCGCGCGCAAGGCCCGCGCGTCGGCATCGTGCGCCGCGACGAAGCGGACCAGCGGGTCGTCCGAGCGAGCGATCGCCGCCGCGCCGCCTTCGAACAGCCGCTTCCGCACGTCGGGATCGGCGAGCTTGGTGCCCTTCACCAGCCGTTCGGCAAGCGCTTCGGGCGCGTCGCGGCCCAGCAGCGCCTTGACCCGCGGATTGTCGACCCCGGCATATTCGCGCGTCTTCGACAGCCAGAACGTCAGCGATTCGCGGTCCAGCCAGGGATACACCGGCGCAGCGTCGGTCAGCTGCTTTTCGAGCAGCGGCAGCGCGCTGTCGGTGTAGCCGGGGAGCCGCTCGGCATTGGGCTTCTCGCGCTCGGCGGCCGCGCGGACCAAAGCCTTTGCGTAACGGTACAGGTCGGACCCGCCCCCCGCGTTGCTGTCGAGGAAGAAGTAATCGTAATAGAGCGCGCGGTGCGCCAGCGTGGCGGCGGCGATCTGGCCCCACGGATCGGCCGCGCCGCGCCGCCCGGGGGTGCGGGCCTTGAGCGCGGTTTCCACCGCCGCCAGTTTCGCGGCGAATGCCGGATCGTTCAGCGCCTTCTGCTGTCCCCAATACACCTTGTAGCTGTTCTCAACCGAGTTCAGCGCTTCGGTCCCCTCGCGCCGCTGGCTCGCATTCTCGGCGCGCAGCGCAATCAGCCGGCCGCGAAATTCCGACAGCAGGGTGATCCGCAGCGGCACGACGAGCTCGCGTTGAACGCCGATCTGGGCCTGCGTCAGCAGCCGCTGGGTGCTGCCCGGATTGCCGACCACGAAGGTCGCCTCGCCTGCTTCCGGCGCGCGCGGGTTCCAGCGAAGATGCTGCGGAGTCGCGACCGGCTGGCCGTTTTCGTACGCGCGCAGGAACGAGGCATCCATGCTGTAGCGCGGAAAGTTGAAATTGTCGGGGTCGCCGCCGAACGCCGCCGCCGCCGCGCCCGGCGCCCACACCAGCCGGACGTCGCTGTACTTGCGGTAACGATAGAGCTTGTACTGGCCGCCACCGAACAGCGTCACGACCTGGCACCGGGTGGTCGCGCGATCGCTGCAATTCTCCTGCTCGATGCCCGCGATCGCACCGTCGCGCGCCCGCACCAGAGCCGCGCCGCTCGCGCGCCCGATCGCCGCCTTCACCCGCGGGGTCACGTCGCTGATCGCGGTCAGCACCTCGGCTTGCTGGCCGGCGCATTTGCGCTCGTCGCCGCGGCGCTGGGTCACGAAGCCGTCGGCCAGGTAATCGGCGTTCGCGCTCGACAATTGTTCCGCGCACGCCGCGATGCAGTGATGATTGGTGAGGATCAGCCCGCTGGCGCTGACGAACGACGCCGAGCAGCCGCCGGTCAGCCGCACCGCGGCGGCCTGCACCCGGTCGAGCCACGCCCGGTCGGGGGCCCAGCCATAAGCCGCCTTCATCCGCGCCGCCGGAAACGCGTCGAAGGTCCACATCCCCTCGTCGGCGCGCGCGGCAGCCGTGCAGAGCAGGGCGGCGGCAAGCGTGGCGGCAATCTTCATGGGCATCTCTCCGGCGGCGGTTTTCGCCATGATGCGGCGTCGGCGGCACGCGGGCAAGTCCGCTTGCGATGCCGCCCTGCCCCGCGTAACCGCGCCGCCATGACCGAACAGATCAAACGCGTCGTCCTGGCCTATTCGGGCGGGCTCGACACCAGCGTCATCCTGAAATGGCTGCAGCAGACCTACGGTTGCGAGGTCGTGACCTTCACCGCCGACCTCGGGCAGGGCGAGGAGCTGGAACCCGCGCGCCGCAAGGCCGAACAGGCCGGGGTGAAGCCCGAGCACATCTTCATCGACGATTTGAAGGAAGAGTTCGTCCGCGACTACGTCTTCCCGATGATGCGCGCCAATGCGCTGTACGAGGGGCTGTACCTGCTCGGCACCAGCATCGCGCGGCCCTTGATCGCCAAGCGCCAGATCGAGATCGCGCGCGCGGTCAACGCCGACGCGGTCAGTCACGGCGCGACCGGCAAGGGCAACGACCAGGTCCGCTTCGAACTCGGCTATTACGCGCTCGCCCCCGACATCAAGGTCATTGCGCCGTGGCGCGAATGGGATTTGACCAGCCGCACCCGCCTGATCGAATTCGCCGAACAGCACCAGATCCCGGTCAGCAAGGACAAGCGCGGCGAAGCGCCCTTTTCGACCGACGCCAACATCCTCCACACCTCGTCGGAAGGGCTGGTGCTCGAGGACCCGTGGGTCGAGGTCCCCGACTATGTCTATTCGCGCACGGTGAACCCGGAAGACGCCCCCGACGCGCCCGAGACGATCACGATCGATTTCGAACGCGGCGACGGGATAGCGCTCAACGGCGAGGCGATGTCGCCGGCGACGTTGCTGGCGGCGCTCAACGACCTGGGGCGAAAGCACGGCATCGGCCGGCTCGATCTGGTTGAGAACCGCTTCGTCGGCATGAAATCACGGGGTATGTACGAAACCCCCGGCGGGACGATCTATTACCAGGCGCACCGCGGCATCGAGCAATTGACCCTCGATCGCGGTGCCGCGCATTTGAAGGACGAGCTTGCGCCGCGCTATGCCGAACTCGTCTACAACGGCTTCTGGTTCAGTCCGGAACGCGAAATGCTCCAGGCCGCGGTCGACCACAGCCAAGAAAAGGTCACCGGCACCGTCCGGCTGAAGCTCTACAAGGGCAGCGTGAGCGTGACGGGCCGCAAGTCGCCGCATTCGCTCTATTCGGAAAAGGTCGTGACCTTCGAAGACGACCAGGGCGCCTACGACCAGCGCGACGCGGCGGGCTTCATCAAGCTGAATGCGCTGCGGCTAAGGTTGCTGGGGCGGCGGGATCGGTAGTGTCTTAAACGCACTGTCAACGATCACTTTCGTTTTTTGCAGCTTCGCTCATAATGACGCGAAGTGCCTGCATATCCTTGCGCGCCTTTTCATTCTCACCGAGCGCGCGATAATTTTCCGCTCGCTTGTTTAGCGACCATCCATCTTTGCTATCAATCCTTAATGCTGCTGTCAGGCGCTCGATCGCGCCGCGTCTGTCGCCGGAATTCATTTTGAGAATTGCTTCGGCGCGCACTACGACGGGGTTGGAGGGGTCCTTCGCCCGAACTGCCGCAAAGTCGCTTTCGGCGCGGGTCCGGTCATTCAACCATGCGTAGGCGACGCTGCGATCGGCTAACGGGATAAGGTCATGCGGCGCAATATTATGTGCGAGCGTAAAGTCCGCCACCGCGTTATCAAATCGTCCCACATCCGTATAAATGGTCCCGCGGCCAATATAGCCGGCAACTACGTCGTTGTTCGGGCTATCACTGTTGATCAGTTTACTACATGAGTCGAGCATTTTTTCGATCCGAAGCTCCTGATTGTAACAATCAACTAGTAGTTGGTTTGGTGCCTCGTGATACGTCGCGACGCTAAGCCAACCCAGCAAAGAGCCGAACGCGATGTTCCAGATGATCGACAACCAAAAGCGCTTTGGTTGTGTTGAGCGCGAGTAGGTGTCGTAAAAACCACGAATGATTGGCTGGATATTGCCGCGCGAAAGCCCCCGAGGGACTGTGAACAAGATAGCTGCGCTGGATATGGCCGTTAACGTCGGCAGGAAGGTGGGCGAGTCCGCCCACTGGGCGGCGGCGGGGGTGAAGATAAACACGGCAAAACCGGCCAGCGCCACTACGACTGCCAGATTGCGAACGAGCAGTCCGGTTGTACGCCACGCCAACTCGGGCGGTGGTTGGGTAATATCGCGCCGGGCAGGATCTCGCATTAGGTGTCTGAGCACGTACCGGGCCGGCAAGAATGCGATCGCGAAGATCGCGATCAGCAGCCAAATTTGGACAGGCACCGCGTCAAACATTGCGTGCATCGATTGAGCCAGCCATTCGGCATTCGCAAGCGAGCGGGCCGAAAACGTCCGCATAGGATAGCGGTATGACCGATCTGCGATCTCGCTGTGAAGAAGCGTCAATTGCAACAGGCTTGGCCGCGCTCTTTACGCTCGCCTGGACGCTGAAGGACTGGGCGAACCTTGCTGCCCTCCGCCTGCCCGACACCGACGATGCGATGCGGTTGCAGCAGTGGCGCGACT